>JACUTW010000058.1 GCA_014859605.1 Desulfuromonadales bacterium
AATCAAAAGCGGGCGCAGCATGCTGCGCCCCTACATTTTTTCCCGGAGAAATTTCTACATGGCTCATATCAACGACAACTACCTCAAACTCAAAGCCGGCTACCTCTTTCCCGAAATCGGCCGCCGCGTTCGTGAATTCGCTGCTGCCAACCCTGAAGCCAAGGTCATCCGCCTCGGCATTGGCGATGTCACCCGCCCTCTCGCCCCGACCGTTCTCAAGGCCTTCCACGCCGCCGTCGACGACCTCGGTACCACCGACCACTTCGCCGGCTACGGCCCGGAGCAGGGGTATGACTGGCTGATTAATACGATTATCGCCAAGGCTTATAACCCCCTCGGCGTCGAGATTAAGACCTCCGAGATGTTCATCTCCGACGGCTCCAAGTGCGACTGCGCCAACATCCTCGATATCTTCGCCCTCGACAACATCGTCGCCATCGGCGATCCGGTCTATCCGGTCTACAACGACACCAACGTCATGGTCGGCCGCACCGGCGAAGCCAACGACAAGGGCTACTACGAGAATATCGTCTACCTCCCCTGCAACGAGGCGAACAACTTCATCCCCTCCCTGCCGACGTCGAAGGTCGACATTATCTACCTTTGCTTCCCTAACAACCCGACCGGCACCGTCGCCAGCAAGGCCGAACTGAAGAAGTGGGTCGATTACGCCAATGCTAACGACGCGGTGATCTTCTTTGACGCCGCCTACGAAGCCTTTATCACCAACCCCGAGATCCCGCATTCGATCTACGAGATCGAAGGGGCGAAGAAGTGCGCCATTGAGTTCCGCTCCTTCTCCAAGACCGCCGGCTTCACCGGCGTCCGTTGCGGCCTGGTCGTCGTGCCGGAAGAGGTCATGGGGACGACCAGCACGGGCGAGAAGTACAGCTTCAACAAGCTGTGGAATCGTCGTACTAGCACCAAGTTCAACGGCGCCTCCTACCCGGTGCAACGCGCTGCTGCCGCGGTCTACTCCGAGCAGGGGTGGAAAGAGACCAAAGAGATTATCGACTACTACATGGACAACGCCCGCATTATCCGCGAGGGGCTCAACGCCGCCGGAATCACCTGTTTTGGTGGGGTCGACGCCCCCTATATCTGGCTCAAGACCCCGGGCGGCATGAGCTCTTGGGATTTCTTTGACAAGCTCCTCAATGAATGCAACGTCGTCGGCACGCCAGGCTCCGGCTTTGGCCCGAGCGGCGAAGGGTTCTTCCGACTGAGCGCGTTCGGGCACAAGGAGAATGTGATCGAAGCGGTGGAGAGAATCAAACAAAAATGGGGGAAGTGAGAGGATAAGAGACGGGCGGCCGCAAACGGCAGCCCGTCTTGCTTTGGGGGGCGCGTCCAACGTATGCTCCCTCATAATCGTTAACCGACCAGGAGAGTTCTTATGACCGAAACAACCACTATCGAACCCAACACCTTGTTTATTGAAGTCTCCGGATCCGGCCTGCCTGAGGTTGATGGCCTTTATGTGCCGTCGGCCGCGCCTCCCACCACGTCCGAATCAGGTGTGTTGTCGAGCCCCGGTTCCTGGAACGGCAAATTGGCCTGGGATCGTGCCGATGGCAAGGCGGCCAGAAGCCCCGCCATTTCCTACTCCAACAGTTACAACTCCTGGCGCATCAGCCGGCTTGATGGCCATCTCGCCTATGAAATCACCTGTGATGACGAATTGCCGCCCACGGATCGCGAGTGGAACGTTTACAAAATGGGTGTCGCCCCAGCGCCCAAAGTGGTGATCCATTATTGTGACCCGAGAGAATCTTGTCCCGAACCTAATGTCGTCTACGTGCTCGGTGGTCCCGGCGCTGGCAAAGGAACCATGTGTGAGCTCGCGGAAATTCAGCTGGGCTGGACGCACCTTTCCACTGGTGATCTGCTGCGCGCAGAGCAGAAAGCCGGTGGGCCGACCACCGAGATCATCAAGGAATACATCGCCGCCGGTAAACTGGTGCCCAACGAAATCGTAGTGCGCCTGCTTAAAGACGCCATGGAGCGAACCACCAGAACCACCGGCAAGAGAAACTTCCTGATCGACGGCTTCCCCCGCTCGCTCTCCAACCTGGAGGCGTGGTACGAGGTCTTTGGCAGGGCAGCGGAACTTCCCACCATGTTGTATTTCGAGTGTCCTTTCGCCGTTCTCGAACAGCGCATTCTGGGCCGCGCCAGGTACTCCGGCCGGGCTGATGATAATGTGGAGGCCATGAAACTGAGGTTCGATACCTTCAAAGCCGAGACGATGCCAACGGTTGAGCTGTTCAAGAGCAAGAGCAAGTGTCTTGAAATCGACACTAGCCAGGATCGGGTTGCGGTCTATGCGCTCCTTCGCGATCAACTCGCCAAATATTCCGAGCAATACCTCATGGATCAGCCGCTTACCGAAAAAGCCGAGATCCTTCTTGGCCTGAGACCCTATCCGAAAGACGAGTTGTAGAGATAATTCCCCTTGAGTAAGCCCACGACTTTGCCAGGGGCTTACTCCTCGTCCTCTCCCCGATGTAAGAAAAATCCGATAATCTGAAGTTCTCCGTGGCATTCTGATTTTTCTGAGGTGTAACAAAAGTGGGAATTGAAAAGTGGAAAGAATCGTTATGAGCTGTTAGTATCGACGCATTTGTGACGGTGTCCTTTGTTATCATCATGAAGGGAGTGAAGAATATGAGGAGAATTTGGCATCTTTTGCTGCTGGCGTTGTTGCTGAATGCGACCCTGGCGACGGCTGTTCTGGCGCGCTCTGTCTATCTGGCGGATGGCGGGATCATCGAAGCGCAAAAGGTCTGGCAGGAAGAGGGCCAGATTTATGTCCTGCTCAATCGCGACAGCTTGATCACTTTTTCTCCGGAAGAGATCAACCTGCAAAAGACCTTTGCTAAAAAGAAGCAGGTTGCGAAGAGTAAAACGGTTGCTAAGAGTGTCAAAGTGCCGGCAACAACCGCCCCCGCCGCTGCCCCGGAAGAAAAAAAACCGGCAACGGCGGCTGTGCCCCCGGTGGAATCTGCACCGGCGCCGGCTGCGCCAGCGGCTGTAGAGAAAAAACCGGCGCCGCCGCGTCCGGTGGCGACTCCGGCTCCTCCGGACCCGGGCTCGGAGATGCTGGCCTTGGCTTTGCTCGGCGGTGGCCTGCTCATTATCCTGCTCATCATCGCCTCCTTCTGGAAGGTCTTTGTCAAGGCCGGCCAGCCGGGCTGGAAGAGCCTGATCCCGATCTACAACCTTTTCGTCCTGTTGCAGATTGCCGGTTGCCCGAGTTGGTGGCTGCTGATGTTCTTTTTGCCGGTGGTGAATATCTACTTTATGGTGGTCATGCACATTCGCCTTGCCGAGAAGTTCGGCAAGCCCCCGCTCTTCGGCTTCGCCCTCTGTTTTCTCGGTTTTATCTTCTTCCCGATTCTCGCTTTTGGTCCGGCGATTTATGAAGGGGAGGAGTCGTTTGCCTTTGACGAGGGGTGAAGTGAAGGCAAATAATCCCTGTCCAGGCCAAAAAGAGGCCCGTGAATGCAGATTCACGGGCCTCTTTTTCTTTAGAATTTGGCACTCCCCGGCGTGCGCGGAAAGGGGATAACATCGCGGATATTCTCCATCCCCGACAGGTACATGATCAGCCGTTCGAAGCCGAGGCCAAAGCCGGCGTGCGGACAGCTTCCCCAGCGGCGGGTTTCGAGATACCACCACAGTGCTTCTTGTGACACTCCCTTGCGCATCATCTGCGCCCGCAGCACCTCCTCCCGTTCTTCCCGTTGACTGCCGCCAATAATCTCGCCGACCCGCGGCACCAAAAGATCCATCGCCGCGACGGTGCGTTGATCGTCGCTGAGGCGCATGTAGAAAGCTTTGAGCTCGGCCGGATAGTCGGTGACAAAGAGCGGGCCGCCGATAATCTCTTCGGTGAGGAAGCGTTCGTGTTCGCTCTGCAGATCGCAGCCCCAGGAAACCGGATATTCGAAGGATTTGCCGCTGCGCAGTAACCGCTCCACCGCCTCAGTGTAGGTCATGGCCGCAAAGGAAGCGGTGGCGAGGGCTTCGAGGCGGACGATGAGCCCCGGTTCGATGCGGTCGTTAAAGAAGCTCAGGTCTTCGCCGCATTCGTTGAGGGCAAAGGTGACGAGGTAACGCAGGAAATCCTCCGCCAAGGCGCAGTCATCGCTGAGATCGGCAAAAGCCATCTCCGGCTCGATCATCCAGAATTCGGCGGCATGGCGACTGGTGTGGGAATCTTCGGCGCGGAAGGTTGGCCCGAAGGTGTAGATATCGCCAAGGGCGAGGGCGCAGAGTTCCCCTTCGAGTTGTCCGGAGACGGTCAGCCCGGTCTTTTCGGCGAAGAAGTCGGCCTTCCAGTCGACCTGGCCGTCGCGCAGCGGCGGCGCTTGCGGGTCGAGGGTGGTGACGCGAAAGAGTTCCCCGGCCCCTTCACAGTCGCTGGCGGTGATGATCGGCGTATGGACATAAGTGAAGCCGCGCTCGCGGAAGAAGCGGTGGACGGCAAAGGAGAGGGCGCTGCGCAGGCGGAAGACGGCACTGAAGGTGTTGGCGCGGGGACGAAGATGGGCAATGGAACGGAGATATTCGAGGGAGTGCCGCTTCTTCTGTAACGGGAAGCTTTCGTCGGCCGGGCCGAGGAGGGTGAGGGCGGTGGCACGCAGTTCCCAGGTCTGACCGCTGGCCGGGGAGGGGAGGAGTTCCCCCTGTACCGTCAGGCAGGCGCCGGTGCCGAGCCCGGACGCATCCAGGCCGGCAAGGTCGGGAGCGGCGACGATCTGCAACGAGGTCAGGCACGAGCCATCGTTGAGCTCGATAAAGGCCACCTCCTTGCCGCGGCGGATCGTCCGCACCCAGCCGCAGACAGTGACGGCGGGTTGGCTGGTCGTCTCGGCCAGGAGTTCTTTGATGCGGATTCTCTTCATTCTTTCGTTCCCTTCTCTCCCGTTTGCACCAGCAACTTGTTCTCTTCAATAGCCTAATTCCATTTTCGAAGGTATCGCATTTTGCGATAGCAAAAAATCCATACTCCGCACCTCACGCATCGCCCTCACCCTGCTTCGCTTTCATGAGGACATAGTAGGTGCTGCGCCCTTGGCCTTTGCGCACAATCAAGCCTTTTTCGTTCATTTTTTTGAGGATGCGCCTTGCCATTGCCTCTTTTACAGCAACAAGACTTTCCACTGTTTTAGAGGTAATGGTTTGTTGCTCTTGCATATATTCCAGAATCCGCCGTTGTTTTTCCGATACCCTTCCGATACTATCCGATACCCTTCCGATACTATCAGAAGTGATTTCGTCTGCTAATCGGACGTATTCGGGCGCAATCGGGCATATTCGGTCACTATCCGCCGGTAATCCGATACTATCCGCCACTGGCCGGTAGAACTCCACATCGACAAAATCCCCTTTTTCCCGAATCCGTGGTTCAGCCAAGCCGTGGTCAGTGCAGGTCTTTTTGATGCGCTGGATGCCGCTGCCCCATTGCTCAATATAACCAAGTTCCTTGAAAACACGGGCAACCACACGGTTACGGATTTCCGAGCGTCCCTCGGTCAGAGCCTCGGCGGTGAGGGTATTGGGGAACCCACCGGGGGAGACAATGTTGACGATATCATCATAAACCCCCACCTTGATGTCACGCCCCTGGTTGGTGTAGTCACGGTGGATTACGGCATTGATCAAGGCTTCGCGCAGGGCCGCCTCGGGGATTTCGAAAGTATCGGTGCGCTGCAACCCCTTGATTTCTCCGCGCAGATTGATGTGGTTTTTGATAAAGGCTTCGGCCTGCTCCAATTGCGTAAAGAGATCGCCGCTGTATTCCTTGCGATCGAGAAAGACGCTCATGTCGGTCCCCTTGAAACGGGCGCATTTGGTGACCACATGCGGATACTGACCAAGCAGGATCATCAACCCTTGCGTCGGGTAAAGGGTGCCCTGTTCCAGCTGAATGAGCTTGATATTCTTGAGCTTCTCTTCGTCCAGTGGCTTGCCCAGGGCAGAGAAACGAGCTTTCAGCGCTGACAGGTCGAGAAGATCCAACGCCTGCTCCCGACAGATTTCTTCATCAAAGCTCTGGTTACGCTTTTGCCGCTCCAGTTCAAGGATATGATCAAAATCGTTGGATGTCCTCGGACGAGAGTTCCTTCGTGCGGCGGTTGATGAGATGGCCGAGGTTACGCGCCTCGATGAAGAGGATTTCACCTTTGCGTGGGTGGCCGTTATTGCGGGCGCGGTTCATGAACCACAGCGCCGCCGGAATCTGCGTATTCAGGAAGAGTTTGGCGGGATCGAGATTTTGCCGGGCAAAGACCTTGGGCAACACCCCCTTGAGCGAAGGGTTTTCCTTCTCGATAACATCCATCGCTTCATCGACAAAGCTGCCGATGTTGGGCAGCTTGGCAAACATCTCCTCGAAGGAGTCGGAGATGTATTTCAGGAAGATCAGCCCCAGCACCACATGCTTGTATTCGGCAGCATCGATGTTCTTGCGCAGCTTGTCGGCGGCTTTCCAGAGCTGCTTTTCGAGCGGCTCTTCTTTGCTGGTCGACTCTGCTTTGGTGCGGGCCATTCGGTTTTATCCTTTAGTGGTGTTCAGATGACGCGCGTGGGGTACTGAGCAAATTAAGTCCGCATCCTAACCGTTTGAAACGATTCATTCAACTAAAATGCCCGCCGTTTCAGGGCTCGTGGCCGAACGAAAACGGGGCGGCTCATGGCTGAGCCGCCCCGTGCTTAGGTCATTTTACAAAGAGCGTAAATCAGAAGATCTCGTTCCAGCCGTGCTGGTCCGCGACCTTGCCGGTCTGGATGCCGGTGAGGGTTTGATAGAGTTTCATGGTCAAAGCGCCGATCGATTTGCCGTCGCCGAAGGTGACGGTGCGATCACGATAAGTGAACTGCCCGACCGGCGAGACGACCGCAGCGGTGCCGGTGCCGAAGGCTTCGGTAAGGCGGCCGCTGCTGACGCCGTCGAGGATTTCATCGATGGAGAGGGCGCGCTCTTCAACGGTCAGACCGAAATCTTTGACCAGGGCCAGAACCGAGCGGCGGGTGATGCCGTCGAGAATCGTCCCATTGAGCGGGGAGGTGACGACCTTGCCGTCATAAAGAAAGCAGATATTCGAGCTGCCGACCTCTTCGACATATTTGCGTTCGACGCCGTCGAGCCACAGGACCTGATCATAACCCTTCTGCGCCGCTTCCTGTGAGGCCTTGAGGCTGCTGGCATAGTTGCCGCCGGTCTTGGCTTCGCCGGTACCGCCGGGGGCGACGCGGACGTATTCATCGGAGATCCAGATCTTGACCGGGGCGAGGCCGCCGGAATAGTAGGCGCCGACCGGGGAGAGGATGACATAACAGAGATAGGTCTCGGAAGGGCGGACGCCGAGGTAGGGATCGGTGGCGATCATCGTCGGGCGGATATAAAGGCTCGTCCCTTCACTTTGCGGGATCCAGCCTTCTTCGAGTTTGACCAACTCCTTGATCGCCCGCAGGAAAAAGCCTTCATCGACAGTCGGCATGCTCATCCGCTCGGCGCTGCGATTGAAGCGCCGGACATTATCTTGGGGACGAAACAGGGAGATCTGACCATCCGGGCGGCGAAAGGCTTTCAATCCTTCGAAGATCTCCTGCGCATAGTGCAGGACGGCGCAAGCGGGATCGAGGGCAAAGGGGCCGTAAGGCTGGATGCGGGCCGAGTGCCAGCCCTGTCCGGCGCTGTACTCCATGACAAACATCCGGTCGGTAAAGAGCTTGCCAAAACCGAGCTTGGTTTCGTCGCTGCATTTGGTTTTTGGCGAGGCCAGGGGGACAATATGGATATTCATGAACGCCTCCATGCAATGGATTAGACTTGAGTTTTTTATGTAGCACAGGCGCTGGCCACTGGCAAGGAGGAAAGAAGAGCCCTACGGCCGCCAGCGGTCATGGACCCAGAACCACTGCTCCGGGCTCCGTCGCACCGCCGCCTCGATCTGATCGGTGAGGAGCTGGGTCGCGGCAATCACTGTCTCCGCCGCCGGATTATTTTCCTGCGGGAAGGTGATCATCGGCGCAAAAGTGATTTCGTAGCGGTGGCCGGGGAGGCGACGACTGAAGGCCGGAACAATCGGTGTCCCCTGCTTGATCGCCATCGTGGCGATGATCGGTGTCGCATTGACCGGCCGGTTGAAAAAATTGACCTGAACCCCTTCACGGCGCGAGACCCGCTGGTCAATGAGAACAGCAACGGCGCGGTTGTCGCTCAGGGAGCGGAGGATTTTGCGGGCAGCGCGCCTCTTTTCGATGGCGCGGGTGCCGGTGACTTCCCGCAGCGCCAGAATGCGCTTTTCGACATAAGGATTCTTCATCTGCTTGTAGATTAAATCGGTGGGGACACCGTGCAGCGGCAGCAGGATGCAGCCCGCTTCCCAAAAACCGATATGACCGGTGAGGAGAAAGCACCCTTTTCCACCGGCCAGCGCTCGCTGCACCTCTTCGATGCCGTTGATAGCAAAGGACTTCTTGATCATTTGTGGATGCCGGTAGAGATCGAGTCGGAGCATCTCGATGCCGGTCTGACCAAGTTGACGAAAGTTTTCCCGTAAGAGCCGCCGACATTCTTCTTCGCTCTTCTCCGGAAAGGCGAGGCGCAGATTTGTTCTTGCTTTGCTGCGCCGCCGCGGTTGGGCAAAATAGATCAGAGTGCCGAGCCCTCGTCCCAGGAGTAAAGCCAGTGCCAGCGGCAGCGTCCGGACAAAGGCGGAGAGGAGGAGAAAAAGAAGATATTCACACTTATGTTGAAAGGTTTGACTCATACCGTCTCGCAAGGAACTTTCTTTGTGGCGGTCGGTTCGTTTATTTTCCCGAAGGCGTTGAGAAGGGCGGCAATCTCTCCCTGATCGCGACGGCGGAAGGGACCGACGACGGCCAACTTCAAACGCTGCGGGGTGAGGAGTTCCCATGCGGCTTTTTGCAGTGAGTCTGCTGTGATAGCGATGACATCCTGGCGATCATCTTCCGTCGTCCGCAGGGTGCCGCATATCTCCCCCCAACCGTAACGGGTCGCCATTTCGTCGGTATGATCCTGCGAGAAATCAAGATCGTAAAGATAGGTTGCCTTGAGGCGTTCCAGTTCTTCTGCACTGACCGGGGTGGTGCGAATCTCGTTTAGAACAGCGAGGACTTCCCGAATCGCTGCCACCAGATTCTCCGGCGCGACAGCTAAATCGATGGAGAGACAGCCGCTTTCGGCAAAGAGGGAAAGAGCGGCATCAACACTGTAGGTCAGCCCCAACTCTTCGCGCAGGCGGAGCAGCAGACGCGAGGTGCCGCCGCAGGTGAGGAGGCGGCGCAGGACACGCAGCTCCATCTGGCGGGCATCGCTGCGTCCCGGTAAACGAAAGGCGAGTTGAACGCCGACCTGTGAATCGGAGTCGTGCACCCAGACACTTTCCGGTACGTCCTGTTCCGTGGCAGGTTCTGACCAGGGATTGGGGGGCGGCGCCGGTTGACCTTCCCAGTTTGCAAAGGCGGCACTGATTGCTTGCTGCGCGTTCGTGTGGGTAATAGCACCGGCCACGGCAATCACCGTGTTGTGCGGCGTGTAGAAGGTCTGGTGATGACGCTGCAGGGCGGCAATGCTCATCGCTGCCAGCGAGTCGCTGGTGCCGATCGTCGGCTGGCTCAAGGGATGCCCCGGCCACAGGAGACGGGAGGTGAGGTTGTCAGCATTGATCTCGATCCCCTGTTCGTTATAATCCTCCAGAGCTTCTTCGATGATGATGCGGCGCTCCACTTCGATCCCCTCTAAGAGCGGTCGGCGCAGCAAGGAAGCGAAGAGTTGTGCGCAGAGGTCAAGGCGATCCGGGTGAAATCTTGTGTGATAGCAGGTGGCTTCAGCGTCGGTACTGGCATTGACGGCGCCGCCGATCGATTCGAAGGCAGCTTCGAGGCAGAAACTTTTGGGATAATCTTCGGTGCCGCGAAAGAGCATATGTTCGAGAAAATGCGAGATTCCCCCTTCGTGTTCGGCTTCGTAACGGCTGCCGACGCCGACATAGCAAAGCATCTCGGCGCTGTGCAGGTGCGGCATTTCGATCGTCAGCAAACGTAAACCATTGGGGAAGCGTTCAAGATGAAATTCAGGCATTGAATAAAGACCAGATCCAGGCCAAACAGAGCCGGATAAAAAAGGAGATGACAGGTCTTCCCTGTCATCTCCGTAGCTTTCGAGCGTGACTAGCGGCGATCAGTAAGGTCGGCGGGACTTGCCGCTTTGATATTCACCGCTAAAGGGTTCGACGACAATCGTTATTTCTTCGCTGCGTTGCCCCTTCTCTACCGTCACCGCTTCTTCGATTCTGCCATAGGGCTCGCCGGGGCGCGGCATATCATAAACGTGAATGCGAGCCGAGAGATAGTAACTTCCCCCCTTAGGGAGATAAATCGTAAAGCGTCCGTCGTTATCGGAAAGGGTTGAAACGTAATCCGGCAGGCGCTTCAGGTCGGTATCGTTGTAAGCCATGCCAAAGGCGCCGAAGATCGGTTTCCCTTCTTTGTCGACGATGCGACCGCGAATGGCGGTATCGGTCTCCAGCGAAGCAACATCGCGCTTGAAGAACATCGGATTGCTGATCAGTACGACCGGCAGATCGACAACTGCCAGCTTGCCGGCAACGACATCGGTCACGACGCGCTGGTGCTCGGAGTAGTAATCGCCGGGGGAGAGGGGCCCCGTCGGATTACCGCTGCCGCGTTTGCGGGCAACGACGAAGTAGGTTCCCGGCGGCAGATTTACCTGATAATGACCATTGGCGTCGGTCGGACTGGACATGGTATGGGACGGGCCGAGGAGGTTGGAGACCGTGTCGGCGTAAATATTGACATAAGCATCAGCAAGTCCAGCGCTGCCCTCACCCATGATCACCCGGCCGGTTATGCCGGTCTCGCCTTTGCCGTCGACATAAGAGGCGACGTGGACCGTTCCCGGGATACTTGTCGGGCATACGGCAGGAGTGCAGGCAGCAAGGAGCAGAAGCAGAACAACAGAGAGTGTACCGAGACAGAAAACGCGCATGGTCAATCCTCCTGGCGTGGTGTTCTGGACATGAGAGTTATTTTGACATTCTAGCGGTTTTGACTGAAATGTCAAAACCTTCGCGCCTGTTTACGGGGCGAACTCTCCACGGGATAGAAACTGACTATTCGTCCTTCTCCGGCCCTTCTGCCTTCAACGCAAACTTTTCGATGCGGTACAGGAAGGTTTTGTAGCTCATCTTCAAGAGCTTGGCCGCTTTACTGGCGACGCCACCCGTCCGCTGCAACGCCTTTTGCAGTAAATCCTTCTCCAACGCTTCAAAGTCGAGCCCCTCTTCGGGGAGATCAATGCCGAGAAGGTTGCTGGGCTTGCGCCCGACCAGGAGGCCGCCGATGTCATCGAGGGTTAAAGTACCACCGTCACTGAGCAGGACAGAGCGTTCAATCACTGCTTCCAGCTGGCGGACATTCCCCGGCCAGCGGTATTCGACCAGCGCTTTCAGGGCATCGCGGCTGACATCGTTCACTCTCCGCCCGAACTCCTGATTGTACTTGCGCACGAAAGTGGCAACGAGATCGGGGATATCTTCGCAACGTTCCCGCAGAGGCGGCATTTCAATGAAGACGACATTGAGTCGGTAGTACAGGTCTTCCCGAAAAGTCCCCTTCTCCACCTCTTTTTCGAGATTCTTGTTGGTAGCGGATAAAATGCGCAGATCAACGCGGATCGTCTCCTTGCCGCCAATGCGACGAATCTCGCGATCCTGCAACACACGTAGAAGTTTCGACTGCATGGTCATCGGCATATCGCCGACTTCATCAAGGAAGAGCGTCCCCCCTTGCGTCGCTTCGATCAGCCCTTCACGACGACCGGTGGCGCCGGTAAAGGCGCCGGCTTCATAGCCGAAGAGTTCGCTTTCAAAGAGGTTCTCGGGGATGGCGGCGCAATTGAGGGCTGTGAAAGGGCGGCCGCAACGAGGGCTGTTGTAATGGACGGCGCGGGCGATCAACTCTTTGCCGGTGCCGCTTTCACCGCGGATCATGATCGTCGAAGAGGAATCAGCGACGCGGCGCAACACATCGACAATTTGCCGGATGCGCGGCGAGATGCCGACGATCCCGTCAATCTTGAAGCGGCTGAAGAGCTCGGTGCGCAGACGCAGATTCTCTTTGAGGATCTTGCTCCGTTCCGAGGCTTTCTGCACGGCAAAGAGGATCTTCTCTTTGTCGATCGGCTTGGTGAGATAATCGGCGGCGCCGAGGCGGACCGCTTCGACCGCGGAAGAGATGGTGCCGTGAGCGGTGATGACGATGACCGCCGGCGGCACCGATTTTTCCGGCAGGGACTGAAGGAATTCAAGGCCGCCCATCCCGGTCATTTTAAGATCAGTCAGGATGACATCCGGATCGAGCTTCTTTAACATGATCAGGGCGACTTCCGCCGACTCTGCGGTCTCGGTGTCATACCCTTCGCCACTGAGAATGGTCTGTAAAATCTCCCGCTGCAAGGGTTCGTCATCCACGACCAATATTTTGATCTTCATACGCTCTTCTCGAAGCAGGGGAGGGGGAGGGTGACGATAAAGCGACAGCCGACCTCCGCCCGACTTTCGCAGTGAATCCTGCCGCCATGCTCCTCGATAATCTTTCGGGTCAGGGCGAGGCCGAGACCTACCCCCTGGGGTTTGGTCGTAAAATATGGTTCAAAGATCTTTTCTTGATGCAATGGGTCGTCGATGCCACTGCCGGTATCTGAGACGGTCAATACAATTTCTCCCCGGCCCAGCACACCATTAATCCGCAATTCTCCGCCATGGGGCATGGCATCAAAGGCATTAAGAACCAGATTCAGAAAACAGGTCCTTAACAGTTCGGGATCGACAGCAAGTTCAGGGAGGCCGGCATATTCACGGATGATAATAATTTCTTCCTGCCCCGCTCGAGGCTGCACCAGTTCGAGAATGCTGTCAAGCATCGTTACGACGTCGGTGTCCCGCAATTGCAGCTCAATAGGGCGGCCATATTCCAGGAACGATTCGGCAAAGCGGCTGATTCGCTGAATTTCTCCCTTCATATTTCGTACGAGATATTCGAAGCGCGCCCCCTTTTCCCGGTCGTCAGGGCGATAGGTATCGAGCATGTGGTCGATGGAGAGACTGATGAAGTTCAGGGGATTCTTGATTTCGTGGGCAACACTTCGTGCTACCTGACCAATACCGGCCAAGTGCTCCGCACGTCGCAACCGTTCGCTCAGCCCCCGATCTTCTCGTAACTTTTCAATCATGTCACTAAAACTTCGTGCTAATTTGCCGATTTCGTCCTTGCGCTCGACCGGCAATCGTTCTCCGTGGTCGAGATCACCTTCTGCAACCTTTTCGGCCGCGCGCACGACCTGTTCGAGGGGGCGTGTGTAGTGCCCGGCCAGGACCAGCGCCATCAGCGTCCCCAAGGTGAGAATGACCAAGGCAGAGATGATGCGTCGAAAGAGGCTGAGACGGATAAACCCGGAAAAATCTTCTGCATTCAGGGTGAGATGGATATAACCCAGGGGACCTTCTTTTGAGCTAACGGGGATGACGACATTATAGTCCGGCCCGTCATCGGTCACTGGTTGTCCGAGTTCCGCCTTGAAGATCAACTCTTTGCGCTGCTGCGAGATCCATTTTCCGACGTTGTCTTGACTTGTCGAAGCAACAATCCGATCGGCAACGCTGATAACGGAAATTTCCTTGACCCCTTTATTGTTGAGGGTCCCCAAGTAGCGTTCGAGGCTCTTGGTGTCATTGAGTTGGGCGGCGGTTGCACCCTCCAGCCCGATCTGCACCGCCCGGGTCAGCTCTGAAGTCTTGCGCTGGAATTCGTTGAAGAGAACTTGTTCGGTTTGGTAATAGAAAAAGACCAGAATCATCACCAGGCTCATACTCATTAAAAGCATGAGCCAGACAAGTCTGGTCCTAAGTGATGGCTTTAAAAAGGGGAAGCGGAAGCGCATAGTGGCCCTGCCTGAAAGAAGAGGCCATGCCGCGCAATCAGGGTTGCGCGGCCGGAATCAAAAGGGCGGATCCGACCGGGAGAGCCCAGTAAAGACGTTGGGCATCTTCCGTGCTCAGGATCAGCAGGAGCTCGGTAAAAGGTTCTTGCTTATAATGCTGGAAAGGCGCTTTGAATGCATGGGAAAATTTCCAAAATAGTCTTGCGAAGCGCTGCGCTAAGAGCTCTTTCCTCGTGCTTGCGGGGGGGAAGGATTTGATGGCTAAGCGTCCGCCACCTTCTAGCCAGAGGGTGTAGTGACTCGGCATATCCGTCACCTCCGTCGCTTGTACGGCAAATTTTTTGACGACCGGGGGCGCAGTCGGAGCGCTAGGAGGTGCCGCCGGTTTCGCGGCCTCTTCGCCGCCCGGCGGGGGGATCTGGATCTTTTCGCGTTCAGGGACCCGATCTTTGTCGGCAATCAGATGCAATCCTGGTTCGGGGAGGGGCCCCCAGGGCCGGACTTCACCAATCGGAATGGTCGAAATTGTCATGCCGCTGGAGCGGATGTCGAACTGTTTTTTGTTTAGATTGAGGTAAAGATAGACCTCTTTTTTGCGGGCCAGGTCATACTCCGCCTGCAACAACGTATTTTGCACGATCAGTTCGTCATCAAGGGCGTGTGCCGGAGCCGCGAGGCTGCCCAGCAGGCTGGTAAGCAACAGGAGAAAGATGATGAGGTGTCGCATCAGAAGAGTATGACCCGCGTGCCGGTTTTTGCTGTCTTGTAGATGAATTCGATATCGTCGTCACCAAGGCGAACGCAGCCGTGCGAAACGTTACGTCCAAGCAGTCGTTTGTAAAGGGTGCCGTGCAGATAATAGCCATCACCGATGGCAACGGCGTAATCACCCATGACCCCGGGCTCAGCACGTCGCGAACCGTCTTTGGGAATCGGCTCCCCTTCCTCGATAAAGGCCCAGTCCGGCTTCATCCAGACCGGTGCGGCCTTTTTCCCTATGACTTTACGTTCGCCCCGCGGTGTTTCAAAGACCCAGGTCCGGCCTGAGTTCGGGTCTTCCAGTATATTGCCGGTGCCGCAGGAAGCGATCATCTCCCGGATCATGGCCCCACCTTGCCACCAATAAACCCGGTTAAGGGCAGAATCGACGACGACATACGGTTCATCCGGTTTGGCCGCAAGAGCAGAGAGTCTTTTCGCCAAAGATTCATTGGCTTTGCGCAGCTTATCCGGATCGGTCGGGGCCGCTTTTCCGGCTAAAGGGGAGGCCTTGGGAGCCGACTGCTGCTTGGCGAGGTGCCCACCATACAGGGGCCAGCCGACAAGGAGCAGAACGACCAGTATAAGTGTCCCCCATAAGCTGAGCTTGCGCGGGGGACGGGGCAGTTTTGTGCCGCCCGCTTCGCGCCGGAAGCGGTTTGGCCCTCTAGTTGAGGCCGCGGAGCGCTGATGCAATGATATTGTCATAATCGATGGTTCCGACAATCAACACCGGGGTCCCGACATCAACCTGGTCAAAGAGGTCGGTGATGTGATGGTCTTGAAGTGAAATGCAGCCGTTGGTCATGGAGTCATCGCCACCACCATGGATTTCGATCAAATTGCCGATCCCGACATTGGCGGGAATCAACTTCTTCTTTTTGGCCAGAGCAAAGCGTTGCTGATCTTCCTGGTTGGGATAGTCGATGAGCAGGGCCTTGTAAAAGCGGCTGTAGGGAAGTTTTTTGACAATTTTGTATTCCCCTTCCGGTGTGGCTTTATCTCCTGAATAGAGTTTGTCAGCCAGGAAGTTAAAACCGAAGCCGGCATTGAAATCGCGAACCCGGCCCCCCTTGCGATAAAGTGTCAACTGGCGATCGACTTTGCGGACAATGATAAGGTCTTTACCCTCACGGCGCGATTCAGCGAGGGCTTGATCGACCTGGGCTTTCCAGCGGGCGATTTGCTGGCGGTCGGCGAAGCGCTCCAGCAAAGGGCGGATGGTCTTGATCACGGCATCAATATCGATGCGGGCTGCTTCGAGTTTTTCGTTGGCTTCTTTGCTGCGGCGTTCCTTGGCCAGTCGCCGGGCATCCTCGATGCGGATGTCGGCTTGTGTCAGCTTGCGCATTGCCAGGCGGCGGTCTTTGAGGGTCCCGGAGAGTTCCTTTAAGAGGATGATCCGTTTTTCCAAAGCGTCAGCGGTCTGAGTAATCTCTGTCGATTGCTGCAGGGCCACGCTCTGCACTTCACCCTGCATCTTCTCGCCCATGGCGTGGACCTGGGCAAAGGACTGGGCTACCGGTTGGTAGTCCCGAAACCAGACCATGCGTGAGCGCTCACGGGTATACAGGTCGCGGGCGGAGTTCAGAGCCGAGAGATATTGCTGATAACTTTCCGGGGTGTAAATAGAAGCACCGGCCCGCCAGAGTTCCGTTTCTTGCGCGAGGGCAAGCTGGATCTCTGTGGGGGCCGGCGGTTCACTACATCCCGTCACCACGAGCAATACTGTCAGCAGAAGCCCTCTTTTAAGACGACTGCATTTCAAGGATGACGTCCTTCTTTAAAGTTTACTTGCGAGCTTTTTTGGCAGCAGCTTCGTCGATCTGGGTCGAGATAGCGTTGGCGCGGTCGCGGATCGAAGCAGCTTTCTCGGAAGCAGCAACGAACTCGCCCTGCTCGATCAGGGGCTCGATCGTCGCAAGCTCAGCTTCCATGCCGGCAGCATCAGCTTTCATCGCTTCGATGTCAGCAGCGGAACCTTTACCTTTAGGAGCGGTTTCGAGTTTGGCTTTGGCGTCGGTGACAGCAGTGGTCGCTTCGGCAAAGGCGGCAACAGCTTCCTGCTTCAACTCTTCCTTGACCGTAGCGGTCTTGGCTTTGAGGGCGTCGGCATCAGCTTTGGCCTGAGCAAGCAGCTGCTTGGCTTTGTCGTAGTTTTTGAACCACTTGGCTTCCTGGACTTTGATCTCTTCCAGGGCAGCAGCGTACTCGTCGTTCACTTTTTTGTTGTCTTCGGCAACATACTTGGCCGAACCTTCAGCAGCCGCCGCTTCGATGGCAGCTTTGGTGCCGTTCATTTCTTCCTGGGGCGGCTTGGCGCAACCGGCGAGGGAGCTAACGAGGGCGAGACCAGCGATCAGTACGAGAAGATTTTTCATGTTCTGTTTCCTCCTGAAACGGTTTGAGTTTTTCCCTTATGGGATTCAGTAAAAACATACAGCAGTATCTGTGCCAAACCTGAACCGTCGGAATTCGGCGCTTTATTCATTTTTCTGTTCCCTATATCAGGAAACCATCTCCTTATATGGGGAACATTTTTTTGCCGCTCGCGCCTAAAGGGGGATGCGCCGTTTTGTACAAAAAGCACGAATCACCATCTCGGCCTGATTCAGGCGGGACAGCTTCATATTCCGAAATTTCAGTGCCAACACATCGTCCAGGGGGATCGCTTCCTGCCGCAACTCGCGGGCAACAATCGCCGTATTGGACAGGATGGTTTTAAAATCAGCGCTACTGTACTGTTTGAGCAGGGGCGGAGAGATGAGAAAGTAGCCTTCGGCGAGATCCTGTGCCATTTTTTTCGGGTTGCCACTGATCGCCATAGAAAGATCCGTTCAATAAGTTAAACCGGCTTTTTTGCGCACCTTGAACATGGTCTTGCGGGCGACGGCGCGCGCCTTGTCAGCACCGTCGGCAAGGATGCGTCGCACCCCCTCCGGGTCGGCGAGGAGCTCGGCGCGGCGGCGAGCATAAGGGGCAAAGTAGTCACGGATGGTGACAAAGAGCTCTTCTTTAACTGTACCATAACCGAGGCCGCCGGCAAGGTAACGCTGGCGCAATGCTTCGTCCTCTGCTTTGGCCAGAAAGAGGCGGTAGATTTTGTAAACATTGCACTGATCCGGATCTTTGGCCGCTTCGACCGGGGTCGGGTCGGTAACGATCCGCATCACCTGTTTACGCAGCGCTTTCTCTTCGCTAAAGAGATCGATGGCATTGCCGTAACTCTTGCTCATCTTCTGCCCATCGATGCCGGGGACGGTCGCCACTTCGTCGTCGATCTCCGGTTCCGGCAGGGTGAAGATGTCGCCGTAGGCATTATTGATCTTAATGGCGATATCACGAGTGACTTCGACATGTTGTTTCTGATCCTTGCCGACCGGCACCTTCTCGCTCTGAAAGAGGAGGATGTCGGCGGCCATGAGGACCGGGTAAGCAAAGAGGCCGTGATTGGCGGCGATGCCGCGCGTCGTCTTGTCTTTAAAGCTGTGGCAGCGCTCCAATAGTCCCATCGGTGTAAAATTGGAAAGGATCCAGGTCAACTCCTGCACTTCGGGGAGGTCGGATTGCACCCAGAAGGTACTCTTTGCCGGATCCATCCCCAGGGCGAGAAAGTTGACAGCTGCTTCCATCGTCCCTTTCGCCAGGGTCTTACCGTCACTGACTGAAGTCATGGCGTGATAGTTGGCGATGAAGCAGAAGAGTTCTTCCTGCTCCTGATGATCGATCATCTTCTTCATCATGCCGAAGTAGTTGCCGAGATGGAGGGAGCCGGACGGTTGAATGCCGGAAAGGACGCGCATAGTTATAAAGTACCTCACGAAATGTCGAGAATGGAG
>JACUTW010000135.1 GCA_014859605.1 Desulfuromonadales bacterium
CATGAGTCACATCACCCAGCTGGTGCGCAAGCTGCCGCGTCGACCTCCGCCGATGGAATGATGATGCAGCAGGGGGCGGGGATAAACCAGACTCCCTGCATGGCTGCGCCAGCTTCAGGCTCCAAATCGCAGAGGATGGGGATGATGGGTAACGGGATGGGAGATATGATGGGTTCCAATATGTCCGGCATGATGGGCGGAGGCGGAATGCATGGCATGATGGAGCAGCGGATGGAGCATATGTTTTATCTCGACCGCGCCGATGCTCTCGGTCTCTCCGCTGACCAGGTAAGCAGACTCAAGGCGATTCATGTCGACTGCCGCAAGAAGAATATCCGTAATATGGCCGAGGCGAAAATCGCCCGATTGGAATTGTCCGAACTGCTCGCTGGCGACAGCTGGACGATGAAGGACGCCGAGGCCCTGGTTCGCAAGGTGCAGACGCTAGAAGGTGATATCCAGGTCCGCCACCTGCAGGCGGTGAGCGATGCCCGCAAGGTGCTGACCGCCGAACAGCGGCAGCAAGCTCAGGCAGATGAGAGCGCCGGGAACCTGGAGAGCCTCTTCGAATAACCTTATTTTTCTGCAAGAAAGGGTTAAATTATGCAAGATCCCGTATGCGGTATGAAGGTCACTTCCGACGCCAAGGGTGGAACAACAGAGTGGCAGGGAGAAACCTACACCTTCTGCTCGGAGAAGTGCCGAAAGAAGTTCACCGCGGATCCCGAGGCGTATCTGATCGATCCCTCGAAAGACCCGGTCTGCGGCATGACCGTCAGTAAGGAGAAGAACGCCGGTTCCCATCCCCACGAGGGGACAACGTATCTGTTCTGTTCCAGCAAATGCCTGGACAAATTCGTGGCCGATCCGCAGGCCTATCTCCATTCGCAGCCGAAGGGAGCCGATCCGGCGGATGCGTCGCGCGCATATACCTGTCCGATGCACCCCGAAATTGTCCAGCAGGGGCCGGGGAGCTGCCCCAAGTGCGGCATGGATCTGGAGCCGATGAGTGCCTCCGGCGATAACGCGGAAGAGGAAGAAGCGGCGATTCGCAGCTTGAAGCGCAAGACGCTGATCGCCGGTGGTCTGACCCTGCCGATCCTGCTCCTCGCTTTCGACAGCATGCTTCCCGGACTCTCCTTTGAAGGGTTCCTTTCGTCGCGGTTGCAGGGTTGGCTGGAGCTGGTACTGGCGACCCCCGTCATCCTCTGGGCGGGCAGCCTCTTTTTCACCCGTGGTTGGCAGTCGATCATCAACCGCAGCCTGAATATGTTCACCCTGATCATGCTCGGCGTCGGTGCGGCTTATGGTTACAGTGTCATGGCGGTTTTGTTCCCGGATCTCTTTCCGGCGTCGTTCCGCAGACACGGTGAGGTCGCGCTCTATTTCGAGGCGGGCGCGGTCATCACCACCCTCATCCTGCTCGGGCAGTGGCTCGAAGCCCGCGCCCGGCGGCAGACCGGTCAAGCGATTCAGAGTCTGCTCAGCCTCGCGGCCAAGACCGCGCATCGGGTCAGGGATGATGGCGAAGAAGAGGAGGTGGAGATCGACGCCATTGTAAAAGGGGACCGGCTGCGCGTGCGTCCCGGTGAAAAAATCCCCCTCGACGGCGTCATTCTCGACGGTAAAAGCACCATCGACGAATCGATGCTCACCGGCGAGCCGATCCCGGTGGAGAAGGGCGAGAACGACAAGGTGATCGGTGCCACGGTCAACCAGACGGGGAGTTTCGTCATGCGCGCCGAGGCCGTGGGCGACGAAACCATGCTGGCGCATATCGTCAAGATGGTCGCCGAGGCCCAACGCAGCCGGGCGCCGATCCAGAAACTGGCCGATCAGGTCGCGGGCTATTTTGTTCCAGCGGTGGTACTGACCGCGCTGATTTCTTTCGGCGTCTGGGCCGTCTTCGGCCCGGCGCCAGCCATGTCCTACGCCATCGTTGTGGCGGTCTCCGTGCTGATCATCGCCTGCCCCTGTGCCCTGGGACTGGCCACTCCGATGTCGATCATGGTCGGGGTCGGCAAGGGGGCCCAAAACGGCGTCCTGATCAAGAACGCCGAAGCGATCGAGCGCGCCGAAAAAGTCACCCATCTGATCACCGACAAGACCGGCACCCTCACCGAAGGGAAGCCCTCGGTGGTCGATGCGCAAACGCCGGACGGCGTGGAGACCTTCGACTTGCTGCGTCTGGCGGCGGCGGTTGAAACGCAGTCCGAGCACCCGCTGGCCCGGGCGGTTGTCGACCAGGCGAAGAACGAGGGGCTCGAACTCCCGGATATCACAGATTTCGAGAGCACCACCGGTGGCGGCGTCCAGGCCAGGGTCGAGGGGGGACTGATTCGCATCGGCAAGCGGACCTTTCTCGAAGCGGCTAAGATCGACATCCCCGACAGCTTGAGCCAGACGGCGGAGCGTCTGCAGGGCGAGGCCAAGACGGTGATCTGGGCCGGACGTGACAATCAGCTCCTCGGCCTGATCGCCATCGCCGATCCGATCAAGGCGACTTCGAAAGAGGCCATCGCGTCACTGCACGCAATGGGGATCACCGTGGTCATGTGTACCGGGGATAATCTGCGCACCGCCAGGGCGGTGGCCAAAGAGCTGGGGATCGACGCAGTGCATGCCGAAGTCTCCCCCGAGGACAAACAACGCATCGTCAATGAATTGAAAGCCAAGGGGCATCGCGTCGCCATGGCGGGGGACGGGATCAACGACGCCCCCGCCCTCGCCGCCGCCGATGTCGGCATTGCCATGGGGACCGGCACCGACGTCGCCATCGAGAGTGCCAGTCTGACCCTCGTCAAAGGCGACCTGCGCGGCATTGTCAGCGGCCTGCGCCTCAGCCGCGCGGTCATGCGCAATATCCGCCAGAACCTGTTTTTCGCCTTCATCTACAACGGCGTCGGCATCCCGATCGCCGCCGGGGTGCTCTACCCCTTCTTCGGCATCCTGCTCAGCCCGATGATCGCCGGTGCCGCCATGGCCTTCAGTTCGGTTTCGGTGATCAGCAACGCCCTGCGGCTGCGCAA
>JACUTW010000136.1 GCA_014859605.1 Desulfuromonadales bacterium
GGTCTTTTTTTGCTTTTTTAGCTCTGCTTGTCAACTGACAACCATTATGTCTACGGAAACCATATTTATGACCGCTACCCCCGACATCTTGCAAAAAATCGTTTCCCATAAACGGGTCGAAGTCGCTGCCGCCCAGGCCAAATTTTCTCTGGCGCGCTTGCGTGATCGACTCGCCCTGGTCGAGGATCAGCCGCGGGGATTTATTCGCGCCCTGCGCACCATGCATGAATCCGGGGGGACGGCGATCATCGCCGAGGTCAAAAAAGGGTCGCCGAGCAAAGGGATTATCCGTCCTGATTTCGATCCCCTCACCATTGCCGAAACTTATCAGGCACACGGCGCCACCTGCCTTTCAGTCCTCACCGATGAAAATTTTTTTCTCGGGCATCTGAACTATCTCGGCCTCATCCGTGAACAGGTCAGTCTGCCGCTATTACGTAAAGATTTCATCTGCGATCCCTACCAGATAGTCGAAGCGCGCGCTTACGGTGCCGATGCGATTTTATTGATAGCGGCGATGCTCGACCGGCAGCAACTCCGTGATTTTGCCGCCCTGGCGACCGAACTCCATCTCGACATCCTGCTCGAAGTCCACGATGAAGCGGAACTGGAAGTGGCACTGCAGACCGATTGTCAGCTGATCGGCATCAACAACCGCTCGTTACGGACTTTTGTTACCGACCTCGGCACGACCGAACGGCTGCGACCTTTGATCCCCGCCGATCGCTTTGTTGTCGCCGAGAGTGGTATCAACAACCGTGCTGACATTGATCGCCTCCTTGCGGCCGGGGCCGGGGCATTCCTTGTCGGAGAATCGTTAATGCGTGAAACGAATATCGGCGCCAAGCTTGAAGAATTATTAGGGTAATTCCTATATCCAATATTATTTAAGGAGATCACCATGCAAACCAAAATCCTCCTCCCTGAAGACCGCATCCCCAAGCAGTGGTACAACATCATCCCTGACATGCCCGGCCCCCTGGCACCGGTCATTCACCCCGGCACGATGCAGCCGGTCAGTCCCGACGATTTACTCCCGATCTTCCCCATGGGGCTGATTGAACAGGAAGTATCGCAACAGCGCTGGATCGACATTCCTGAACCGGTGCGCGAAATCTACAAGCTCTGGCGTCCAGCGCCCCTCTTCCGCGCCCATCGCCTGGAGAAAGCTCTCGGTACTTCGTGCAAAATTTATTATAAATATGAAGGGGGTTCCCCAGCCGGTTCGCACAAACCGAACACTGCCATCCCCCAAGCCTACTATAACAAAATCGCCGGAACAAAACGTATCGCCAGTGAGACTGGCGCCGGTCAATGGGGCTCTTCCATTGCTCTGGCCTGCCAGATGTTCGGACTGGAATGCACTGTCTACATGGTCAAGGTCTCCTTTCAGCAGAAGCCGTACCGAAAGAGCATGATGCAGCTCTGGGGAGCTAACGTTATCCCCTCACCGTCGAATCTGACCAATGCGGGGCGCTCCATCCTCGCGGCTCATCCTGACAGCAACGGATCCCTCGGGATCGCCATCAGTGAAGCAGTGGAAGACGCCGCCACCCGCGACGACACTCGCTATGCGCTAGGGAGCGTCCTCAATCATGTTTGCCTGCATCAGACCATCATTGGCATCGAGGCCAAGGAGCAGATGGCTCTGGTCGGCGATTATCCCGACGTCGTTATCGGCTGCCACGGCGGCGGCTCCAACTTCGCCGGCATCGGTTTTCCCTTTGCTGCTGATAAAGCTGCCGGCAAGAATGTGCGTATTCTCGCCATCGAACCGACCAGCTGCCCGACCCTGACCAAAGGGGTTTATGCCTTCGATTACGGTGACACTGCCAAGATGGCCCCGGTCGCCAAGATGTACACCCTCGGTCACGACTACATGCCCCCCGGCATCCACGCCGGTGGTCTGCGTTACCACGGGGCTTCGCCCCTGGTGTCGCAACTCGTCCACGCCGGCATTGTCGAGGCTAAAGCCGTGCCGCAGCTCGCTTGTTTCGAAGCGGCGGTCCTCTTTGCCCGCAGCGAAGGGATTATCCCGGCACCGGAGTCGTCCCACGCCATCCGCGGCGCCATCGATGAAGCATTGCAGGCCAAGGAGGAAGGGAAGGAGAAGACGATCCTCTTCAATCTCTCCGGTCACGGTCATGTTGATATGGTGGCCTACGACGATTATTTTGCCGGCAAACTTGATGACTTCGAGTACCCCGCGGAGGCGATCAAAGAATCTCTGGCGAATCTGCCGAAGGTTTCATTTTAAGGGTTCCCATGGTCAAAATAAAGATCTGCGGAATCACTGAACCTGGCGACGCTCTGCACGCCGTCGATTGCGGGGCTGACGCCCTTGGCTTTGTCTTTTACGAACGGAGTCCGCGCGCCATTACTCCCGACAAAGCGCAGGCCATCATTGCCCAACTCCCGCCCTTTGTGACGGTGGTGGGGCTCTTTGTCAACGAAGACCCCCGCATTATCCGGGACGTTGCCGACCACTGCCATCTGGATGTGATTCAATACCACGGCGATGAAACTCCGGAAACGGTGCAGATGGCGCCACGGCGTTCAATCCGCGCCCTGCGGATCAAAGGAGATGCAACTATCGACGATTTCGCTGCTTACCCTGCCAGCGGCCTCCTCATTGATGCCTGGGTTGAAGGAGTGTTTGGCGGCACCGGCGTCCTGTCTAACTGGCAGATTGCCGCCGAAATTGCCAAAAAGCGTCCGGTGATTCTCGCCGGAGGCCTTACCCCCGAAAATGTCGCCGCAGCGATTCAGGCAGTCCGTCCCTATGGGGTCGATGTCTCCAGCGGCGTCGAAAACGCTCCCGGACGCAAGGATCGGAAGAAAGTTGCAGCCTTTATCAGCGCTGCCCAGCTTGCGGCCCCTGTCGCCAAGGATTAAACATGTACACCTACCCCGACATAAAAGGACACTTCGGCCAATTTGGCGGTCGATA
>JACUTW010000004.1 GCA_014859605.1 Desulfuromonadales bacterium
ACCTACGACCTTCGGGTTATGAGCCCGACGAGCTACCGGACTGCTCCACCCCGCGTCAACTTCCGAGACTATAGTCGAGGAGAGTTTTTGAGTCAATAGTTATTTTCGCGAAACACTCTTTTTCATCGTGCTCAGAATTGGGCCTACGAACACTTGCCGACGGAACCTCATCTCTTCGCATAAATGCAAACACCAATAATCTCGTAAATATTCTTTCGATTCAGCGGGTTAGCGCCAACAGGGAGAATCAACACATTTAAAGCAAACATTTGTACGCCAGCGTTTTGCAACATTGCAAGAAACCCTCTGCATCGACCTCGTTAAAAATCCAAAGCAAGCAACTAACTGACTGTTTTAAAAAGAAAATAAATTTGGGGAATATCAATAAAACCTTGGTATATCTTTTGCTATAAACAGCACAACGACCATCACCAAGGAGAAACACATGAAAACTACCCACGACAACACGCCTCTCGATTTCGAACAGAACGGCAGCGGCCCGGCCATCGTCTTTATCCATGATGGATCCGACAATAGTGCCATCTCTGACCGTGGCTTCGCGGCTTTGGTCCAAGCCGGCTTCCGCGTCATCGTCACCAACCTGCGCGGCCTGGCTCAATACGGGGAAGCTACGGTGGACGATCTTAGCGGTGATGCCGTCGCCTTGTTGAACTATCTTGGCATCGGCAGGGCAGTCATCTTTGGCGTCGGCCGGGGAGGCTGCGTCCTCCTCAACCTGCTGGAAAAACATCCCGAACGGGTCGTCGGCTCAAGCCTGGTCATCCCCCCGGACATGGCCGCCAGCCTACATCGCTTTGCTGGCCGCAACGGACTGCTGGAGACGCTGCGAACCGAGAGCGCTGCACCGCTCCTGCAGGAAATCTTTAATGCCGCCCCGACAACGCCCAAGACAAGCAGCCTCAGCGAGATCCCCGCTCTGCGCAACTGGCTCGACCTGATTGAACAGCAGCCGCAACAGTCAGGAAAAACCGGCCTGGCTCTCCTCGCCGACTTACACCTCCCGCTCCTGTTGATCGACACGCCGACTCCGCCAGCAAGACGACGCTGGCGGCAGCGCCTCGGCGGTCGAATCCGCGCCTTCAACACCAGCCTTTTGGCTCTCCTTGATCTTTTGGTGCCGGGAGAGAATGAAGAGTTCGACGAAGATGTTTTCGGCGAACTCCATTAACAACAAAACATCCCCCTCAATTCTATTAATGAATTGGGGGGGATGTCCCCCGGACAAACCCCTCATTTCCTTGCCGCTGATCCTGTGCTATAAATGTCGCATTCGACTGACATTATGACATAATCCCTGCCCCCAGGAGGCGCGCATGCCCCCAAATCTCCCTGCGGATAAGACCAGCCTGCACCTGACACCCCGCGCTAACCGGGCGGCGAACCGCCGCTGGTTGCGGACCGAGATGGTTCCCTATTTTTTTACGGCCCTCGGAGACGAACCGGAAGCTCTGGACCTGCTAGAGCGGGAACTCGACACCCTGCGCTTTAATCGCCACATCGTCCTCGCCGACCGCGAAAAATCACTCATCCTTGCCACCCTCAACACTCCAGGCTCCCTTTACAGGACCTTGCAGCGTTTTCCGGAGCGCGAGGTCTCTTACGCCATGGTTGTCCATTCGGCAAACCCGGTCAGCGGGACAGAGCAGACTCTGGAGATTCAGCGCTTTGAGTTTGATCGCAAAAGCAATGAAGAAGTGAATGCCGCCAAAGAAGTGACGATTCCAGAGAGATTTCGCAAGAAGATCGTGGCTACACTACGCAAGCACTATCCCGCTTTCAATTTGAATGCCCTTGATCATCTGCTGCGTCTCCTCTGGGTTAACAACGAAGGCTATCTGCGGACTGCTTCAATGCTGCGCATCGCCCAGGTTCTCAACATTTTCCACATGGGGAACAGAAACAACGGCCTCTATCTCGACGTTGAACCCCAGAACGATTGCAGCGAATCAAGGATCCACTTTGCCGTCGGCAACCCGCCGCAACGCGACTTTCTCCTGCAGGTCATGGAGGTCTTCAACCGCCTTGATCTCGGGGTCAATCGCGCTTACTGCCTGACGATCAGCAACGGCATTCATCCCTACTTTCTATCTACCTTCTATGTCCGCCGCCGTGACGGCAGCCTTCTTTGTGCCGGGGACGAACTCTTTAATCGCTTACAGCGGGAACTGGCCAATGCCCAACTACTGTCAACCAAGAGCGCTCTCTACAATACTTTTGTCCGCAACGGCACGATGAGCGGCGAAGACGCGACCTTGATCAATGCGCTTATGGCTTTTTGTCACACCAATCTCGCTCACAACCTCCCCGGCCAGTACAAGCTGACCGAGGTGCGGGATGCCTTCCTGTCGCACCCGCAGATCGCGCTGCAACTGACCGCCCTCTTCCGCCAACGCTTTGCACCGGCAGTCACCGACCGCGAAAGCCGCTACCAGCAACTCCTGGCGGCGGCGATCAACACAATGAGCGAGTTCAACACCGGCCACCGCCACCTTGACGAAATCCGGCGCACCATCTTTCGCTGTGCCCTTACCTTTATCCGATACACCCTCAAAACCAACTTCTTTCTCCTTGAGAAACAAGCCATCGCTTTCCGCCTCGACCCGGCTTATCTCCAGGAACTCCCCGCCGAGGCGATTGCCGATCTGCCCAAAGCTACTCCCTTCCGCATCACTTTCTTCTTTAACCGCTTTGGTTTCGGCTTCCACATCGGCTTCTCCGATATCGCCCGCGGCGGCTGGCGAACGGTCATCAGCCGCAGCAAAGATGACTATATCGCCAATGCCGAAACCCTCTTTCGAGAAAACTTTGTCCTGGCGCATACCCAGCATCTCAAGAACAAAGACATTTACGAAGGGGGCTCGAAGCTCGTCACCCTCCTTAATACCGCTGATCTTACCGCCAAAGAGCGGGTCATGGAGACCTGGCGTCTTTATAAATTGCAATACGGTATCACCAATGCCTTGCTCGACATCTTCGTGACCGAGCAAGGCGTGGCCAGGCACCCGGCGGTTGTTGACTATTATCGCCAGGAGGAAGCGATCGAACTCGGCCCTGACGAAAATATGCATGACGAAATGATCGAGGCGATTGCCGACCTTTCGCGCCGACGCGGCTACATCCTTGGCATCGGTATCATGTCGAGCAAAAAGATCGGCATCAACCACAAGGAGTATGGCGTGACCTCGACGGGAGTCGTGAAATTTGCCGAGATTGCCATGCGCGAAATCGGTATCGATATCCACCGCGACCCTTATTCCCTCAAACTCACCGGCGGCCCGAATGGGGATGTCGCCGGTAACGCTCTACACCTCCTCCTTGAGCAATCGCCACAGATCGCCATCCGTCTCATCCTCGATGGCACCGCCGCCCTCTTCGACCCCGTTGGTGCTGACCATGCGGAGCTGAAACGCCTGAACCTGCGCCACGATCTCGACGCCTTCGATCCGCAACATCTCCACCCCGGCGGCTTCCTCCTGCTGCGCACAGGAGTCCGGCGCGACAAGTTGCAGGACCTTTACTGCAAAATATCGATGACCGACTCCGGTCTTGTTGAAGAGTGGATCCCCAGCGAGCAATTCGCCCGAACGTATACCGACCTGGTCTTTACCGTCACGGCCGACCTCTTTATCCCCGCCGGCGGCCGCCCGGAGACGATCGACAAAGAAAACTGGGAAAAGTTCTTTCACGCCGACGGATCACCCTCGGCTAAAGTGATTGTCGAGGGGGCCAACTCCTTCCTGACCCCGGAAGCACGGCTACAACTGCAACGACGCAACGTCCTCATCATGCGCGACGCCTCGGCCAACAAGTGCGGCGTCATTTCGTCGTCTTACGAAGTCCTCGCCAATCTCCTGTTTTCAAACGAGGAGTTCCTTGAACACAAGACCGCCTACGTCAACGATGTCCTCACCATTCTCAAAAAACGCGCCAAGGACGAAGCGGAACTGATCCTGCTGCGCCGGCGGACGCAACCGACACTGCTATGTACGGAGATCTCTGACGCTCTGAGCACCGAGATCAATGCCAATTATGCTCGACTTTACCGTTTCTTTCAGAGTCACCCTGAACTCTGCACGCAACCACTTTATCGTCGAACAATTCTGGCGCACCTCCCGGCGCTGATTCGCCATGTACCGAGATTGCGTCAACGCATCAGACGCCTTCCCGAAAAGTATTGCTTCGCCATCCTCGCTGCGGAAATCGGTTCGTCGCTGGTCTATCAAGGGGAGAGCGACGCTGACTTTTCCGACATGATTCGCATGCACCTGACCCGGAAATTTGCCCGCACCTAACGGTCGCAAGGACTTTCCAGACAAAAAAGGCCAGAGCGGATATTCCCGTCTCTGGCCTTTTCCCATGAATGATGCTGTTTTCTTTACTTTTTTGGTATGTCCTTATATTCACTCTTTTCCGGAACAAAACGCCGGCCAACAGGATCGAAACGGTAATGGCCGGCATCCCAGAGACGCTCCAAATCTTTCCAGTCGAGGTGCACCCCCTCCAACTCTTCAAAGGCGAGGGATGCTTCCAGCATTTCAGCATCGTCGATACTGCTGTCGCCATCAAGATCAGACCAATTGTACGGGCCGACTGTCATCTCGGTTTCGCCGACAGAAGAGATCGCCTGATTCTTCTCATCGAGATTAGCTACAATCTCACCCCGGAAGCGGGCAATCATTCCCAACGGAGAACGGGCATCGACGCGAACGAGATATACGATCCGGGATCGCTCCTCCCCCGGCTTGACGATCCAGCGCGCCATACCATCCTGATTGTCGATACTTGACGCGGGAGGTGAGGCCTCGATGACTTCCCAGCCCGGCGGAAAATGTTCACGAATGATATAGCGCTTGGTGGCATCATCAACATTCAAACGTAAGCGCACCGGGATGATCATCCCGGGAGCAGCGTAACGGGGGAGAATGCGAGCGGCAGTAACATCGACGGGGCTGGGAGTGCCGGGAAAGATGGGGCTCAACCAACGGTACAAAAGGAATCCGAGTCCACCGAGCAGGAGTCCTATCCCGCCAAGATAAAGGTAGAAACGCGCGCTGAAAGTTCTTTCGCCGGGAGCAGCGGAAGCAACGACCTCAACACGCTCTTCTTCTGCAGTGCACTCCCCGGCAAGCGGATCAGCTTTAATCAGGAACGGCGCCGGAGCTTCGAGAGCCTCTGCGAGTTTGAAAAGGTTTTCACGCCGCACCGTCGGATAACGATTATTCTCCCAGCGCGAAATCGTATCAGTGGTGACCCCGACGACTTTTGCGACATAAAGCTGGGTCAAACGCTTCTCTTCGCGAATACGGCGAACGGCGGCACCATCGAGACAGACTGTCGGCGGGAAGTTAAACATCTAAATATCGACTCCTTCTTGACGCGCCGGAGTCTAACAAAAACCTTTCAAGAGTGCAATCAATACGATTTAATTCGACTTAGGGCCTGGCAACAACCCGACATAACGGCAGCTAACTTGCTGAAAAAAGACAAATGTCGACAGACATCGACTGGAATTCCTGTCGATGTCTAATGGAATAGGACACGCACTCTGCTATATTCTTTTCAAAAGCGGCTCGTCCGCGACTCATTTGTCCATCAAACCCACAGGAGAAGCCATCATGAAAAATCTCGTCATTGCCGCCATGCTCGTCGCCTTCGCTACCAGCGCCGCTCTTGCTGCCGACACAGTTGTGCTCGAAGCTAAAAATGGTAATGTTACTTTCAACCACAAAGCCCATGGCGAAGCCTTGAAAGACTGCAAAATCTGCCACGGCGATGCGACCCCAGGAAAGATCGAACTCGACAAAGACAAAGCACATGCTCTGTGCAAAGATTGCCACACTAAAGGCGGCCAAGGCCCGACCAAATGCGGCGATTGCCACAAAAAGTAAGCTCTCTACACAGCTGAATTAAAAAGGAGGTTCCGCGCAATGTGGAACCTCCTTTTTCCGTTTCAGACCTTGACATTCCCTTTCTTGCCGCTACATGATGACAAATTCACTAATCAATTTATTGGAGGCGCCATGACTGAAGAACGCAACAACATCGTTACATTCAAAGGTAATCCCGCAACCCTGCTCGGTCCCGACATCAAGGTCGGCGACACTGCCCCTGAATTTCGTGTTGTTGACAACGCCCTGCAAGCAGTGACGTTGGCCAGCAACCTTGGCAAAGTACAACTCATCGCTGTCGTCCCTTCGATCGACACCCCGGTTTGCGATACTATGACCCGCAAGTTCAATGAAAAAGCGGCGCAGTTGCCGGAAAGCGTCGTCGTTCTGACTATCAGCGTTGATCTCCCTTTTGCCCAGAAGCGCTGGTGCGGTAATGCCGGCATCGAAAAAGTACGGGTTGTTTCAGATTATCAGGACCGCTCTTTCGGTCTAAACTACGGGCTGCTGCTCAAAGAGCTCAAACTCCTGGCCCGCGCTATCTATGTTATCGACAAGAACGGAAAAGTAGCTTATCGGGAGATCGTTAAAGAGGTAACCGCTGAACCTGACTACGATGCCGCCCTCGCGGCAGCTAGCAAACTCGCCTGAACACAGGACGGAATAAACGCAAAAAGGGACTGGCCGTTATGGTCAATCCCTTTTTGCGTTGTATGTCGGGGGCTTGTTATTCTGGACGCATCAAGCGTTGTTTCTTGCGAAGACGACGCTGTGCTTCCTTCTCCTTGCGCTTGCGTTTAACGCTCGGTTTTTCGTAAAATTTGCGCTGTTTCATTTCACGAAAGAGCCCTTCCTGCTGCAGCTTACGCTTGAGCACACGAATGGCTTTCTCAACGTTATTATCAATAACTTGGATTTCCAAGAACAATCACCTCACTTCCCTGCGATATGCAACCCTCATCGAACGAGAGCGAGCGGAAAACTACCCTATCCACACAAAAAAAGCAAGATGTAAATATGCTGAGATCAGGGGGAAGAAGAAGGGATTTTTCCCGTATATAGTGCAACGGCGAGGCCGCCGTTCACCAGCCGCGCCCGGCAGTGAAGCTCGAGGCCGGTCGCCAGAGCCAGATGCTCTTCCGGAGCGATAAAAGCTATGGTCCAACCCGGAAAGGCGCGGCGAAAACCGTCCCCCAAGCTCCGGTAAAGTCCATGAAGGTCGTCACCCCGCTCCAAACGAATCCCATAAGGAGGATTACAGAGAACCAGTCCAGGTCCGGACCGTACGGGCAGGGAGTTCAAGTCCGAACAACTGATATCGATCATCTCTGCGACCCCGGCCTGCCGTGCGTTCTGCGCAGCCACCGCCAGGACACGATCATCATGATCAGAGGCATAAATTGGCGCTGGAGAAAGGATAATCTTACGATCGGCCTCGGCGGTCAAAGCCTGCCACAGACCGGGACGATAACCGGGCCAACGCATAAAAGCAAAGTGACGATGCCGCCCCGGGGGTTGCTGTGAAGCTATCAGCCCCCCTTCCACGACAATGGTGCCGGAACCGCACAACGGATCACATAAAGGGGTTGAACCGTCCCACCCCAGAAGGAGCAAGGAGGCCGCCGCCAGTGTTTCCCGTAAAGGCGCCGCTCCGGCGGCAGCACGATAACCGCGTTTATGGAGAAGCTCCCCGGAACTGTCACAAGAGATCGTGCAGCTATCTTCGTCAAAGCGGACCAGGATCAGTTGCGTGAAACCAGAATGGCCCTCTCCAGCCATGCTCCGACCAAGAGCGCGTTCTATCGCCGCACTGACGGTCTCGGCAATCCGGCCAGTATGAATGAGCCGGGAGCGATGTGCGCTTGCGCGAATCTCGATCGCTGTATCCGGACACAGAAAACTTCCCCAGGGGAGGCGTAAGGCTTTCCGAAAAAGGTCGGGGAAGTCGGTCGCCTTGAACTCGTCAAAACGAACGACAATTCTAGTGGCAGTACGCAGGTGCAGGTTGGCAGCATAAAGCTCACGGAGTCCACCACGGCACGACACCCCGCCGCCGACGGAATGGACCTCCTCCAACCCGAGAGCGGCAGCTTCAGCGGCACAGACCCCTTCCAGTCCCGGCGCCGTAATAATGAAAATTTGCGACTGTTTCTTCTTCATATTGCCTCATAAGGTTGTACATTTGAGAAGAAGGGTTGATTCTCCTTCATCCTTTAACCCGGATTCGGAGCTCTGCTACCATATCATCATTCTTTCCTGAGGATAACAATGAAACCTGAAGAAATTGATATTGATTGGATCTACTTGATCGAGCGGATTGAGTCGCTCATCGATCTCGGCGAAGAACTCCTTGGTAGGCGCGTTGGCGAAGTCGAACTTGAACCGCCAGCTCTGGCGCAAAGTCTGGCCTTTGTCTGGATTCGTGATGGCGCCGGCGGGTTTCTCCGGGAAGTCATTGCTCCCGATATCAAACCTCTGAGCGATCTGATCGGGATCGAGAAGAACGTCGAAACATTGCGTCGCAACACCTTGCAGTTTCTCCTCGGTTATCCAGCAAACGATGTTCTCCTTTGGGGGGAAAAGGGGAGCGGAAAATCCTCTTGCATAAAAGGGTTGCTCCACGAATTTTCCCTTTTGGGCCTGCGCCTGATCGAGATCCGTAAAAAGGACCTCGACCAACTCCCACTCATAATCGCGCCACTCCGGGCGTTACCTTACCGCTTTATCCTCTTTTGTGATGATCTTTCCTTTCAGCCCGATGACATCGCCTGCCATGAGCTCAAAGGACTCCTTGATGGCAGCATCGAAGGCCGTCCCGAGAATCTCGTCATCTACGCCACCGGCAACCGCCGCCATCTCTGTCCGGAGCTGTTGCAGGAGAACTACGACAACGGAGAAATCCATCCGGATGAAGTCCGCGCTGAACAGCTTTCGCTGGCGGATCGATTCGGGCTGCGTCTGCCCTTCTACCCCATCAGCAATGAGACCTATCAGGAAATTATTATTCAAAGCCTAAAGCGTCTCGGCATCAGGAAAAGGGGGCAAACGTTTGCTGCCGAGGCGCAACACTGGGCCACCACGCATGGCGGAAAATCAGGGCGGGTTGCGCGGCAATTTACAAACGATCTGGCCGGGCGCCTGCTCCTGGCGCAACACGCAAAAAAAGTCCGCACGGCAAAGACGATTTAGACTTTATAAGCAAACATTTTACTGTATAATATGGCCGGTTAATCAACTTGGAGGTTTTATGAAAAGGTTACTCTTCTTCTCGGCTTTACTGATTTTTATTGCGACGTCCGCCTTTTCCCGCGGACTGCAGGACAAAGTGACCATGAACAGCGATGCGACTGGCCCGATTGAGTTCAGTCATTATGTGCACCTGGAAAAAGTCGGCAAAAACTGCCCGTCCTGTCACAACACACTCTTCAACATCGATCCAGCCAAGCCCCGCCTCACGGCGACGATGAAGTTGATGGAAGAGAAAGCCGGGTCCTGCGGCGCCTGTCATAACGGATCACGCGCCTTCTCGGTGAAAGGAGATTGCGCCAAGTGTCACCCGACCCGCGATGTGACCTTTGAAAACGATGGCGGCCCCGTCCTCTTCAGCCATGAGGTCCACACCGGAATGCACAACTGTGCGGAATGCCACCCTGACATCTTTGTGCCGGCGCACGGCAAGAACCCGCCAGTTTCGATGGAAGGGATGGAGAAGGGGGAATCCTGTGGTGCCTGCCATGACGGTGGGACCGCCTTTACGGTGAAGGATAATTGCGATACCTGCCACCAGTAACAATCAAATAAGGCGGACGGAGAAAAAACCGTCCGCCTTATTTGATTGTTTACGACAAAGAAGAAACCCTCTCTATGCAACAATACGACAAATATTTTCGGTCGGAACAAAAGGTTCAGCTTCGTCTGGCCAACCCCCAACTGGGATCGTCTGAAACTCTGACGCTCCTCTTTGCCAACCAGGGCCCGGGCTACTTTGAACTCGTCTTCCCGTACAAAAGCCGCAGCGGCGAGGAATTCCCCCTGACCCCCGGGATGGCGATGGAGCTCACCACCGAATCGATGGGAGTCGGGGTAAAAATAGCCGTTGAGTTCCTGGAGTATGTTCGGGGGAGCGGCATGATTCGTGTCAAAGGAATTGGAGACCTCAAGGCCTTTCAGCGCCGGACGCAACCCCGCATCGACATTGAATGTGGCGTCCGTTTTACCCGGGGACAAGGGGCACTCCGCTCCCTGCGAGAACATTGGCTTAAGAATATTGAAACTATTAACCAGTTGGACCCGGCCGACCTCCCCTCCTTCACGCAAAGCCGTTTAAATCTCAGTTCAAGCGGTTTTCGTTTAGCGATCAAACCCCCGGTTGAATGCGCCGATCTTTTTCTGGTACTCATCCAGCTCAACCCGGGAGAGAAACCCCTGTGCCTTCTTTGCGAAACGGTCTGGACCGGAACTATGCTCGATGACGAAGGCCGCATCCCTTGCGGCATGCACTTTATTGGCATATCTGATGCTGATCGCAAGACTTTGGAAGCACAAGTCAAACGTGCCCGTCCCACCTGATCCTCTCCCCTAGCTGTTACCCCGGCCACTAAATAGAAAAAGGACGACCTGGATTATCAACTGGCGTGAGTGCGTCCTGCAGCAGCGATTCAAAAGCCGCACGCCCGACAAGACGTCCGCCAAGTGACAAGAGATGACGCGTCGGCAACTGCATATCGATCATCACATAGTTGTTCCGAAAGAGCGTTTGAGTCAAAGCGTAAAGAGCGACTTTGGACGCATCACGGCGAAGATGAAACATCGATTCACCATAAAAACAGCGGCAAAGACTCACGCCGTAAAGACCACCAACCAACTCCTCCCCCGCCCAAACTTCAACAGAATGACAATACCCCCGCGCAAAGAGGTCTTCGTAGGCGGCGATCATCTCGGCGCTGATCCACGTTCCCGTCCGCTGCCGATCGCCACAGGCGGCGCAGGCGCGAATGACCGCAGCAAAAGCCTGATCAAAGGTGATGCGGTATTCTCCCCGACGCAGAACCTTGCAAAGCGAGCGGGAAAGATGAAAATCCCCGGGGAGAAGAACACAGCGCGGCATCGGCGACCACCACAGGATCGGCTCGCCGGCGTTATACCAGGGGAAGATGCCTTGTGAATAGGCGAGGAGGAGTCGCTGCGCTGAAAGATCGCCACCGACTGCAAGGAGACCATTCTCCTCGGCTAAACCTGGCGGGGGGAAATCGATTTCTGCGTCGAGACAAAAGACCGGCACTGGATATCAAGTAAAGCTCAAAACGAGTCGCCCGGCACCCCCGGCAACATTCACCTGCCCCCCCTTTTTTGCCAAAGCCCCGAAGAGGATGGCAGAAGATAAAGGATCGGCAATTTCCGTCTCGATCAACCGCGCCAGAGGGCGCGCACCAAAAGCGGGATCGTAACCACGCTGTGCCAAAACCTTGCGGGCTGCAAAATTTACCGTCAGAGTGACATGTTGTTCCGTCAAGCGAGATTGGAGTTCGGCAAGAAATTTATCAACTACCTTCAACATCACCCCTTCGGTCAAACGTTCAAAGGGAATGATCGCTGTTAAGCGATTGCGGAATTCCGGAGAAAAGAGGCGTTCTACTTCTTGTTTCGGACCTGACGGCAAGAGGTTGCCAAAACCGATCGGCGCTGCGCTCATCTCCCGGGCGCCGGCATTGCTGGTCATAATCAGGACAACATGACGGAAATCGGCGTTCCTGCCGTTATTGTCGGTGAGGCTGCCGTGGTCCATCACCTGCAACAGAATGTTGAAAAGATCCGGATGGGCCTTCTCGATTTCGTCAAGGAGGATGACGGCATAAGGACTGCGCACAACGGCATCGGTTAGCAGCCCCCCTTGCTCGAAACCGACATACCCCGGTGGAGATCCGATTAAACGGGAAACCGAGTGTTTCTCCATATATTCACTCATATCGAAACGAATCAAATCGACACCGAGATTTTCAGCCAGCTGCCTTGCAACTTCCGTCTTACCGACACCGGTCGGACCGGTGAGAAGAAACGCTCCTTGCGGGCGTTCGGGGTGGCCGAGGCCGGCCCGAGCCCGTAAAACACTCCGGCAAAGACAGTCTACCGCTGCATCCTGGCCAAAGACGCTCCGCTTCATATCTCGGGATAAATTCTTAAGACGACGCTGATCGGCGGTCGTAACACTGCGCAGAGGGATGCGCGCAATCGCGGCGACAACCGCTTCGATATCCTTAACTGTGATCAGCTTTCGGGAACGGGGCTGCGTCCGGAAAACAGCACCAGCTTCATCCAGTACGTCAATGGCTTTATCCGGCAGGAAGCGGAAATTGATATGTCGAGCCGAAAGTTCCACTGCGGCAACGATAGCATCCTGCGAATAGGTGACCCCGTGGAAGCTGGCATAACGGCTACTCAACCCCGTGAGGATTTGAATCGTTTCTTCAATCGACGGTTCAAGAATATCGATTTTTTGAAAACGTCGGGAAAGTGCACGATCTTTGTCAAAATGATTTTTGTACTCTTCGAAGGTTGTTGAACCGATGCAGCGGATTTCTCCGGAAGCAAGGACTGGCTTGAGGATGTTGGCCGCGTCCAAAGTCCCGCCTGAGGTGGCGCCGGCACCGATGACGGTATGGATCTCATCGATAAAGAGAATCGCATTCGGGCGTTTGCCTATGGCAACGATGACAGCCTTGAGCCGCTCTTCAAAATCACCACGGTACTTGGTTCCAGCGAGGAGCGCGCCCATATCCAGACTGAAAATTTCGGCATCCGCCAAGAGCTGCGGAACAGCCCCCTCGACGATGCGCAGTGCCAGGCCTTCCGCAAGTGCGGTCTTGCCCACACCGGGATCACCCACCAGAAGGGGGTTGTTCTTGCGGCGGCGGCAAAGTGTTTGAATAGTGCGGCGTAATTCCGTCTCACGGCCGATAATCGGATCGATCTTTCCCGCCCGAGCTCGCGCCACAAGATCGATAACAAAACCCGACAAGGGATCTTTGAGCTTCTTCTTCCCGTCCTTTGTCTCTGCCGGCCTTTCCTCTGTCGAAGTTTGACCCGTGCTCTCCGGTGCCTCCTGTCGTGCCGCCCGAGAGACTCCGTGACTGATATAGTTAAGAACATCGACACGGGATATTCCCTGCTCTTCGAGGAAATGGGCGGCATAACAATCACGCTCATCAAGGATGGCCGCAAGAATATCGCCAACCCCCACTTCCTTGCGACCGGAGGACTGCATATGCAGGACTGTCCGCTGTAAAACCCGCTGCAAGGCGATAGTTTGCTCCGGGACACCATCTATAGCGGCAGGGAGCGACTCAATATGACGGGAAAAGTACTCATCCAGCAACTGCTTTAAGGTAGTCGGGTCTCCGCCGCAAGAACGCAAAATCTCCAGGCCACGGTCTTCAAAGAGCAGAGCATAAAGGACATGCTCCGTCGAAAGAAATTCGTGCCGGCGACGTTGTGCCTCGCGAACCGCCAGAGAAAAGGTGATTTGGACATCCGCATTAAACATCGTTACCTCGAAAAGTTCATCTTTAATGATCAAACCAGATGGCTGCGATTGCTCAACTTAGCTATACCTTGTCAATTTGGCTCAAGAATACAGCGAAGCGGGAAGCCGGCGACGCGTGCCAGACTATGAACTTTCGCAACCTTGGTTTCAGCTATTTCAAAGGGGTAGAGCCCGCACAAGGCCTGTCCCTGGCGATGAATCTGCAACATCAAAGAAGTTGCTTCCGCGTCCTCCTTATGAAAAACGGACTGTAAAACCTCAATGACAAATTCCATGGTTGTATAATTATCATTCAGCATAAAGACTTTAAACATCTTCGGCTGAACACTCTGAACTTTCTGGTCAATCGCATTCATCTGCTGTGGGGAAGCAAGCGTCTTTGTCATTGTTCCTCTGCCGACTAATTTACCACATTCCATCAAAATCAACCAACTGCAACAAATAACAAGAGAGCTGCCCAGAAGACAGCTCTCTTATTATTCTAAACAACAGCAATCCGTCAAACAGTTATTTAACGGACCTGCTCTACACTGGTGACGCCGGGAACTTGCTCCTTAAGGACGCGTTCGACGCCCATTTTAAGCGTCATGGTCGACATAGGGCAGGAACCGCAAGCACCTGTAAGCTTGACACGGACAACGCCAGCGTCATTTACATCGACAAGTTCAACATCACCACCGTCAGCCTGAAGGGCGGGACGTATCAGATTGAGGGCTTTTTCTACAGCTTCACGCATCTTTTACCTCCGTTTTTAGAATCACTCCGCATGAGTGACCATTTTGATTATTATACTGCAAATGGGCGGACTAATGATCGTAAAATTTCAAGAAAAGGCACGAAACTGTCTCTCCCGTTAAAACCCGCTGACTGGCAGGGGCAGATCACGCAGTGACCGGGCACAAAGGAGGTTTTCAGCTTGAACCCCCTTCCCCTGAATCAATACCTTGAAAATCTCCCCCATCCCGCCTTCCGGTAAAATGAGATTTTTTAATGTTAGACGAAGAGCTTGCGCATGATGCGGTTCTACTTCACGTGCCTGTGCTTGCAGCAAAGCGTCGACAAAACCGAGACCGAGCAGGAACTTGCACTGATCGCCGTAAAAGAGTTGTTGCAAACCGGACTCGACACCTGCCTTGATTAATGCTGAAAAATCGACATGAGTAGTAAGATCCTGCTCGCCGACACGAATATAGGGGTTGGCATCGGTCGTGTGCTGATAATAACACATCAATGTCCCGGATGTCCGCCAAGGGGCAAAAAGCTCACTTGCCAGATACCCATAGTCAATCGTCAGTACAAAGCCGCGTTGCAGTAACTCGGCGACGTTACACAGCCATGATGGTGCCGCCAGATTGATCTCGGCGCGATTTCCCTCCGCCAGTTCCACATCGACCCACTTCAAATAACCAGAAAGGGCTTCGGTTGCCGGCTCCTGAAGAATTTCATGGAAGCTGCCATGTTCAACGCTGACAAAAACTTCAAGGAGTTTTCCATCGCGTTGTTCGACAAGGTGCACCGGAAAAGCGTCGACCAACTCATTTGACAGGTAACAGCCAACCATGCCAGCGAGGTCGTTTTGCTCGCACCAACTCACGCAACGTTGATGACTTGCCAGCAATTCTCCCTGACGAAGGCGATTGTCCGCGCTGATCTCGACAATGCAATAGCGTAGTTTGCTATAAAAATCGGGATAGTCAACTTGTAGCGCAGTAAGGATATCCTGAGCCAGATGTCCGGTGCCTGCCCCTTGCTCAGCGATAATGAAATCAACCGGGCAACCAAGAACCTCCCACATTTGATGCAGTTGCTTCGCTATCAGCTGTCCAAAAATTGCGTGGACGCTGCTTGAGGTAAAAAAATCGCCGTCGCGACCGATCCGCTGCCGGGGGCCCATGTAATAGCCGTATTCCGGATGGTAAAGACAAGACTCCATGAAGGTTGCAAAGGAGAGAGGACCCTCTGATAAAATCCGTTCCATGAGGACAATTGCAAGGGGTGACGGCGGGGATTGGTCTAAAGTTGCAGCCATAAAAACTCATCATCGGAAATAATGAAAAGGCCATGATCAGGAAAATTCTTGATCATGGCCTTGCCGTTTTCAGTTGTATTAGAAATTACGCTTCTACAGCAACACTCGCAGGAGAAGTCATTTCCTCTTCCACCAAAGCAATAATCGACTGCGGAGCATTATCACCAAGGCGCGAACCGATCTTTACAATACGGGTATAACCGCCGGGACGATCCTTGTAGCGCGGTCCAATTTGATCGAAAAGTTTAGCAACCACCTTTTGATCGCGAATGACGCTAAGGACTTGGCGACGCGCATGCAAATCCCCACGTTTGCCCAGGGTAATCATCCGATCAACAACCTTACGTAACTCCTTGGCGCGAGCGTCCGTAGTGGTAATCTTTTCATGTTCGATTAACGACGTAACCATGTTACGAAGCATTGCTGCACGGTGAGGGGTATTACGGCCAAGCCGCTTACCGGATTTATTATGACGCATGGGAGTAGAGATCCTTTCTAATGTACAAGCGCAGCAGGGTTAAGCCTCTTCGCTCCCCTTCTGGATCATTTTCATATATTCGGGATCAGGAAAGCTATCTACCTTCATCCCCAAAGTCAGCCCCATATCAGCCAGAATGTCTTTGATTTCATTCAAGGACTTTCGACCAAAATTCTGGGTTTTGAGCATCTCGGCTTCACTTCTTTGCACCAACTCACCGATCATGTGAATATCGGCATTTTTCAAACAATTGGCACTACGAACAGAAAGCTCGAGTTCATCGACACTGCGATACAGATTTTCATTGATACGACGGCTTTCATCCCCTGTAGCCAACGTTGCAGGTTCTGAGTCCTCGTCAAAATTAATAAAAATCTGCAGTTGTTCTTTGAGAATTTTCGCTGCGTAAGCAACCGCATCATCAGGACGGACACTACCGTCTGTTGAAACTTCAATGGTCAACTTATCATAGTCAGTTATCTGGCCGACACGAGCATTCGCTACGGAATAATCAACCTTCTTGATGGGAGAGAAGATTGCATCGATAGGAATTGTGGTGACAGGTGCCCGCTCATCACGATTGCGATCCGCTGGGACATATCCTTTGCCAAGACCGACAACCATATCCATCTCAACATCAGCTTCTTTCGAACAAGTGGCAATATGATGCTCGGGGTTAAGAACCACAACATTGGCGTCGCTAATAATGTCGCCAGCAGTGATTTCTCCTGCCCCCTTTTTCACAATGCGAATCGAACGAAAATCATTGCCATGAAGCTTGAGCCGCACCCCTTTAAGATTAAGGATAATTTCGGTGACATCTTCTGTCACGCCGGGAATCGTTGAAAATTCATGAAGAACTCCCTTGACCCGGACGGACGTAATGGCAGCACCTTGCAGCGACGACAATAAGACGCGCCGCAATGAATTGCCTAAAGTTGTTCCGAAACCACGCTCAAACGGTTCAGCTGTGAACTTACCGTAGGTATCAGTCAAAGTATCTGTATCAAGCTGAAGACGCTTCGGCATAATCAGATCGCGCCAGTTATTGTGCATTCAACTCCTCCAATCTGCTAATCACGGCTAAAATCTGAAGGGTTACTTCGAGTAAAGCTCGACAATCAGATGCTCCTGGAAGGTCGGAGTCGTCATTTCTTCACGAACCGGTTGAGTCTTTACGGTCCCTTTAAATGCTTTACGATCAAGCTCTACCCACGAAGGAAGACCCCGACGCATCACACCGTCTAGAGATTCGTTGACCCGTACGACCTGCTGGCTCTTTTCACGAAGCGAAACCTCGTCCCCGACGCGAAGCTGATACGACGGAATATTAACGCGGCGGGCGTTGACAAGAAAATGCCCTTGGCGAACTAGCATACGCGCCTCTGTGCGTGAAGTTGCAAATCCCATTCGGTAAACCATACTGTCAAGACGACTTTCAAGAAGCATCAACAGGGTTTCACCGGTCACCCCTTTCATCCGATCCGCTTTGGCAAAATACGAACGAAACTGACCTTCGAGGACACCGTAAGTACGACGTACACGCTGTTTTTCTCGCAACTGCGTACCATAGTCAGAAACCTTAGTCCGGCCCTGACCATGCTGGCCAGGCGCGTAACTACGACGCTCCAAAGCACATTTTTCTGTATAACATCTGTCCCCTTTAAGAAACAGTTTCATTCCTTCCCTTCTGCACAAACGGCAGACCGGTCCAGTATATCTAGCCAAGATTTCCTCCTTGAGTCCTAAACTCTTCTGCGCTTGGGTGGACGACAACCATTATGAGGAATGGGTGTAACGTCCTTAATCATTGTAACATTCAAGCCGGTAGCCTGAAGGGCACGCAAAGCAGACTCACGGCCGGAACCTGGCCCTTTAACAAAAACTTGAACACTACGAAGTCCATGCTCTTGAGCCTTTTTAGCGGCATCCTCCGCCGCCATCTGCGCTGCAAAAGGAGTACTCTTACGAGAGCCCTTAAATCCTTTTGTCCCGCAACTCGACCAGGAAAGGACATTACCCGACACGTCACTAATAGTAACAATAGTATTATTGAACGTCGCTTGGATATGAACGACACCGTTAGAAACGTTCTTTTTCTCTTTGGTCTTTCTGACGACCTTCTTACTAGAAGCCTTAGCCATCTTTCCTCCGATTATTTCTTCTTGCCGGCGACTGTTTTACGCGGCCCCTTACGAGTTCGCGCATTCGTCTTGGTTTTCTGTCCACGAACCGGCAAGCCACGACGATGACGAAGACCACGATAACAACCAAGATCCATAAGACGCTTGATGCTAGCGGTGACATCACGGCGCAAATCACCTTCCACTTTGAACTCTCGGTCGATAACATCACGAATCTGACCGATTTCAACTTCAGTCAAACTGTCACTACGCGAATTCGAGTCGACCCCGGCTTTACTAAGGATCTTTTGGGAAGTTGCTCGTCCGATACCATAAATATAGGTAAGCGCAACTTCTATCCGCTTGTTTCTAGGTATGTCGATACCAGCGATACGTGCCAATTTATGTTCCTCCTGTTATCCCTGTTTCTGCTTGTGCTTGGGATTCTCGCAAATGATCCGCACGATCCCTTTACGTTTGACAACCTTGCACTTGACGCAGATAGCCTTGACTGAAGCGCGAACTTTCATGTGTTGATTCCTTTTATATCTTATCGTGACGTTGCATAAAACGAAGCCCGACTAGGGCAACGTTAAAATAACTGGACCATCGGTTGTAATGGCGACTGTGTGTTCAAAATGAGATGACGGTCGCCCATCTGCCGTCACCGCTGTCCAGCCATCTGCAAGGATCTTTACTTCTGCACAACCCGCATTGACCATAGGCTCAATCGCCAACACCATTCCCGGCTTCAATCTCGAACCGTGACCAGGTTGACCAAAGTTAGGAACCTGTGGTGCCTCGTGAAGTTTTTGCCCTATACCGTGCCCGACAAAATCACGAACGACTGAAAAACCTCGTGATTCGACATAAGACTGAACCGCCCAGGAAATATCAGAAATCCGCTTACCTGGCTGCGCCGCAGCAATACCCTGCGCTAACGACTCCCGGGTCACTTCATTCAAACACTTCTTTTCATCATCTATCCGACCAATCGGGATTGTTATCGCCGCATCACCGAAGTACCCATGATACTGCACCCCGAAATCGACACTAAGAATGTCGCCATCCTGTAAGGGTTGATCATCAGCAAAGCCATGTACAACTTTATGATTTGGTGAAGCACAAATCGAATAAGGAAAACCGCCATACCCCTTGAATGCGGGCTTAGCTTTCCTCTTAAGACATTCTGCTTCAGCAACAAAATCAAGTTCGCGAGTTGTTACACCGACCGCAGCCTTCTCCTGCAAGATCTGGAGAATTTCAGCGACAATGCGACCTGAATCCCGCATCCTTAGTATTTCTGCTTTACTCTTAAGCGGAATCACCGCAAAGCCGACAAAATTGCAACAATCTTTTCCTGGACAAGTGCAATATCCTCCATGCCATCTACAGTAAAAAGCAAACCCTGCTCGCCATAATAACCGATCAGGGGCGCTGTCTGCTGACGATACACAGACAAGCGATGACGAATCGTTTCCTCACGATCATCATCACGCTGAAACAATTCTCCGCCACAACCATCACAACGATCCGGCTGTCGCGAAGGACTGAACCTCAAATGATAACCCGCTCCACAGTTACGACAAGTACGCCGTCCGGTCAATCTCTCGACCAGCACCTCTTCACCCACTTCCAGGGAAACAACAGCCTGCAAGGGATAGCTCATCTGCACCAGGGTTTTGTGCAAATCGTCTGCCTGCGCAACTGTACGCGGAAATCCGTCCAAGATAAAACCTAGCACACAATCAGCTTGCTGGAGACGTTCACAAACAATACCAACAACAACTTCGTCGGGAACAAGAGCTCCTGAATCCATAAAGGCTTTAGCACGCACCCCCATCGGGGTACCTTCTCGCACTGCTGACCTCAGGATATCTCCCGTAGAAATCTGAGGAATATTGAAGCGTTCTGTTATAGCCTTAGCTTGCGTCCCTTTGCCTGCACCCGGGGGGCCAAGTAATATGATTCTCATAACAGAATATCCAAACCTAGTCCCGGCGGCCCTTTATCGACGCACCCTTCATAAAACCCTCATAAGAGCGAGAGATCAGGTGTGCCTCTATCTGAGCTGCGGTGTCAAGACCAACACCAACGACAATCAGCAGTGAGGTGCCTCCAAAATAAAAGGGGACATTAAATTCGCTAACGAGAATCGTCGGCAGAACACAAACAGCAGAGACGTAAATAGCGCCAGCAAAAGTTAAACGACCAAGAACCACATCCAGATAATCGGCTGTCTCCGAACCGGGACGGATACCCGGGACATAACCGCCCTGTCGCTTTACATTTTCAGCCACGTCGACGGGGTTAAAGGTGACAGCTGTGTAGAAGTAGCAGAAAAAAATGATAAAAGCAACAAATAATACATTATACAGCCAATTACTCGGCGTCATCATTCCCGCAACCGTACGAACCCAAGGGATATCGACTAAGCTAGCGATGGTAGCCGGGAACATGATTATCGAACTTGCGAAAATCGGGGGGATAACGCCAGCCATATTCAACTTTAACGGAAGATGACTCGATTGACCACCGTAGGTCTTCATCCCGACAACGCGCTTGGCGTGGTGAATAGGAATCCGACGCTGTGCCCGCTCCATAAAGATGATGGCCCAAACGACCAGGACCATAGCCGCGACAATAAGCAACAAGACCATTGGCCCCATTGCCCCGGTCTTGACCAAACGTAAGGAGTTAACGATGGCTGAGGGCATATTGGCGACAATGCCAGCAAAGATTATTAGCGAAATCCCGTTACCAATACCACGCTCGGTAATCTGCTCCCCGATCCACATGATAAAAGCAGTTCCGGCAGTCAGCGTTATGATTGTCAGCAGGATAAATGCAATTCCGGGATGAGTGACGACAGGTTCGCCAGCAGGACCGCGCATGGTCTGAAGACCAATCGCAATCCCGGCTCCCTGGACGACTGACAGCACAACTGTCCCGTAACGCGTCCAACGCGTGATGGTTTTTCGTCCCTGCTCGCCCTCTTTAGACAAACGCTGAACAGGTTCAAAAACAACCGTTAGCAATTGCAGAATGATTGATGCACTGATATACGGCATAATCCCTAAAGCGAAGATAGTCATCCGCTCTAAAGCGCCACCGGTAAATGCACTCACCAAACCGAGAAGTGTCCCCTCTGTCCCGGAAAAAAACTGCGCCAACACCTGGGAATCAATACCTGGAGTCGGGATGTGACACCCGATCCGGTAGACGGCCAGCATCCCTAAAGTAAAGAATATGCGGCGACGAAGCTCTGGGATATTGAAGATATTCTGAATGCTGGCTATCACGATTAAAGGACCTCGACAGTACCGCCGGCTTTTTCGATCTTTTCCTGGGCTGACTTGCTGAACTTGTGAGCTTTGACCGTCAGGGGCTTGCTCAAGTCACCATCACCAAGGATCTTTATTCCGTCTTGCAAGTCATTGACAAGACCCGCGAGACCATAATCATCCAGATCAATGACACTGCCAGCATCAAAAAGTTCGAGGTCACGCAGATTAATGACTGCGTATACGGTCTTATCCAGAGGACGGAAACCCCGTTTAGGCACACGGCGCTGCAAAGGCATCTGTCCACCTTCAAAGCCAGCCTTAATGCTGCCACCGGAACGGGCTTTTTGTCCTTTGTGACCTTTACCGGATGTCTTGCCAAGACCAGAACCAGCGCCTCGACCAATCCGTTTTCTTGTTTTAGTGGAACCTATCGCCGGTTTCAGGCAGCTCAGATCCATAACGACTCTCTTTCATCTATTCTTCAACAACAACCATATGGGCGACTTTACGAATCATCCCGCGAATTTCCGGGGTATCCTGCAGGCATACACTTTGATGCATCCTGGTCAAGCCCAAGCCTTTAAGGACCTTGGTAAAATACGCGTTACGGGCAATACCGCTCTTCGTTTTGGTTACCTTTAATTGTCCAGCCATTTTACTCTCCCTGACCCACGGTTTCAGGATTTTGTCCACCAAGACCGCGCATTGCCATAATTTGCTCTGCACTCTTCAGCTGACTAAGGGCATTGACTGTCGCCTTAACGACATTATGAGGATTATTCGAGCCAATGCACTTGGAAAGAATATCACCTACCCCGGTCACCTCAAGGACAGCGCGAGCTGCGCCGCCGGCAATAACGCCTGTACCAGCCGAAGCCGGTTTAAGCAGAACTTTACCAGCGCCGAATTTACCAAGCACTTCAAAGGGGATCGATCGATCCTTTAAAGGAACTTTGATCAGATTCTTTTTGGCCTGTTCTACCCCTTTACGGATAGCTTCAGGAACCTCTTTCGCCTTACCAAGACCATAGCCGATCATTCCCTGCCCGTCACCAACAACGACGAGTGCAGAAAAACTAAAACGACGTCCGCCTTTTACAACCTTGGCACAGCGGTTAATGTGTATGACCTTATCAGTCAGATTCAACTCATTGGGATCGATGCGATGCAAAGCAATCCTCCTTCTAAAAAACCAACCCGGCTTCACGAGCCGCGTCCGCTAGCGCCTTCACCCGGCCGTGATAGAGAAAACCATTACGGTCAAAAACAACTTTGGTAATGTTATTCTCCAGTGCTTTTTTGGCAATAGCCTTTCCGACCGCTTTGGCCGAATCGACATTCCCAGTGCAATCACACTCCGCGGCAACTTCTTTGTTGACGGTGGAGACAGCAACCAGGGTACGGCCGGTGGTGTCCTCAATGATCTGCGCATAAATATGCTTGGCACTGCGAAAGACCGAGAGACGAGGACGTTCAGGGGAACCCTGGACTACACGCCGAACACGTATCTTTCTTTTCAGCCGGGCATTACGCCTTTCACATGCGACGTTCACTGTCATTCTCCTCGCACGAAAACTAATTATTTCTTACCGGTTTTGCCGGCTTTGCGGATGATCCGCTCTTCTGCATATTTTATCCCTTTGCCTTTATAGGGCTCAGGACTACGAAATGAACGAATTTTTGCGGCTACCGCGCCAACGAGTTCTTTGTCAATCCCCTTGAGAGTAATTTTCGTCTGCTTTTCTACCTCTGCAGAAACACCTTCCGGCAGAAGATAGTCAATCGGATGGGAAAATCCAAGAAGGAGGTTAAGAGTTGTTCCTCTTGCGTCGGCACGATAACCGACACCATTGATATCTAGAACTCTGACGAAGCCTTTTGTGACACCTTCGACCATATTGGCGATCAAAGTACGGGTCAATCCGTGCAGCGCCGCAGTATTGTCAGACTGGGGATCCTGATCGACATTAATGCGATCAGCCTCAACAGTAATCAGTACTCCGGCCGAGAGTTCACGGGTTAGCGTGCCACCTGGGCCCTGCACTTTCATTGTGGTTCCGCTGAGCGAAACTTTGACACCAGCAGGGATAATTACGGGTTTTTTTCCGATACGGGACATAACTACATCTCTCCTTGCCGTACTCTTACCAGATTGTGCAGAGCACTTCGCCGCCCACTTGCGCCTCACGGGCTGCCGTGTCATCTAGGACGCCTCTTGAGGTTGAGAGAATGGCGCAACCGAGCCCGCTCTTGACCTTAGGGATCTCATCCTTGCCGACGTATACACGCCGTCCCGGGGTCGACACCCGTTTGATCTCATGAATGACGGGCAGATTCTGCTCATCGAATTTCAGGTAGATACGCAAGACCCCCTGCTTGTCATCGCTGACGGTCTTATAGTTTTTAATGTAGCCGAGGTTCTTAAGAACTTCAGCTATCGCCACCTTCAAATTAGATGAGGGAAGATCTAATTTCTGGTGCCGGGCAAGACCCGCATTACGAATGCGGGTTAACAGGTCGGCGATGGGATCGGTCATTGCCATGGATAAAGCTCTCCTTATTCTTTACCAGCTAGACTTAATCACGCCGGGAAGTTTTCCGACGGAAGCCAGCTTGCGCAGACAGATACGACACATGTCGAATTTGCGGTAGTAGGCGCGCGGCCGACCGCACAGCGGGCAGCGGTTGTAGTTCTGAACCGCAAATTTCTTAGGGCGTGCGGCCTTGATCATCATCGATTTCTTTGCCACGTTCTTCCTCCGCTGTACTTACTTGCGAAACGGCATGCCCATAGCCGCCAACAGGGCGCGGCCCTGTTCGTCAGTGCGAGCAGTCGTTACTATGGTGACATTAAGCCCCTTGACCTTGTCGACTTTATCGACTTCGATCTCGGGAAAAATCAACTGCTCCCTGACACCCAGGGTGTAGTTGCCGCGTCCGTCAAAAGCTTTCGCAGAGACACCTCGAAAGTCACGAACACGCGGAAGGCTGATATTGATCAAACGATCAAGGAATTCATAAGCACGGTCACGACGTAACGTCACCATGCAACCGATAGGCATTCCTTCGCGCAACTTGAATGCTGCAATCGACTTCTTCGCTTTGGTGACGACGGCCTTCTGGCCAGTGATCTTGCCAAGCTCTTCGACTGCTGCCTCAAGAATCTTGATATTCTGTATGGCGTCACCGAGGCCCATATTGATGACAACCTTCTCGACACGCGGAACATCCATTTTATTCTTCAGCCCAAGCTCTGTAAGAAGCTTGGGTGCCAGTTCAGACTGGTAGATATCTTTCAGCCTTGCCATGGAATCATCCTCCGTTACTTGTCGAGAAGTTCGTTGCACTTCTTGCAAAAACGAGCCTTGGTTCCGTCGGTAAGAATACGCGCTCCGGTCCTTGTCGGTTTGTTGCAGGAACCACACACAATCATCACATTCGATGCATCCAGAGCGGCTTCCCGCTCAAAGATACCGCCATCCGTTTTGCCACGGGTAGGACGCTTGTGACGCTTGATCATATTGAGATTTTCAACGGTGAGTCGGCCCTTTGAAGGAAAAACCTGCAAAACCTTGCCCGACTTCCCCTTCTCTTTGCCAGCGATCACCATCACGGTATCACTCTTTTTTACATGCAGCCACTTTGCCGCCATTGTCTTATCTCCACATCAAAGAACTTCGGGAGCCAGGGACACGATCTTCATAAAACGCTTTGCACGGAGTTCGCGCGCCACAGGTCCGAAGATACGAGTTCCAATCGGATCGCCAGCAGCATTGACTACCACTGCCGAGTTATTGTCGAATCTAATATGCGAGCCATCGGGACGACCAACTTCTTTAGCCGTTCTGACGATAACTGCACGCACGACATCGCCTTTTTTTACCTTCGATGCAGGAATCGATTCCTTTACCGAGCAGATAATAATGTCACCGATACCCGCATATTTACGCTTCGATCCGCCGAGCACCTTGATGCAGCAGAGCTTGCGCGCGCCGGAATTATCAGCCACATCCAGTGTCGTCTGCATCTGGATCATACTTCAGATCTCCTCTATACGCTGACGTACTTTTCAATAATCTCGCGGACTCGCCACCGCTTGTCACGCGACAGCGGTCTGGTCTCCACGATCAGCACCTTATCGCCCACTTTAGACTCATTCAGTTCATCATGGGCTTTAATTTTAACGCGCCGCTTGATGTACTTTTTGTAAATCGGATGCGCAACCAACTGGTCAAGCTGCACAACGACAGTCTTTTCCATCTTGTCGCTGACCACGATTCCAATCCGGGTTTTTCTATTCCCGCGTTCGATTGCCATGTCCTAATATCCTCGCGAAGACAAATTTATCCCTGCTTTTCTTGCAGGATTGTGTTAACCCGGGCAATATCCCTGCGCACGTCGTTAATACGTGACGAGTTTTCCAGGTGACCGGTATGAAGTTGAAACTTGAGGGTAAAAAGCTCCTGGTTCAAATCGGACGCTTTCTTCTGCAAGTCAGTTGCAGAAAGGTTACGGATTTCACTAGCCTTCATAACCGATCTCCTCACGCATCACGAACTTGGTTTTAATCGGCAACTTGTGGGCGGCCAGTCGAAATGCTTCACGGGCAACAGACTCTTCGACCCCATGCATTTCGTACAAAATAACGCCTGGACGAACCACGGCTACCCAGCTATCCAAAGACCCTTTACCGCTACCCATACGAGTTTCAGCAGGCTTGCTGGTCAATGGTTTATGCGGAAAAACACGAATCCAGATTTTGCCACCACGCTTGACATAACGGGTCATAGCACGACGTGCTGCCTCGATCTGCCGTGCAGAAACCCACGCACAATCAAGAGACTGAAGACCGAAATCACCAAAATTCAGTTCAGTTCCGCCTGGCGCAGCACCACGCATACGCCCTTTAAATTGCTTTCTATGTTTAACCTTTTTCGGCATCAACATGACGCTTAAACTCCTTGCGAAAACTTATTGCTCGCGAGCGAGGATCTCACCTTTAAAGATAAGAACCTTGATTCCGATAATTCCGTAGGTCGTCTTCGCTTCGGCAAAACCGTAATCGATATCTGCACGCAGAGTATGAAGAGGTACGCGACCTTCGCGGTACCATTCCGTACGAGCGATTTCAGCACCACCGAGACGTCCGCTGGAAGTAATCTTGATTCCCTGCGCACCGAATTTGAGTGCTTGCGTCACGCTCTTTTTCATTGCCCGACGGAAAGCAACCCGACGCTCAAGTTGAAGAGCTACGCTTTCAGCGACAAGCTGAGCATCAATTTCAGGTTTGCGAACCTCCTGAATGTTCAGGAAGATTTCTTTGTCGGTCAGTTTCGAAAGCTCTTTTTTAAGAGATTCGACTTCTGAACCCTTCTTGCCGATGATGATTCCAGGACGCGCCGCAAAGATATTAACCTTCACTTTATTAGAAGCACGCTCAAGTTCAATCTTAGAAATACCGGCGTGAAACAAGCGCTTCTTCAAATACTCACGCAACTTGATGTCTTCATGCAGCAGCTTTGCGTAATCAGCCGACGCGAACCATTTGGAATCCCAGGTTTTAATGACCCCGAGACGGAATCCTATTGGATTGACTTTGTGTCCCAAACCATCACCTCCTCTAAGTGGCTATTTATTTCTCCGCCAGAACCACGAGGATGTGGCTGGTCGGTTTACGAATCTTGGTTGCACGCCCCTGTGCTCTCGGCAGGAAACGCTTCAAAACTGGCCCCTGATCGACCATGATCTCTTTAATAAAGAGACGATCGACATCGGAGATACCCTTCTGCTCAGCATTTGCAACTGCGGAAGTCACCAGCGTCGAGACAATAGCTGCGGCCTTTTGCGGCGAAAACTTTAAAATATTTATGGCCTCTTGAACGGCCTTACCGCGCACCATATCCACAACAAGACGGGTCTTTTGCGGCGACAGACGGGCATAACTCAGTTTGGCTTTGCTTTCCATGGGGCTTCAACTCCTCTGCGGATCTGCTATTTCTTTTTGAGCTTGCTCTTTTTGTCAGCGCCGTGACCATAGAAGGTGCGTGTCGGAGAGAATTCACCGAGCTTATGCCCGACCATATTTTCAGAAACAAAAACCGGCACAAATTTCTTGCCGTTATGAACAGCAAAAGTATAGCCGACAAACTCCGGCAGGATTGTTGAACGACGCGACCAAGTCTTGATGACCTTTTTCTGGACAGCTTCATCCTGACCAGTGATCTTGCGCGACAAACATTCCTGAACGTAAGGGCCTTTTTTTATTGATCTTGCCACTGCCGTCTCCTCTGTAAACGAAAAATTGAACTTTATTTAACTCTACGACGGACAATAAAGCGATCTGTCCGCTTATTGCCGCGAGTTTTATAACCTTTTGTCGGTATACCCCAAGGAGTAACCGGGTTACGTCCACCCGAACTCTTGCCCTCACCACCACCGTGCGGATGATCAACAGGGTTCATAGCTACACCGCGGGATTGAGGACGAATTCCGAGCCACCGATTACGGCCGGCTTTACCAATCTTGACATTTTCATGATCAAGATTACCGACCTGGCCGATAGTCGCACAGCAATCCTGCAGAACGAGACGAACTTCACCCGAAGGAAGACGCAATTGAGCGTACTTTCCATCTTTAGCGGCGATCATTGCATAGGTACCGGCGCTGCGGGCAAACTGCCCGCCTTTACCGACTTTAAGCTCAACGTTGTGGACCCAGGTGCCCTGCGGAATCGTTCGAATCGGCATAGCATTTCCCGGCTTGATATCAGCACCTTCGCTGGCAATGACGACATCACCAACCGAAAGTCCGTGCGGTGCAATGATATAACGCTTCTCGCCGTCAGCATAACAAAGGAGCGCGATGCGTGACGAACGATTTGGGTCGTACTCAATCGACACTACTTTTGCGGGAATTTCTTTTTTGTCACGGCGGAAATCGATCAGACGATATCTCCGTTTATGACCGCCACCCATATGTCGACTGGTAATACGACCAGCGTTATTACGACCTGTGCTGCGCTTCAGTGCAACAACCAAACTCTTCTCGGGAGTTGATTTGGTTATTTCGTCAAAAGCTGCTGTAGTCATATGACGACGACCGGGAGAGGTCGGCTTGAATTTTTTTATCGCCATTCTCGTTACTCCGTCTTCGCTTTATACCGGTATCGTCTAGACGCCGAAGAAATCAATTTTACTTCCCTCAGTGAGGGTCACATAAGCCTTCTTATAATTAGAACGCTTGCCAAAGTTACGCCCGAAACGCTTTTGCTTTCCGGCGATAACGACTGTATTAACCTTGTCGACCTTGACATCAAAAGCTTTTTCAACAGCTTGTTTGATCTCAATCTTATTCGCATCGCGATTCACTTCAAAGACCACAACGCGGCTTTTTTCCTGTAAATCACTAGCTTTTTCGGTGATCAACGGACGCTGTATAATTTGGTGGAGAGGTTTCATCAGACTAACGCTCCTTCCAGGTGAGCAACGGCATCTTCAGTGAGCAGCAATGTCCGGTACTTCATAACATCATAGACATTGACACCATCTGCGCGCAGCACCTTGACGTGAGGGAGGTTTTTGGCCGAGAGCTCAAGCTTCTGGTTCTCGCCGGCAAAAACGACCAACACATTTTCGTTAGCAAAACGACTCAAGAATTCAGCACAAGCTTTTGTACTGATTTTTTCAAGCTCAATTGCGTTAAGAACTGCCAGCTTTTCCCCCTTGAATCGAGCGGAAAGAGCGCAACGCAAGGCAGCTTTCTTAACTTTACGATTCAGCTTAAAGCTGTAATCACGCGGAGTAGGGCCGAAAACTGTGCCGCCGCCGACATAGTGAGGAGCGCGGATACAGCCTTGTCGTGCCCCGCCTGTCCCCTTCTGCTTGAAAGGCTTGCGACCACCGCCACGGACTTCTGAACGTCCCTTGGTGTCAGCAGTTCCCTGACGACGGGCCGCTAATTGATAGCGAACCATGTCGTGGATCAGGTAGCCTTTAACATCGGTATTGAAGACATCATCAGCGAGCTCACGCTCACCAACTTGCTGTCTGTTTATGTCATAAACTGCAATTTTTGCCATGCTTCGTCTCCAAACCCCACAATAGGCCAGGGTGTCTATTTCTTCTTGACCTTGATCCCTTTGCTGATCGTTACCAAGCCATTCTTCGGACCAGGAATCGCGCCTTTGACAAGAATAAGATTCTTCTCAGGACGAATTTCAATAATCTGAAGATTTTGCGTCGTAACACGCACATTGCCCATTTGACCAGCCATCTTTTTCCCTTTAAAAACCCGGGAAGGCCAGGCACTGGCACCGATACCACCGGCATGGCGATGGAACATTGAGCCATGAGTCGCACGACCGCCGGAGAAGTTCCAGCGCTTGATGACACCCTGGAAACCCTTGCCTTTACTTGTACCAGTAACGTCAATGACATCACCGGCAGCAAAGATCGATTCACAGGAAATTGTTGAACCGACTGTAATCTCGTCGACATTATCAACGCGAAGTTCGCGCAGATACTGAAAGGCACCTTGACCTGCTTTGCGGAAATGCCCCATTTCAGGTTTATTGACGCGTTGATTCTTCTTCGCACCAAAACCGACCTGAATCGCAGAATAACCATCGGTCTCTACGGTCTTTTTCTGCAAAACAACACATGGTCCGGCTTCTACAACTGTCACCGGTATCCGGCGACCGTCGGTCATGAAGACCTGTGTCATTCCCAGTTTTTTACCCAGAATTCCTTTTATCATTGTGCTACCCTTAAGCGAATTGTCGCATTGGTCTCTAGAGTTTAATTTCGACATCAACCCCGGCCGACAGGTCGAGTTTCATGAGCGCGTCGACTGTCTGCTGCGTTGGCTCCAGGATGTCTAGCAAACGCTTGTGCGTCCGCATTTCAAATTGCTCACGGCTGGTTTTGTCAACATGCGGTCCACGAACGACACAGTATTTATTAATAATGGTCGGTAACGGAATCGGTCCAGCAACTCTGGCACCTGTCCGCTTTGCCGTATCGACAATCTCGCTAACCGACAAGTCGAGCAATTTATGATCATATGCTTTTAATCTGATGCGTATTTTTTGACTCGACATGACTCTTGTCCTCAATTACTCGATAATTTCGGCAACGACACCCGCGCCGACAGTACGACCACCTTCGCGAATGGCGAAACGCAACTCTTTGTCCATCGCAATCGGAGTGATCAGATTGACCGTCATGGCGGTGTTGTCACCGGGCATAACCATCTCGACACCTTCGGGAAGCTCGACAATCCCGGTGACGTCGGTGGTGCGGAAGTAGAACTGCGGACGATAGCCTTTGAAGAAGGGGGTATGACGGCCGCCCTCTTCTTTGGTGAGGATATATGCTTCCGCCTTGAACTTGGTGTGCGGTGTGATCGAACCGGGCTTGGCGAGAACCTGACCGCGCTCAATGTCTTCACGCTTGACGCCGCGCAGGAGGACGCCGACGTTATCGCCAGCTTGGCCCTGATCGAGGAGCTTGCGGAACATCTCGACGCCGGTGACGACGGTCTTGGTGGTCGCTTTCATACCGACGATTTCGACATCTTCCTGAACCTTGACGATGCCGCGCTCGATACGACCGGTAGCGACGGTGCCGCGACCCGAGATGGAGAAGACGTCTTCGACCGGCATCAGGAAGGGGCGATCGATGGCGCGCTCCGGAACCGGGATAAAGCTGTCGACGGCGGCCATAAGATCCAGGACCGGCTTGCAGGCCGGACACTCGGCTTTGCCACAACCACACTCGAGAGCCTTGAGGGCACTGCCGGGGATGATCGGGGTGTCGTCGCCGGGGAAGTCGTAAAGCGAAAGGAGTTCGCGCAGTTCGAGTTCAACCAACTCCAGGAGTTCGGCATCGTCGACCATGTCGGCTTTGTTCATGAAGACGACCATAGCCGGAACGCCGACCTGACGGGCAAGCAGGATGTGCTCGCGGGTCTGGGGCATCGGACCGTCAGCGGCCGAGCAAACCAGAATCGCGCCGTCCATCTGCGCCGCTCCGGTGATCATGTTCTTGACATAGTCGGCATGACCCGGGCAGTCAACGTGGGCATAATGGCGATTGTCGGTTTCGTACTCGACGTGTGCGGTTGAGATGGTGATGCCGCGCTCGCGCTCTTCCGGGGCCTTGTCGATCGAATCGAAGGCTTTGAACTCGGCGAGTCCCTTAGAAGCCATAACCTTGGTAATAGCTGCGGTCAGGGTCGTCTTGCCGTGGTCAACGTGACCGATCGTTCCGATATTGACGTGTGGCTTGTTTCTTTCGAATTTTGCTTTACCCATGATCTTTATCTCCTTTTGACTTAACCTTTGACTTTAGCAACAATCTCTTCGGAAATCGCTTTAGGTACCTGCTCATAGTGATCAAAGTGCATTGAATAGGTTGCGCGACCCTGGGTTGCGCTCCGCATATCCGTTGCATATCCAAACATATTCGCGAGAGGGACATGCGCATTTATAACCTGGGCGCCACCGCGGGATTCCATACCCATGATACGACCGCGTCGGCTACTCAAATCGCCCATGACATCGCCCATATAATCATCAGGGGCAACTACTTCAACCTTCATAATCGGCTCAAGGAGTACCGGTCCGGCTTTTGCCGCACCCTCTTTGAAACCCATTGATCCGGCAATTTTAAATGCCATCTCCGAGGAGTCAACGTCATGGTAGGAGCCGTCAAAACAGGTCACCTTAACATCGACAATCGGATAACCGGCGATAACGCCATTCGTTGCAGCTTCCTCAGCACCCTTGCCGACAGCCGGGATGTATTCTTTCGGAATAACGCCACCCTTGACTTCATCGACAAAGACAAAACCCGAACCCGGCTCAAGAGGCTCAATGCGAATCCAGCAATCGCCGTATTGACCGCGACCACCGGACTGCCGAACAAACTTACCTTGCTGCTCGACTTTCTTGGTAATCGTTTCGCGATAAGCAACCTGGGGAGAGCCGATATTGGCTGCAACTTTAAACTCGCGAAGCATCCGATCTATGATAATTTCGAGGTGGAGTTCGCCCATTCCCGCAAGAATAGTCTGTCCTGTCTCTTCATCGGTATGAACGCGCAGCGAAGGATCTTCATGCGCCAACTTGCCGAGGGCTACGCCCATTTTTTCCTGGTCTGCCTTGGTTTTCGGTTCGACAGCTATACTGATAACCGGCTCAGGAAACTCCATTTTCTCCAAGAGACAAGGAGTCTTTTCATCACAAAGGGTGTCACCGGTCGTGGTGTATTTCATCCCGACGGCCGCAGCAATATCACCGGAATAGACTTCTTTGATCTCTTCACGCTTATTCGCGTGCATCTTCAGAATCCGACCGAAGCGCTCGCGCTTGTCTTTGCTGGCATTCAAAACACCAGTACCGGACTCAGCAACGCCTGAATAGACACGAAAGAAGGTGAGCTGACCAACAAACGGGTCTGTCATAATCTTGAAGGCCAGCGCCGAAAAGGGGCCACTGTCGTCAGCCGGACGGGTCAACGGCTCACCATTATTAGGATTAATGCCGGCAATCGGTGGGACATCGGTCGGCGCGGGCATGTAATCGACAACTGCGTCAAGCAAATGCTGTACGCCCTTATTCTTGAAGGCAGAACCACACAGCACCGGATTAATCTTCAGCGCTGTTGTCGCCCGACGAATACCTGACTTAATCTCGGCAATGGTTAACTCTTCGCCAAGAAGATACTTCTCCATCAGCTCATCATCATGACTGCTAATCTCTTCAATCATGGCAAGGCGCGCAGCAACAGCTTCGTCAAGGAGGTCAGCAGGGATCTCTGCGACATCGAAAGTAGCACCCAGGGACTCATCGTTCCAGGTAATCGCTTTCATCTCGACGAGGTCGATGACACCTTTAAATTTTTCTTCTTTACCAATAGGGAGCTGGATCGGGACAGGATTGGCACGAAGACGGTCACGCATCATCTCTACGCCGCGATTAAAATCAGCGCCGATGCGATCCATCTTGTTGATGAATGCAATCCGGGGAACTCCATACTTATCGGCTTGGCGCCACACAGTTTCGGACTGCGGCTCAACGCCACCAACCGAACAAAAAACAGCAACTGCTCCATCCAGAACACGCAAAGAACGCTCTACTTCAATAGTAAAGTCAACGTGTCCAGGCGTATCAATAATATTGATGCGGTAATCTTTCCAGATACAAGTCGTAGCCGCAGAAGTGATCGTTATGCCACGCTCCTGCTCCTGCTCCATCCAGTCCATGGTCGCAGCACCATCATGAACTTCACCGATCTTGTGCGAAACTCCGGTGTAATAAAGAATACGCTCAGTCGTTGTGGTTTTACCGGCATCGATATGCGCCATAATCCCGATATTACGAGTCATAGCAAGTGATACTTGACGTGGCACTGTTCTATCCCTTCAAGCTAGTACGATCTTACCAGCGGTAGTGAGCAAAGGCTTTATTGGCTTCTGCCATGCGGTGAGTATCTTCCTTCTTCTTGATTGCCGCGCCACGATTATTCGACGCATCAAGAATTTCACCGGCAAGACGCTCTGCCATCGTCTTTTCGCCACGGGCTCGCGCATAAATCATAATCCAGCGGATCGCCAAAGCATTACGACGCTCCTGACGCACTTCTACCGGAACCTGATAAGTAGAACCACCGACACGACGGGACCGCACCTCAACAACCGGACGAACATTCTCCAGAGCTTTTTTAAACGCGTCCAAAGGATTTTCCGATATTTTAGCCGCAACCAGATCGAGGGCACCATACACAATGCCTTCAGCCGTACTCTTCTTGCCGCCAAACATGATAACATTCATAAACTTTGCAACCAAACGGTCATTGTACTTAGGATCAGGCAGAATCACGCGCTTGGCAATTTCTCTTCTTCTCGGCATAACGTCCTCTCAAACTCCACTCAAAAGACTGTGTTACTTCGGCCGCTTGGCCCCATACTTCGAACGACTCTTCATTCGACCCTTAACACCGGCCAAATCGAGCGATCCACGGACAATATGGTAACGTACGCCCGGAAGGTCTTTTACACGGCCACCACGGATCAAAACAACAGAATGCTCCTGAAGATTATGTCCTACCCCGGGAATGTACGAGGTTACGACCAGGCCATTCGTCAAACGCACACGAGCAACCTTACGCAACGCCGAGTTTGGCTTCTTAGGGGTCGTTGTATATACGCGCACACAAACTCCGCGCTTCTGAGGATTACTCTTCAGCGCCGGCGCTGTTGATTTTTGAACTTTACTTACACGGCCCTTACGGACCAACTGATTAATTGTCGGCATCACTTACTCCCGAATTGCTTATTCACCATTCAAAAGAACGAGTTTTACTGGGGGGAAAACCCGCTGAATCTATCAATCTGACAAGTCCTTGTCAAGCGCTATTTTCATGTAACTACATTTTATTATTCCAAAGGCAAATCTTCCGCCTCCGGCACTTCCGCTTCCTCGACGTAATCCTCGAAGATCTCTTCTTCCGGCGGCTCGGGAAGCTCTTCGGGTTCCTCGATCAGTAACTTGGCGCCGCGATATTTGGAGACGCCGGTACCGGCAGGAACCAGCCGACCCATGATGACGTTCTCCTTGAGCCCACGCAGGGCGTCTGTTTTACCTTCAATCGACGCCTGAGTCAAGACTTTGGTTGTCTCCTGGAAGGAGGCGGCGGAAATAAAGGATTCCGTGGAGAGGGAGGCCTTGGTAATACCGAGCATCAACGGCTCACCGACCGCCGGTTGCCCACCTTTGGCCATGACCCGATCATTCTCGTTTTCAAACTCCCAACGCTCGATCTGATCGTCGAGGAGGAACTTACTGTCGCCGACCTCTTTGATCCGGACGCGCCGCAACATCTGGCGAACAATGACTTCGATGTGCTTGTCATTGATCTTGACGCCCTGCAGACGGTAAACCTCCTGAACTTCGTCAACCAGATACTTGGCGAGCTCTTTTTCACCAAGGACCCGCAAGATATCATGCGGATTGGAAGAACCATCCATCAGAGCTTCACCGGCACGGACCACATCGCCTTCATGAATACTGATGTGCTTCCCTTTGGGGATCAGATACTCTTTCGGCTCGCCAACCTCGGGGGTAACGACTACCTTGCGCTTGCCTTTGGCATCTTTTCCATAAGAGACGATACCGTCAATTTCGGAGATAATGGCAAACTCTTTCGGCTTACGCGCTTCGAAGAGCTCAGCAACACGCGGCAAACCACCGGTGATGTCTTTGGTCTTCGTCGTTTCCCGCGGGATTTTAGCAAGAATATCACCGGCACCGACGGTCATATCGTCAGACGCAACGATATTGACGCCGACCGGAAGCATGTAACGGGCAGGAGCACCGTTGGAAAGCCGCAAGGTCTTCCCTTCGGCATCTTTCAAGGTGATCCGGGGACGACGATCCGCATCTTTCGATTCGATAATGACTTTACGCGACAGTCCCGTCACCTCGTCAAGTTGCTCTTCCATCGTCAGACCCTCGACGATATCCCCGAACTTGACCTGTCCGGCGACCTCGGTGAGGATCGGCATGGTGTACGGGTCCCATTCGGCAAGGAGCATTCCTGCCTTGACTTCACCGTCAGGGCCGACACGCAGGCGGGCACCGTAAACCAGACCATAACGTTCACGCTCGCGGCCGGTCTCGTCAACAATAGCGACTTCCCCGTTACGGTTCATGACGACAAAATAACCCTGGGCGTCGACAACCGTATTGAGGTTGATAAACTTGACCTTGCCTTCAAAACGCGTTTCCAGCGAGGTCTGTTCAGCGCGCCGCGATGCGGTTCCGCCGATGTGGAAGGTACGCATCGTCAGCTGAGTACCCGGCTCACCGATCGATTGTGCCGCAATGACACCGACCGCTTCGCCAAGGTTGACCATGTGTCCACGCGCCAGGTCGCGGCCGTAGCAGGTCGCACAGATCCCGCGGCGGCTTTGACAGGACAGGACCGAACGGATTTTGAGCTTTTCGATTCCGGCCTCATCAATACAGGCGACCAGATCCTCATCGATCTCCTGATTCGCTTCGACCAAGACCGCGCCGGTGACCGGATCATGAACATCTTCGAGAGAGGCACGCCCAAGAATACGATCGCCAAGGGGCTCAATAACCTCGCCGCCCTCAGTCAGGGAGGAAACCAAAATCCCGTCAAAGGTGCCGCAGTCGCTTTCGCTGATAATCGCGTCCTGCGCGACGTCGACCAGACGACGGGTCAGGTAACCCGAGTTCGCCGTTTTGAGCGCCGTATCCGCGAGACCTTTACGAGCACCGTGTGTCGAAATAAAGTACTGCAGCACCGTCAAACCTTCACGGAAGTTTGCAGTAATCGGGGTTTCGATAATCTCTCCGGACGGCTTGGCCATCAATCCGCGCATACCGGCGAGCTGACGGATCTGCTGGGCACTACCACGCGCGCCCGAATCAGCCATCATATGAATGGCGTTGAAGGATGTCGTCTTGACTGTCTCACCACTGGCAGGGTCGACAAGTTCATCGACAGAGAGATTGCCCAACATCGTCTGGGCGATATCTTCCGTACATTTGGCCCAGATATCGATGACCTTATTGTAACGCTCGCCATCGGTGATCAGGCCTTCAGTATATTGCGACTGGATCTCTTTGACCTCGGTGACAGAACCGGTGATCCGCTCTTCCTTGCCGGCAGGGATGACCATGTCGTCAAGACAGATCGAGATACCGGAAATCGTCGAAAAGCGATAGCCGGTCTCTTTCAGGCGATCAGCAAGAATGACCGTCTCCTTATTACCGGCGAGGCGGAAGCAGGTGTCGATAAGATCAGCAACATGCTTCTTGGTCATAACCTGATTGACATGGAAAAAGGGGATTTGCACTGGAAGAATTTCACTCAGCAGTATCCTGCCGACGGTCGTCTCAACAATTTCCCGCGGGGCACCCAGGAAAGGGACAAGACGAACCTTAATCTTGGCCTGCAGATCCGCTTCCCCGGCATCATAGGCAATGCGCACTTCTTCAGGAGAAGAAAAGATTTTGCCGGAACCCTTGGTGAAGGGGCGTTCTCGGGTCATATAATAGATTCCGAGGACCATGTCCTGCGACGGCACGATGATCGGCTTACCGTTGGCCGGGGAAAGGATATTGTTCGTCGACATCATCAGGACGCGAGCCTCAATCTGGCTCTCGATCGACAAAGGCAGATGGACCGCCATCTGGTCACCGTCAAAGTCCGCGTTGAAAGCTGTACAGACCAGAGGATGAAGCTGGATCGCTTTGCCTTCGATCAGAATCGGCTCAAAAGCCTGGATACCAAGACGATGCAGGGTCGGGGCGCGGTTAAGCATGACCGGATGTTCTTTGATGACTTCATCTAGGACGTCCCAGACCTCCGGCTTTTCCTTCTCCACCATCTTCTTGGCGCTCTTGATCGTCGTGCAATGACCGCGTTCTTCGAGTTTGTTGTAAATAAACGGCTTGAAGAGTTCCAAAGCCATCTTCTTCGGCAAGCCGCACTGATGCAGCTTCAGTTCGGGCCCGACAACGATGACCGAACGACCGGAATAATCGACACGCTTACCGAGGAGGTTCTGGCGAAAACGGCCACCCTTCCCTTTGAGCATGTCGGAAAGGGATTTCAAAGGACGCTTGTTCGGGCCGGTAATCGCCCGACCGCGACGGCCATTATCAAAGAGAGCGTCAACGGCTTCCTGCAGCATGCGCTTTTCATTGCGAATGATGACTTCGGGGGCGCGCAGCTCAAGGAGACGCTTCAAGCGATTATTCCGGTTAATGACCCGGCGATAAAGGTCGTTGAGGTCACTGGTCGCAAAACGACCACCATCAAGAGGGACCAAGGGACGCAGTTCCGGCGGCAGGACCGGGAGGACTTCGAGAATCATCCATTCCGGCCGATTGCCACTTTCCCGGAAGGCTTCGACCACCTTGAGACGCTTGGAAACTTTTTTACGTTTGGCCTCGCTAACCGCTTCCCGCATTTCCGCCCGAAGAGAAGTGCCCAGCGCTTCGAGATCAAGACCACTGAGGAGATCACGAATCGCTTCCGCCCCCATCCTGGCCGTAAACTGACCGGCAAACTCGTCCATCATCTCGACATACTTCTCTTCAGAAAGGCACTGACCTTTGAGCAGAGAGGTATCACCTTTATCGATGACTACATAAGCATCGAAATAAAGAATCTTTTCCAGTTCTTTCAGCGTCATATCCAGAAGCGTCCCGATGCGACTCGGCAGCGACTTCAAAAACCAGATATGAGCGACCGGGCAGGCCAGGTCGATATGCCCGAGACGCTCACGCCGAACCTTGCTGGGGATGACTTCCACACCGCACTTCTCACAGACGATGCCGCGATGCTTCATGCGTTTATATTTGCCGCAATTGCACTCGTAATCTTTGGTCGGTCCAAAGATTTTAGCGCAGAAGAGGCCATCACGTTCCGGCTTAAAGGTCCGATAATTAATCGTCTCCGGTTTTTTTACTTCACCGAAGGAACGCTCGTGAATCTTCTCCGGAGAGGAGAGAGAGAGACGAATAGAATTGAAGCTTAAGGGATCCTTCGGGAGCTCAAAGAGACTGTAGATATCTTCCAAGGCATCCTCCTTGTGGGATGGTTGGTTGTTTTTATACGTGTCAAAACGTTTGCCCCTGCTGATCGCCCGTATGCAGGGCCATCAGCAGAGACAAAGCGCACTTATTCCTCTTCTTCAAGTAACTCAACGTCGAGGCAGAGCGACTGGAGCTCTTTGATCAAGACGTTGAAGGATTCGGGGAGACCAGCTTCCAGGGTGTGTTTGCCCTTGACAATCGCCTCGTAAATCCTGGTTCTTCCCGCCACGTCGTCAGACTTGACCGTGAGGAATTCCTGCAGAGCATGGGCCGCACCATAAGCTTCAAGTGCCCAGACCTCCATCTCACCGAGTCGCTGTCCACCGAATTGAGCCTTGCCACCCAAAGGCTGCTGGGTGACGAGACTGTAAGGACCGATCGAACGGGCATGGATCTTATCGTCAACAAGATGATGCAGTTTCAGGATATACATAATCCCGACCGTAACCTTCTCTTTGAAGGCTTCACCGGTCTTGCCGTTGTAAAGGGTCATCTGACCGCTCTCCGGCATGCCGGCCTTGCTCATCTCACTCTTCATTTGTGCTTCGTTGACCCCTTCAAAGACCGGAGAGGCCATCGGAACACCTTTTGCCAAGCGCTTTGCCAGAGTGCGGATGTCGTCTTCATCAAGGGTATCGATAAAGGCATTCATCTCTTCCTGGCCATAAGCACTCTTGATCTGCGCCCGCAACTTGTCCGGGTGATAATGCTCATCCATGTGCTTCTGGATTTGCAAACCAAGACCGCGAGCCGCCATGCCGAGATGGATCTCAAGTATCTGGCCGACGTTCATACGGGAAGGTACGCCGAGAGGATTAAGAACTATCTCCACTGGGGTACCATCGGCCATATACGGCATATCTTCGACCGGCAGGATGCGGGAAAGGACACCCTTGTTACCGTGCCGGCCAGCCATCTTGTCGCCGACCGAGAGTTTCCTCTTGATCGCGATATAGACTTTGACCATTTTGATCACGCCGGGAGGGAGATCATCGCCACGCTTGAGCTTTTCAATCTTGTCGCTGAAGACACTGCGGATCAGATCTTCCCGTTCGGCAAGACGGGCCAGGAGATGGAGAACCTTCTCTTCGATCTCTTCAGCGTCGAGGAGTGAAAGCTCGCGCCATTGCCGCAAGGGGAGAATTTCCAAGGCTGCAGCCGTAATCTTCTTCCCTTTACCGATAATAGTCTGTCCATCCGGAGTCACAATCGAAGTAGCAACGGTCTGACCTTCAAGGAGCGCCGCCAGCTTGCTTTTCGAAGAAGTGCGGATAATACGGACTTCATCATCCTGATCCTTGAGCAACTTCTCGATCTCGGCCTTCTCGATCGAATCGGTCCGGCTATCTTTATCGGCACCTTTACGCGAGAAGATCCGCGCACCGATGACGACCCCTTCGACCCCGGGCGGAACACGCAAGGAGGTGTCACGCACATCGCCGGCTTTTTCGCCGAAGATAGCGCGCAAAAGCTTCTCTTCAGGAGAGAGCTGAGTCTCCCCTTTCGGTGTAATTTTGCCGACCAGAATATCGCCGGGCAACACTTCGGCGCCGATACGGATGATACCACTTTCGTCGAGGTTAGCCAGGGCATCTTCCCCAAGGTTGGGAATGTCAGCGGTGATCTCCTCCTTCCCCAGCTTGGTATCGCGGGCCACACATTCGAACTCTTCTATATGAATGGAGGTGTAACGATCTTCCTGCAGCAGCTTTTCGGAGATGAGGATCGAGTCCTCGAAGTTGTAGCCTTCCCAGGGCATGAAGGCGACAACCACATTCTGACCGAGAGCGAGTTCGCCCCACTGTGTCGAGGGGCCGTCAGCGATAATCTCGCCCCGCCGCACCTTGTCCCCGACCTTGACGATCGGATGCTGGTTGAGGCAGGTATTCTGGTTGGAGCGAATAAACTTGATCAGGTTGTAGATATCGACGCCGGTCCCCATCTCATCGACTTCATTTTCATCGATCTTAACGACAACGCGGGCAGCATCGACACTTTCCACCACACCGTTATGCCGGGCAACCACGGCAGCTCCGGAGTCATGGGCGACAATCCGCTCCATGCCCGTCCCGACCAAAGGAGCATCGGCGCGCAGCAACGGCACGGCCTGACGCTGCATGTTCGAACCCATCAGGGCGCGGTTAGCATCGTCGTTTTCAAGGAACGGAATCAACGATGCCGCCACCGAAACCAGCTGCTTCGGTGAAACGTCCATGAGTTCGACCTCTGATCGGTCAATCAGCATGAATTCGCCGGTGTTACGAACGTTGACCAACTCGTTGACAAAGGTACCGTCTTCATTGAGAGGAGCATTTGCCTGGGCGATTGGATGCCCTTCCTCCTCCAGAGCGGAGAAGTAACGAATCTCAGTGGTAACAACGCCATCACGAACGATGCGATAGGGCGTTTCGACGAACCCATGTTCGTTAATACGGGCGTAAGTCGAAAGCGAGGCAATCAGACCGATGTTCGGCCCCTCCGGGGTCTCAATCGGACAAACACGGCCATAATGGGTCGGATGGACGTCACGGACTTCAAAGCCGGCGCGCTCACGGGTGAGACCGCCAGGTCCGAGCGCCGAAAGACGCCGTTTATGCGTGATTTCCGAGAGCGGATTGGTTTGATCCATAAATTGCGAAAGCTGCGAAGAGCCGAAAAACTCTTTGACAACCGCAGAGACCGGTTTGGAGTTGATCAGGTCGTGCGGCATCAAACTGTCGATATCCTGTAGGCTCATGCGCTCTTTGATCGCCCGCTCCATGCGCACAAGTCCGACACGGTACTGATTTTCCAGCAACTCGCCAACGGCCCGGACCCGCCGGTTACCGAGATGATCGATGTCGTCGATCGTCCCCTTGCCGTTACGCAGATCGATCAGATAACGCACAACTTGGAGGATATCCTCTTTGGTCAGGGTCGTATGATCAAGGGGCGTCGCCAGTCCGAGTTTGTAATTGATCTTGAGTCGCCCGACCGGGGAGAGATCATAACGCTCGGCGTTGTAAAAAAGGCTTTCAAAGAGTGCCGTTGCACTTCGAACGGTCGGGGGATCACCAGGACGGAGGCGACGATAAATCTCGATAATCGCATTCTCCGGCGAATCGATGCGATCCTGCAGCAAGGTTTCGCGCAGATACGAACCGACGTAGAGATTATCGATAAAGAGAACCTTGATCTCCTTGATCTCACTGGCGCGAATCCGGGCGAGTTTGTCGGCAGTGATCTCCTGATTGCACTCAAGCAGCAGTTCGCCGGTCGCCGGATCAGCAATATCAGTCGAAGCGATTTTACCTAGGACTTCGTTTTCATCAATATCGATGATTTCGATGCCCTTTTCGGCGAGTTTCTTAATCGCAGCCTTGGTGAACTTGCGGTTCGCCTTGACGATAACTTCACCATCATTGGCAACGACATCGGCCGCAGAACGCTGACCGGCAAGGAGTTCAATGTTGACACGCTTACGATAGACATCCCCCTCAAAGAGAAGTGTCTCCGTATTATAATAATAATTCAGAAGCTCTTCGGTCGAATATCCCAGAGCCTTGAGCAGCACCGTTGCCGGCAGCTTGCGGCGCCGGTCAATCCGCACCCAGAGGATATCCTTGTGGTCGAAATCGAAATCGAGCCAGGAACCGCGGTAAGGGATAATTCGGGCGCTGTAAAGAATCTTTCCGCTCGAATGCGTCTTCCCTTTGTCGTGGTCAAAAAAGACCCCCGGAGAGCGGTGCAACTGACTGACGATGACCCGCTCAGTACCGTTAATGATAAAAGTACCATTTTCGGTCATCAAGGGGATCTCACCGAAGTAGACCTCTTGTTCCTTGATGTCACGAATCGATTGAACTCCGGATTCCTTGTCGACATCCCAGGAGACCAGGCGGACGCGAACCTTAACCGGAGAGGCAAAGGTCATGCCGCGCTGATGGCACTCCTCAACGTCATATTTCGGTGTACCGAGCGTGTACGACACATATTCGAGAGAACAACTATCGGTGAAGTCACGGATCGGAAAGACCGACCGGAAAACCGCTTCGAGACCGATGATCTGCCTCGCGGAGGGAGGAAGTTCCGCCTGAAGAAAACGTTTATACGAATTCTTCTGGATATCGATGAGGTTAGGAATATCGATGATCTTTTTGCTTAAGGCGAAGTGTTTCCTCAGAAGCTGGTTATTCGCGATCGAATAAGCCATGATGACTCCTTGTGGTGACGAAAGTAGAATAGCCAAGGTCGCGCCGGGCGACCTTGGCTAGGAATTGAACCATTCGGCAGGGACCTATTTGAGCTCAACCTTGGCGCCGGCTTCCTCAAGCTGTTTCTTGAGTTCAGCGGCTTCGGCCTTGCTAACACCGGCTTTAACAGTCTGGGGAGCTCCATCAACGAGATCCTTGGCTTCTTTGAGGCCAAGACCGGTCACAGCACGAACGACTTTGATGACGTTGATCTTTTTGTCGCCGGCATCCGCCAGAATGACGTCAAACTCGTCCTTCTCTTCAACGGCAGCAGCAGCGGCAGCAGCCGGAGCAGCTGCGGCAACCGGGGCAGCGGCCGAAACGCCGAATTTGGCTTCAAGTTCTTTAACCAGCTCGGCGAGCTCAAGGACGGACATCTTCTCGATGAATTCAACAACCTGCTCTTTAGTAATCGACATGACTTATAGTCTCCTCTATGCGATTTTCGCGAAAAATAAGTGTTTATGAGCCTGATTCTCAGGCTGCCTTTTGGTCTTTGTATGCGGCAAGGACCTGCACAAACGCGCGCGGTACAGCAGCCAGAACACCAACGAAATTGGTCGCCGGGGCACTGAACGAACCGAGCATACGGGCCAGCAGTACTTCACGGCTCGGCAATTCTGCCAGCGCCTTGACATCACTAACGGACAAAATCTTGCCGTCCAAAGCGCCGCCCTTGAGTTCAAACTTGGCGTTGCTCTTGGCAAAGTCTGCCATAATTTTGGCCGTTGACACCGGGTCACCGGATGCGATCGCAATCGCCGTCGGACCTGACAACAAAGGATTAAGGCACTCAGAAGATGTCCCCTTGGCCGCGAGGCGCAACAGGGTGTTCTTGGCAACCTTGTATTCGGCTCCGCTGTTCCGGAGTGCGCCACGCAGGGTATTAACCTGTTCAACTGTCAATCCGCGATAATCTGCCAGAAAGGTTGACTTGCTCTTTGCAAGTTTCGCTGCAAGATCAGCAACGACTTGAGCTTTGTTTTCTTTTTTCAACGTCTCTCCTCCTTTCTTCAAGAATGGGGCGCATATTGCCCTCCCCCAGTCTGAGGTGCGAGAAACGACTTTTAGTGTCGCTCTGGTTCGATAGCCTCGGCAGGTGGACTTCCATTAAACGCCAGACGGCGAGCCTGCTGTCTTTGACCGGGAGTAAAATGTGAGCTGCCGCAGCAGAACACAAACTCTTTATTTAACTTGTGCCTGCAGAGCCGGAACGTCGAGAGTCACACTCGGTCCCATGGTGCTGGTCACTGTGACCTTCTTCATGTAGGTCCCCTTGGAAGTCTGGGGCTTGGCCTTCATGAGGGCATCCAGCAAAGCGAGAAGATTTCCTTTAAGCTGGTCCACACCGAAAGAGACCTTGCCGATACCGGCATGGACAATCCCGGCCTTTTCGACGCGGTACTCAACCTTACCGGACTTCGCTTCGCTGACAGCGCGGGCGACATCGAAGGTGACTGTGCCGACCTTCGGGTTCGGCATCAAACCACGCGGACCAAGCAATTTACCGATCTTGCCAACTGTTCCCATCATGTCGGGAGTGGCAATCGCGGTATCAAACTCGAACCATCCAGCTTGAATTTTGGCAACCAATTCATCCGCTCCGACATAATCAGCGCCTTCGGTCTGGGCTTCAAGGGCTTTTTCCCCCTTCGCAAAGACGAGAACCCGAACGGTCTTGCCGAGGCCGTTCGGGAGGACGACTGCACCGCGGACCATCTGGTCGGCCTTACGCGGGTCAACGCCGAGACGAACCGCAACTTCAACTGTTTCGTCAAACTTGGCGAAAGCAACTTCCTTGACTAATGTCAAGCCTTCATCGACGCCATAGGCGGTGTCTTTATCGATCTTCGCCTTGGCCTGTGCATGTTTCTTTGCGACTGCCATCTTCTGCACTCCGGTATTACCCGCTGGGTATTGAAAGAAGTAAACGCTACACGAAAACGATCAAACGACCTCTATCCCCATACTGCGGGCAGTTCCTTCGATCGTACGTACAGCAGCTTCGAGATCAAAGGCATTGAGATCTTGCAACTTCAACTTCGCAATCTCACGCACTTGATCCTTGGTGACATTACCAACCTTATTTTTGTTCGGCACGCCCGACCCTTTAGGAATCTTGGCAGCCTTGATCAACAAGATCGATGCGGGCGGGGTTTTGGTCACGTAAGTAAAGGAGCGATCTGCGTAGATCGTAATTACCACCGGGATAATCATCCCCGGCTCTTCTCCCTGCGTCTTTGCATTGAAAGATTTACAAAATTCCATAATATTGACCCCGTGCTGACCGAGGGCAGGACCAATAGGCGGCGAGGGATTTGCCTTGCCGGCAGGAACTTGCAACTTTACCATTCCGATGATCTTCTTAGCCATGTACAACTCCTTGTGTGGTGCGCGTTTCTAAACAGCTTCAGCTGGTTTTTTCGACCTGGATAAATTCAAGCTCAACCGGAGTGACGCGGCCAAAGATACTTACCATGACCTTGAGTTTTCCTTTGTCGGGCTTTACGTCTTCAACTACACCACTGAAATTAAGGAAGGGGCCATCGATCACGCGAACTGTTTCCCCAACTTCAAACTCGACCTTCGGCTTCGGTCGCTCAACCCCTTCCGCCATCCGGTTGGTGATCTTAAGAATCTCATCTTCGCTGATGACCGGCGGGTTGGTGGTCCCACCGACAAAACCTGTCACCTTGGGCGTATCCTTGACGATATGCCACGTCTCGCTATTCAGTTCCATCTTGACGAGGATATAGCCGGGGAAAAACTTCCGTTGGGAAGTCCTTTTCTCTCCCTGCTTAAGCTCGACAACCGTTTCTGAAGGGATCAACACTTCTCCGAAGAACTCTTCCATCCCCAGGGAGCGAATCCGTTCCTCGAGTGAAAGCTTGACCCGATTTTCAAAACCTGAATACGTATGGACGCCATACCATTTCATACTCATGGACAGCCTCCTTCGCTCAACTCAGCATCGAGCGGATTAACATCGCCAGCGCCGAATCAACAATCCAAAAATAAACAGCCGAGAAAATGACTAACGCAATTACGACCGCAGTCGATGCTTTCACATCTTTACGCTCGGGCCAGGTAACATTCTTCAGCTCTTCACGTACGTTCTTTAAAAAATCAGAGGTTTTTGAGAACATCTATGACAACCCCTTCGTGAGGACTGTGGTCAATATAAATGGCAGGCCAGGAGGGATTCGAACCCCCAACACCCGGTTTTGGAGACCGGTGCTCTAGCCGTTAGAGCTACTGGCCTGCAATCGAACTCAAGTACACCCTATTTGGTTTCGCGATGGGGCGTATGTTTTTTACAGAAGCGGCAATACTTGCTGAACTCAAGTTTGTCCGGCGTCGTCTTTTTGTTTTTCGTTGTCGTATAGTTGCGTTGCTTGCACTCGGCGCAAGAAAGGGTAATTATGTCCCGCATTTGTCAGTTCCTCCCCTTGCCACTTCCAGATGGGAGAGCAAGGCGATTTGAGATTTAATAAACCACTACTACTCGATAATTTCGGCAACGACACCCGCGCCGACAGTACGACCACCTTCGCGAATGGCGAAACGCAACTCTTTGTCCATCGCAATCGGAGTGATCAGATTGACCGTCATGGCGGTGTTGTCACCGGGCATAACCATCTCGACACCTTCGGGAAGCTCGACAATCCCGGTGACGTCGGTGGTGCGGAAGTAGAACTGCGGACGATAGCCTTTGAAGAAGGGGGTATGACGGCCGCCCTCTTCTTTGGTGAGGATATATGCTTCCGCCTTGAACTTGGTGTGCGGTGTGATCGAACCGGGCTTGGCGAGAACCTGACCGCGCTCAATGTCTTCACGCTTGACGCCGCGCAGGAGGACGCCGACGTTATCGCCAGCTTGGCCCTGATCGAGGAGCTTGCGGAACATCTCGACGCCGGTGACGACGGTCTTGGTGGTCGCTTTCATACCGACGATTTCGACATCTTCCTGAACCTTGACGATGCCGCGCTCGATACGACCGGTAGCGACGGTGCCGCGACCCGAGATGGAGAAGACGTCTTCGACCGGCATCAGGAAGGGGCGATCGATGGCGCGCTCCGGAACCGGGATAAAGCTGTCGACGGCGGCCATAAGATCCAGGACCGGCTTGCAGGCCGGACACTCGGCTTTGCCACAACCACACTCGAGAGCCTTGAGGGCACTGCCGGGGATGATCGGGGTGTCGTCGCCGGGGAAGTCGTAAAGCGAAAGGAGTTCGCGCAGTTCGAGTTCAACCAACTCCAGGAGTTCGGCATCGTCGACCATGTCGGCTTTGTTCATGAAGACGACCATAGCCGGAACGCCGACCTGACGGGCAAGCAGGATGTGCTCGCGGGTCTGGGGCATCGGACCGTCAGCGGCCGAGCAAACCAGAATCGCGCCGTCCATCTGCGCCGCTCCGGTGATCATGTTCTTGACATAGTCGGCATGACCCGGGCAGTCAACGTGGGCATAATGGCGATTGTCGGTTTCGTACTCGACGTGTGCGGTTGAGATGGTGATGCCGCGCTCGCGCTCTTCCGGGGCCTTGTCGATCGAATCGAAGGCTTTGAACTCGGCGAGTCCCTTAGAAGCCATAACCTTGGTAATAGCTGCGGTCAGGGTCGTCTTGCCGTGGTCAACGTGACCGATCGTTCCGATATTGACGTGTGGCTTGTTTCTTTCGAATTTTGCTTTACCCATGATCAGTACCTCCTTTTTCAGAGCTCTCTTTTAATTCAGCGCTTGAATGTTTGATTGATGAACTCTACCGCCACGAATCGAAGTCAAGAAAAAACGCGAAAAACCCCGCAAGAAAGCATGGAGCCCACAACCGGATTTGAACCGGTGACCTCTTCCTTACCAAGGAAGTGCTCTACCTACTGAGCTATGTGGGCAATCACTCTTATCGGGACTCTTATTTGTTTTGGAGCGGGAAACGGGGCTCGAACCCGCGACCCTCAGCTTGGAAGGCTGATGCTCTAGCCAACTGAGCTACTCCCGCCAAAACAAACCTTTTTTTGGACTCAACTTCATCGTCATACCCAGTCCGTACGGCTTTGCGCCTCCTGGAAGATGACAACGCTCTTCATCCGGCAAGTAAATTATGGTGGAGGGGGAAGGGTTCGAACCTTCGAAGTCTACGACGGCAGATTTACAGTCTGCTCCCTTTGGCCGCTCGGGAACCCCTCCAATGGGGTTCATTATTAAATTGTTTCCCTCTTTATCCCTGCTGCTAATGGAGCTGGCGACAGGAATCGAACCCGCGACCTGCTGATTACAAGTCAGCTGCTCTACCTACTGAGCTACGCCAGCACAGGTCGGCACTTATACACCCGAAAAAAGCAAATTGCAAGGGCAAAATAAGTGCGGGTTACCAACTCAACAGAAGCGGTCTTATAACCGATCCCGTTCCGGCTGTCAATAGATCTTTGCTTTGTACGAACTTTTATTGACGTCCGTAACCAATCCAGTGGAACAAAAAGTCTCTTGGGATTTTTACATAATATACAGTATGCTTCAAAAGGCACGCCCCTCAAGGAGTAACCCATGATATTTTTTGCCTATTCCGGCATCTTCGCCATCATCCTGTTGGTCACCTACATTTGCCTCCCCTTTTTACCGGCCTTTGTCTGGGCCTTCATCATTTACCAGGCAGGGCACCCTTTACAGCAACGCCTGCTACGGCACGTTTCACCTGTGCAAGCTTCCCTGCTAATGCTCTTTATCGTCGTCATTACTATCATCGTGCCGATTTCCCTGCTGGGCGGCCAACTAGTTATCGAAGCGTCCACGGCCTACCAGCAGCTCGAAGAGCAGGGGTTCACGGCTCCCTCCGCCGAATCATTACGCCAACTCCTTCTCAACTCGCCTCTCCCTGCCCCTTTACGGGATTATCTGTCCGGAGACAGCCTGAAAGAGACCCTCCTTGTCCACACAGCCGAATTGGGCAAGACCCTTGTTTCCGTCGCCTCCGCCTTCTTAACCCGGGCGGTCATCAATATCGGGAGCTTCCTCTTCAGCGTCATTGCTTTTCTCTTTATTTACTTCTGTGTCTGCAACAATGGTTCGGGCTGGTACCAAAAAATCCTCAAGGCGGTTCCAAGGGAATACGGCCTTGATACGCTTCTGTCCCGCCTGGCTTCGGCGGCCTCCGGACTCTTTTGGGGGGTCGCCGGCACCTGCCTTGTCCAAGGGGTCGTTGGCGGCATAATCTTTCTGTTTCTGGGACTCCCCTCGCCGCTTCTCATCGCCGCCCTGATCAGCTTCTGCGCTTTGGTGCCGGTCATCGGCACCGCGATTATCTGGCTCCCCTTTGTTCTGTGGCTGGCCATCAACGGCGCATGGGCTAAAGCTCTCATCCTCGCCCTGTGCGGTGTCTTCGTCATTGGCTCGATCGACAATATTACCCGTCCCCTCCTCACGAAAGTCAGCGGCGCCCAACTCTCCACTCTGACGGTCACCCTCGGCGCCATCGGCGGACTCACGGCCTTCGGGCTAACCGGACTGGTCATCGGCCCGCTGGTCATAGAAAGCTTTTCCTGGCTGCTCGACCGCCTCGGTCAACTAGCGCCGGAGGAGATCGCCTGAAAACAACCTTTGCATTCCGCTATAACAGCCAGAGGAAGGCCGCGGCACTGATAAGGACAAGCATACGGTGAGCAGCCATACCAAAGCGGTTCAAGGCATAGTGCTGCTGCAAACGACCAAGAGCCTGCCAGGAGAAGAAGGTGCCGGCCAGGAGCAGCGGCACGATCAACAGGCGTAATGTGCCCAACTCAGGAGTCAGAGCCGTAAGGTCGAACCAGCCCGCCAGGCCGAAAGCGATAAGTGTCAAAGGGATGATGTCTGCCCCCTTTTCGAGCAACGGCCGGAAGTAAAGAAGAAAGAGGGCAACCACGGCCACCGGAAGATAAGCAAGGCCACAGAGCGTAAAGGTCGCCCGCCAGCGACTGCGACGGTTGCCGATTGAAACGACAAACGCCGCGGCAATGTAAAGACCGATGAACAACACCGCCACTGAAAAACCTTTGACCGTCCACACTCCCGCCTCTATCATTTCCGGCTGCAGCAGCGCCATATAATGGATCCCCTTGACAGCAAAGATTGCTCCGACCAGGGTTACGCAAAAGAGCGCCTCGGCAAAGCCGCGCCGGGCGCGACTGAAGAGCCCCCAGGCGGGATTGCGGAGATCAAGCTGCATGGAGTGATGCGGACAACTCCGCACACAGTTAAGACAAAGGACGCAATGATCGGCGTTATCGACACCCGTGGGGTGGAGAGCCATCGGACAGCTCTTCTCTTTAATGCAATCATCAACCCGGCAGCGACTGGTGCAGACATTGTAATTACTGTGCATCTCCAGCAGCGATATACGCGCAACGACACTGACAATGCGGCCGAGGGGACACAAGTATTTACACCAACCGCGCCGGCCGAGCAGGAGATCAGCGGCCACCGTGGCGACCAGCAGTCCGAGCAGGAGGAGTCCGGTCGCCAGGGGCCGGATAAACATTCCGCTCGCTTCTTCGAGGAGCAGAATCAACACCAGGATAGTGAGACTCAGCGCCGCCCCCCCTCTTTTCAGCCACTGCGGGGGATCGCGAATCACCCGGGCCTTGGCGCCGACAAACTCGCCGATGGCTTCCAGGGGGCAGTAACTGCACCACCCCCGGGCGACAAAGAAAGCGGTCAAAAGGAGCGCCGGCCACCACAGGGTCCAGACAGTGAGATTAGCGACATTGTCAGCAACCGGGCCAAACAGAGTGTACAGGGAAACGAGCAGAAAAAGGGGGACGGTCCCCCAACGCAGCATCCGCGGAAAGCCCGGCCGCTGCGCCAGCTCAGCCACGGCTGGCAAGGTCAGGAGATTAAACCGCCCCGCCCCGAAGGACTGGCCCGGCAGGAAGATATGTTCGGCGAGAACCTTATCTCCTTCACAGATCAAGACCGCGCGACTGAGAACCTGATAAAGCTCGCTGTTATTGAGAGGCCAGTCGTGATCCAGCAAACGATTGAGAGCTTCATGCGACAGGCGGCGCACCTCTTTGCGATGTTTGGCATTTAAAGAACGCAGCAGGCGCCGGGCGATGCCGGGGATATCTTTTTTGCGTTCGCGCAAGGGCAGCATGACGATGCTTTCGCCCTGCAGCAGCCGATAAAGGCCCGGGTCGAAAACCCCGGCGGCGGCTTTTCCCGCGAGAGGCTCACTGCTGGTGGCGATAATCCGCAGTGCCGCGTGACGATATTCTGCCTCGCCGCGGCGCTGAAAGCGCCCACTCTGTAGTAAAGCACGCAGATCCCGCTGTACTCCCGGCTGCAAAGAGTCGACATTGCGCAGAATCAACGCCCCGCCGCTGGCAAGTTCGAGCATCCCTCGCCGGGCAGAGACCGCCCCGCTAGAAGCAGCCCCGAAGAGGGCTGTTTCCTGAGCGCGTTCCAGCCGAAGAAACTCTGTTTCCTCCCCGCCACTTTGCAACGGCGGCGCCGCGCAATCAAGGAAGAGGAGCGGACGCTGATTCGCCCCATGAAAATGGATCAGCCGGGCCGCCAGGTCCTTCCAGGTTCCGGCTTCGCCGACGATCAGCACATGACTGTGACTGCTACCAAGCCGCTGCAAGCGAAGGTTGAGCTCTTTGACCCAGGGAGAGCTGCCGGGGAAGACAGAAAATTCCGGTAACAGCTGCCAGCCGATGGCGTGACTGAGCAGGTCGCGATTCTCCTCCTCTTCACGCTGGTGGCGCTGCGCCCAGCTGCCGAGCTGGCGGGCGAGATCGCGACAAAGATTGGCATAAAGCCGGGGGATCTGCGGCAGGAGGGCGGCAAAATCGGCACGGGAGAGACACGCCGCGGTGACAGCCGTCACCGCCCGCACATCAGCGGTACGTGGTTCATCGGTGAGGATCGCGCGTTCACCAAAGATCTCCCCGACACCAAGTTCCAGTAGATTGAATATTTGCCCGGTAGCTTTGCGCAGCTCGACCCTTACTCGCCCCTGCAGAATAAAATAGAGCGCATCCGCAGGATCCTCTTTGGTCAAAATGACCCTCCCGGACAAAAAGTCGCAAGGCCGGAGCAACTCGCCAACCTGTGTAAGCTCTCTATCGGAAAGACCGGTCAGGATACGGAAGGGCCGCAATAAGGGCAAAGGAATCGGCACGATGACATAAACCGTCGGTGAGGGGTGCTGCTGTCCGCCGGCAGCTTCTCGATGCCCGGACAACTTCACCCTGTACCCTACAAGTCTTGTGCCGCGCCGACAGCTTTGTTCGAAGAGCTGAAAGTTCTTTTCTGCCTATTCAAACCAGCGACATTGACGGGAGATTATTTTTACTGAAAATGAAAAGGTCGACAGGAAGACATGGCGTCGCAAGGGGATAAAAGTCACATAAAAACATCTTTCTACTTGGAAAGAAGGAACGATCTATGTATAGTTTGGCGGTAAAATTCTGGGGTTGAGCAACAAAATTTGTTGTGCTGCCTTTACGCTTATCGTGGAGATTCTGCGGAATGTCCGACCATTCGGAAGGAGACAAGAGGAATGAGTAACGCATTTACCAAGAACGAAGCATTGCTGAACTGGGTCGCCGAGGTTGCAGGGCTTTGTGAACCAGAACGGATTCACTGGTGCGATGGTTCTCAGGATGAGTACGATGCCATGTGCGCGCAACTGGTCAAGAGCGGCACCTTTATCAAGCTGAACGAGCAAAAGCGCCCCAATAGTTACCTCGCCTGCTCTGATCCGAATGATGTCGCACGCGTTGAAGATCGCACCTTTATCTGTAGTCTCTCCAAACAGGATGCCGGGCCGACCAATAACTGGCTCCACCCCAAAGAGATGAAGGAGATTCTGGCCAAACTTTTTAAAGGCTGTATGCAGGGCCGGACCATGTATGTCATCCCCTTCAGCATGGGACCTCTCGGATCGCCAATCGCCAAGATCGGCATCGAAATTACCGATTCACCCTATGTTGCCGTTAATATGAAGATCATGACCCGCATGGGCAAAGCGGTTCTCGACGTTCTCGGGGATGATGGCGAATTCGTCCCCTGCCTGCATTCAGTCGGCGCACCCCTTGCCCCAGGTCAAAAGGATGTCCCTTGGCCCTGCAACAAAGAGAAATACATCGTCCATTTCCCCGAAGAGCGCTCGATCTGGTCCTACGGCAGCGGCTACGGCGGCAATGCACTTCTCGGCAAGAAGTGTTTGGCGCTGCGCATCGCTTCCAAGTTGGCCAAAGACGAAGGGTGGTTGGCCGAGCACATGCTCATCCTCGGCATCGAATCACCACAAGGGGAGAAGACCTACCTCGGCGCCGCCTTCCCCAGTGCTTGTGGCAAGACAAACCTGTCGATGCTCGTCCCGCCAGAGGCCTTCAACAAAACCGGCTGGAAGATCACGACCGTCGGGGACGATATCGCCTGGATCAAACCCGGCCCGGATGGCCGTCTCTACGCCATCAACCCTGAAGCTGGTTTCTTTGGCGTCGCCCCTGGCACCTCGGTCAAGACCAACCCCAATGCCATGGCTTCCTGTGCCAGCAATACCATCTTTACCAATGTCGCCCTGACCCCGGATGGCGACATCTGGTGGGAAGGAATGACCGACGAAGCTCCGGCCGAACTCACCGACTGGCAAGGGAATCCCTGGACCCGCGGTTGCGGCCGTAATGCCGCTCACCCCAACTCCCGCTTCACCTCTCCGGCCAGCCAGTGCCCCTCCATCGACGCCGACTGGGAGAATCCCAAGGGCGTACCGATGGCCGCTTTTGTCTTTGGTGGCCGTCGCAACAATGTCGTCCCCCTCGTTTACCAATCGTTCAACTGGAGCTTCGGCGTCTATCTCGCCGCCACCATGGGGTCGGAGACAACTGCAGCCGCAGTTGGCGCGGTCGGCAATGTCCGCCGCGATCCCTTTGCCATGCTCCCCTTCTGCGGTTATCACATGGCCGACTACTTCGGCCACTGGCTGCAGGTCGGACGCACCACCCCGCAACCCCCGGGCATATTCAGCGTCAACTGGTTCCGGAAAGATGCCGAAGGTAAATTCCTCTGGCCTGGCTTTGGCGATAATATGCGGGTACTGAAATGGATTGTTGACCGGGTGAACGGCAAGGCCGGTGCGGTTGAAAGCCCCCTCGGCTGGATGCCGCGCTACGAAGATATCGACTGGACGGGACTGGATAGCGTCAGCCGCGAAGAGTTCTATGACCTGATGTCCGTCGACCGAGATCTTTGGAAAGATGAACTGGTCTCTCACGAAGATCTCTTCGTTAAAATGTACGACCGTTTGCCCAAAGAATTCTTGCACATGCGCCAACTGATCCTGTCCGGATTGTGGCGTTCGCCGGAGCACTGGGAACAGACCGACCCTAATATCATCACTGACTGATTAAATTTCCCAGTCAAAGGCCAGTAAAAAAGCCGGACGATGCAACTCTGCATCGTCCGGCTTTTTCATCAATTCCTCCCTTGGTTACTTTTTGTCACTCCAGTTTTAGCGCAATATAAAGAAGACTGTCACTACGCCGCACGAGAAGGCGTACAAAGCTCCCTTTTTTGTGTGCAGCAATAGCTTTTTTATAATCTTCGAGTGTAGAAATCTTGTGGCCGTTGATCTCTTTAACGATATCGTTGAGAAGGATCCCCGCCTCAACAGCAAGGCCATCATTATCCAACGCTGTGACCACAACGCCGGAAGTCTCTGCGCTGCGCAGTTGTCTTGCCAACTCATCGCTCAACTCCTGAACCTTCATCCCTAGGGGCGCAGCGGCATCGTCGACTATCGTACCGTTGTCGCCATCCTTGAGGCGATCAATCGCAACCGTCGTTTCCGCTTCTTTCCCCTCACGCAAATAGGTCAATTTAACTTTTTTACTGATTGGCGTCATCGCGACCAGGCGCGGCAGATCGTTCATCTCCTGAATCTTCTTACCATCAAAAATGCGGATGATATCGCCGGCCTTGAGGCCAGACTTTTCGGCCGGGCTCCCGGTCACGACCTCACTGACCAGTGCCCCTTTTTCATCCTCCAGACCGAAAGACTTGGCGAGATTCGGAGTCACCGGTTGAATCATCACCCCCAGCCAACCCCGCGTCACCTTCCCCTCCTCTTTCAGTTGCTCGATGATCGACTTGGCCATATTGACGGGAATGGCAAAACCGATCCCCTGCCCGCCGGCAATAATCGCCGAATTGATCCCGACCACCTCCCCTTTGCTATTAAAAAGGGGGCCGCCGGAATTCCCCGGATTGATCGATGCGTCGGTCTGGATAAAATCATCATAGGGTCCGCTGCCGATCACCCGCCCCTTGGCGGAGACGATTCCGGCGGTCACCGTCTCCGCCAATCCAAAGGGATTGCCAATCGCCAGAACCCATTCGCCGACCTCAATGGCATCGCTGTCGCCGAGCCGAACCGCCGGCAAGGATGTCTTACTCTCGATCTTGAGCAGCGCGAGATCAAGCTTTTCGTCGCTCCCCTTTACCGCCGCCTTGAATTCACGGCCATCAGAAAGTTTAACACTGACCTCATCCGCATTCGCCACCACATGATAGTTGGTGAGGATATAGCCGTCACTGCTAATGATGAACCCTGAGCCGAGGCTCCTTTTTTTCATCCCTCTTTGTTGCCGGGGTTCCTCGAAAAAACGCCCGAAAAATTCATCGAAGGGACTCGGACCAAAGGGGCTTTGCATAAAAGGGGAAGGCGGCAACCGCGGCGTTTTGATCCGGGTTGTGGTGCCGATATTGACGACGGCCGGTTTCAGCTCTTTGACCAACGGAACAAAGTCAGGAAGCAGGGCACTTGCCAGTACCGGACTCGCAAAAAAAAGCAGGAGTCCCAGAAGCATCCAGAAGGGGAAAGATCGCGCAGAAAGGGTTCGCATCGAAAAACCTCCGCAAAATTTTTTTGGAAAAGGTAAGAACGCTACCAGCGTTTGTCAAGAGGGTCGCAACGCTGAAAGGGGTAAAACCCTCCTGTTCGGTCGCGGTCGGCAAACAACACCCCCTCTCCACTCCTAAAAAATCTCCATCTGAGCGGTTTCTTTCTGTCAGAACAATGTCATAACTATAAGCTATGAACAGCGACGGTCAACGCATGGTGCGCTAAAAACTTTAAAGGATTTGCACTTGACAACCTCAAATTTATAAATAACAATGTTATAAAATTACAAAGCAGCTGTCATAAAATTTACTAATTACAGAATTTTACGGGCACTTCTCGGGATAAAACCGTTACCACCCGAATCAGGAGGCACTAATGAAAAATGATTTGGATCCGATGAATGCAGGAGAGATTCCTGAAGAGATTCTTCGTAAATGGGAAGCCAAAGGGATCAGTCGCCGCGACTTCATCAAGTTCTGCACGACCATGACCGCCACACTCGCACTGCCTTTGACCTTTGTCCCCCAGGTCGCCGCGGCTCTGGAGGACAAACGGCTGCCGGTGATCTGGGTGGAATACCAAAGCTGCAGTGGTGATTCCGAAGCCTTTCTGCGTGCCAACCAACCGACCGCGGCCGAAATTATTCTCGACATCATCTCCCTCGAATATGCCGAAGTGATTATGGCGGCCGCCGGCCACCAGGCGGAAAAATCGAAGTGGGTTGCGATGGAGAAGTACAAAGGACAGTATCTGCTGATCGTCGAAGGGGCGATTCCGACCGGCGAGAACGGCGCTTACTGCACGATTGGCGGTGAAAGCGCTGTGGAGAGTGCGAAGAAGCTCATCAAAAACGCCGCGGCAACGATCACCGTCGGCACCTGTGCCTCCTTCGGCGGCCTCCCGGCCGCGGCGCCGAACCCGACGACAGCGGTCGGTGTCCGCGATCTGGTACCGGGGGCGACCATCGTCAACCTCCCCGGCTGTCCGGTCAATGCCGACAATCTCACCGCTACCCTCGTCCACTTCCTCACCTTCGGCAAACTGCCGGCGGTCGATGTGCTCGGCCGGCCGAAGTTTGCTTATGGCAAACGGATTCACGACAACTGCGAGCGCCGCGCCCACTTCGATGCAGGCCAGTATGCCGAAAGCTTTGACGATGCCGGCCACCGGCAGGGGCACTGCCTCTACAAGCTCGGCTGCAAAGGGCCGGAGGCTTTCCACAACTGCCCGACGATTCGCTATAACGAAGGATTGAGCTGGCCGGTGATGGCCGGACACGGCTGCATCGGCTGCGCCAGCCCCGGTTTCTGGGACACCATGAGCCCCTTCTACCGCCGCCTGCCGCAAGTCCCCGGTTTCGGGGTCGAGGCGACTGCTGACAAGATCGGTCTCGGTCTGGTCGGTGCGACCGCCGCCGCCTTTGCCGTGCACGGCGTCGCCAGTGCCTTCCGTAAAGGGGATGCCATGGAATCTGATAAAGTGAAGAAGGAGGAATAAGTTATGGCGAAGCGAATTGCTGTCGATCCGATTACCCGCATAGAAGGGCATCTGCGCATCGAAGCTCAGATCGAAGGGGGGAAGATTGTCAACGCCTGGAGTTCCTCCACCGCCTTTCGCGGCATCGAGACGATCCTCAAAGGGCGTGACCCCCGCGACGCCCACCACTTTACCCAGCGCTTCTGCGGCGTCTGTACCACCGTCCATTCGATGGCGAGTATCCGCGCCGTTGAGGATGCATTAAAGATCCAGATTCCCGATAATGCCCGCCTCATCCGCAATCTGATCATGGGAATCCAGAACGTTCAGGATCATGTCATCCACTTTTATCATCTCCATGCCCTCGACTGGGTCGATATCGTCAGCGCCCTGGCGGCCGATCCAGCCAAGACCGCGCAACTGGCGCAGTCGATCTCCGATTGGCCGAAATCGAGTACCACTTACTTCAAAGGCGTGCAGGAGAAGATTCAGGCTTTCGTCAATACCGGCCGGCTCGGCCCCTTCCAGAACGGCTACTGGGGACACAGTGCCTATAAACTGCCAGCGGAAGCGAATCTCATGGCGGTCGCCCACTATCTCGAAGCCCTGGAATGGCAAAAGGACGTTATCAAGATTCACGCCATCCTCGGCTCGAAGAATCCTCATCCCCAGACTTTTCTCGTCGGCGGCATGTCGATCCCCGTCGATCCCGACAGCCAGAATGCAATCAACGCCGACAAGATCGCCCATATCGGTAAACTCCTCAAGCAGGCGCGCACCTTTGTCGAGCAGGTCTACATCCCCGACCTCCTCGCCGTTGCTTCCTTCTACAAGGATTGGGCTGCCATCGGCGGCGGGGTCGGCAATTATCTCAGCTACGGCGACTTCCCCATGGATAACTCCGGCAGCGCCAGCAGCCTGTACTTTCCACAAGGAATCATCCTTGCCAAAGATCTCGCCAATCTCCTCCCCGTTGAGGAAAAGAAGATCAGCGAATATGTGACCAACTCCTGGTATACCTACGCCGCTGGCGACAAACAGGGGCTGCACCCCTACGACGGCGAAACCACCCCCAAATACACCGGGCCGAAGCCGCCTTACGAATTCCTCAACACCGATGAGAAGTATTCCTGGGTCAAATCGCCCCGCTACAACGATCAACCGATGGAGGTCGGACCGCTGGCGCGGGTCCTCGTCGCCTATGTCGGCGGCAACCCGGATGTCAAAGGGGCAGTCGATTTCGTCCTTTCTAAACTTGGAGTTGGCGCCGGCGCCCTCTTCTCGACCCTCGGCCGTACTGCCGCCCGCGGCATCGATTGCCTGGTCCTGGCGCAGAAGAATGAAGTCTGGCTGCAGCAACTCGCCGACAACATGGGGCGCGGCATTTTTGAAACCTTTAACAAAGAGAAGTGGGATCCCTCGACCTGGCCGAAAGAGGCGCAGGGGTACGGTTTCCACGAAGCGCCACGCGGCGCTCTCGGCCATTGGATTCGCATCAAAAATGGCGCCATTGCCAACTACCAGACGGTCGTCCCTTCGACCTGGAACGCCGGCCCCCGCGATCCGCTCGGGCAACTCGGGCCCTATGAATCCGCCCTGATCGGTACGCCGATAGCGGATGAAAAGAACCCTCTGGAGATCCTGCGGACCATCCACTCCTTTGACCCCTGCCTCGCCTGTGCTGTCCACGTTTTCGACGGCAAAGGAACCGAGATCGTGCGGATCAAGGCGCTGTAAAGGGAAGGAGTTAATGCCATGCTTGAAATTCGCTACGTTTGGGAAATCCCGGTCCGGGTCACCCACTGGATCAATGCCCTGGCGATCGTTGTCCTGTCGATCACCGGCCTCTTTATCGGCTTCCCCTACCTGATCGCCGGTGTCGACGGCGGCTTTGTCATGGGCTGGATCCGCTTCATCCACTTTGTCGCCGCCTACGTCCTCACCGCTTCGATGCTGGCGCGCATCTACTGGATGTTCGCCGGCAATCATCATGCTTCCTGGCGCGCCTTCCTCCCCTGGAGAACCGCAGAGGGACGCCGCAACTTCATCAAGATGCTGCGTTACTACACCTTTACCGGCAAACAGATCTCCTACGAAGTCGGTCATAATCCCGTTGCCGCCGTCGCTTATGCCGGCATCTTCGTTCTGCTTATCATCCAGATCGTCGGTGGTTTCGCCCTCTACGCCCAATATAATCCAGGCGGAATGATGGCGGCATCGACAGCGTGGATCCTCACCTTGATCGACAGCCAGTGGCTGCGCCTCATCCATCACGCGATCATGTGGCTCCTCGCCGGCTTCTTCATCAACCATGTTTACAGCGCCGCCCTCATGGATATCAAGGAACGAAACGGCACTTTGAGTAGCATCTTCAGCGGCTACCGTTACATCGAACCGAAGGATCTTTGATGGCAATTCTCGTTCTGGGAATCGGTAACTCGCTGATGAATGACGACGCCCTCGGTGTCACTGCCATCGAAGCATTGCAAGCCCGCTACACCTTCCCGGCCGGGGTCAGCGTCGTCGATGGCGGCACCCTCGGACTCGACCTTCTGCCGATGCTCGAAGGAGTCAAAAAACTCCTGATCATCGACGCCATCGACATGGGCGCGGCCCCCGGCGCGCTCTTTCGCCTTGAAGGCGAAGAGGTACCGCGCGCCTTTGCCAGCAAACTCTCCGTCCATCAAATGGGGGTGCAGGATCTCCTCGCCGTAGCAGAGTTGCAAGGACATGTGCCGGAGGAATTGGTGGTCTGGGGGATACAGCCAGGATCGATCGAGATGGAGATGCGTTTGACCCCAGCGGTCGCAGCGGCGATGATGCCGTTGCTGGATGGCGTGGTCGGGGAGTTGGCGGGGTGGGGGGTGGAGTTGTAAAAACTGCCGGACAAAATGCTTCTTAAATTCATTTCTAAAAAATACCGCCGCCTGGCAACTGCCGGAGCGGCGGTATTTTTTCTGCAACTATTCCGGGGCCAGCGCCAACCGCCACGGTTCAAGATCGTTCAGCCCGCGCTCCGCCATCGCCAAACGCCGGTCGGCGCGCTTGCGTCGGCGGTCATCCAAGGGGGGAAAGAGACCGTAATTGACGTTCATCGGCTGAAAATCCTTGGCCTCTGATTCCGCGAGATGGACAAGGAGGGCACCGAGGGCGGTGGTGGCCGGCGGCAGCGGTGCTTCCTGACCACGCAGGGCGCGGGCGGCGAAAAGGCCGGCGAGGAAGCCGCAGCCGGCCGACTCGACGTAGCCTTCTACGCCGGTGATCTGACCGGCAAAGTAAAGACGTGGATCACTCTTGAGTTGCAGGGTGCGGGTCAAACAGGCCGGGGCATTGAGGAAGGTATTGCGGTGCATACTGCCGAGGCGGGCGAAGCGGGCGTTCTCCAGGCCGGGGAGCATGGCAAAGATGCGGCGCTGCTCCGGCCAGGTGAGCTTGGTCTGGAAACCGACGAGATTGAAGAGGGTGGCGTGGCGATCGTCCTGACGGAGTTGCACCACGGCAAAGGGCTCGTAGCCGGTGCGCGGATCCGGGAGGCCGACCGGCTTCATCGGCCCGAAGGCGAGGGTGAGATCGCCCCGTTCGGCGAGGGTCTCAACTGGAAGACAGCCTTCAAAATGGATCGCTTTCTCAAAATCACGGGTCGGGACCTTCTCGCCGCTCTTCAGCGCTTCGACAAAAGCAAAATACTCTTCGCGGGACAGCGGACAGTTGACGTAGTCATCCCCCCCCTTGCCGTAGCGGGAGGCGCGATAGGCCTTGCTGTAGTCGATGGTGTCGGCTTCGACGATCGGGGCGATGGCATCGTAGAAGTAGAGATGCTCGCTGCCGGTGCGCTGCGCAATCGCCGCCGAAAGGGCCGCCGAGGTGAGCGGGCCGGAGGCGATGATCACCGTCCCTTCCGCCGGGATCTCCGTCACTTCGCCGTGGATCAACTCGATGTCGGGATGCGCCTCGATCTTCTCGGTAAGATAGGCGCTGAAGGCATCGCGATCGACGGCAAGGGCGCCGCCGGCCGGGACGGCACAGGCATCGGCCGCCTGCATGAAGAGGGCATCGCAGCGGCGCAGCTCTTCCTTGAGCAGGCCGACAGCGTTATTCATCCCCGCCCCGCGCAGCGAATTGGAACAGACGAGCTCGCCGAGTCCCGGCAGCTGGTGCGCCGGCGAGAAGTGCTGCGGCTTCATCTCGCAGAG
>JACUTW010000059.1 GCA_014859605.1 Desulfuromonadales bacterium
CCCGGTTACGGGAAATTGCGCTGACTCGGCGCGGTCGCCAGGGGAGAACGGTACAGCCGCGAATTTTCTGGCGATAACCATCACATTGGGCCCGATCTGCTTTTTCATGGTGGCCTCCCTTCCTCCCGGACTGCAGTGCAGCTGCGGCCGGGATGGCTGTCTATCAGTCAGTTCGGTCGCGGAGCTGTAAGATCCAAAGTCTCATGCTGCTCACTTTCGTTCTCTTCCCAACCGGTCCACATCGGCTTGATGTAGGCGAAGGCAGTCCGCCCGAGGGTCGCCAGGTAGACATGGGTAAAGAGGAAAGCGCACAGACAGCAGGCAAGGAGATAATGGATCGCCATGAGAATCTTGAGGCCGCCGATCATCAGTATCAGATTTCGCATCGGCTCGATATTGATCAGCAGGATGCCGGAAAGACCAAGGAGCGGCATGAGCAGGAACATGATCGCCAGATAAGCCGATTTCTGCATGGGGTTGAACTTGTTCTGCGGGGTGGGATGATGCGGATTCGGCCGGCCGAGAAAGTAGGTCAGCAGATAAAATTTGGCCTGGCGCAGTAATCCCTTTTGCACCTCATCCTTGCTGGGGACGTAGAGTTTCAGCATGTTACGGGCGACAAAGGAATAATAGAAGAACCACAGGGCGAAAGAGGCCGCGACTACCACCCCCGCGACATTGTGCAGCAGGATCGCCGTTTTGTAACCGGCAAAGATGTTGACATAGTCCGGAAAGCGGATCTGGATACCGGTGAGGCCGAGGGTGACGATGCCGAAGGCATTGAGCCAGTGCCAGATACGGATCGGGGTCGGCTGCAGATAGATTCTCGATGTGTCACTCATGATCAGACTCCTTTTCGTCCTGCCGGTTCTTGCGCGTCAAAAAACGCAGAGTTCCGTGTCCAATCGGCACCACCAGCCCGCCGGCGATAATCATCGCACCGATATAATTCAGCGCCTTGCTGCGCGTCGATCCGACCATGTAAAAATCCGGGGTGCCATAAAGAGCATCAAGGACCGCGCCTCTTTCGACAGCCATCCGCCGGTAACTGCCGTCACTCTGCGGCAGGGCGATAAAACTGCTTTGCCGCGCATCCGGTCCGGAGGCATGACAGAAAGAGCAATCGCGACGGTTGGCAAGGAGACGGAAATCATGGGTGACCGTTTCCGGCGTCATCATCCCCTGCAGACGCAGGGGGTTTTTGCTATTGAGATTAAAGAGGCGCAGCTCCGTCAGGGAGATGTAATTATCCTCGTTGCCATCGATCAGGGACTCAACGTGCTTCCCTTTCGCCAGCCCTTGCAGCTCGACGTAAGATGCCGGCTCCAGGGTAGCGATATTCGCGCCTTTTTGGCGTTTAACAACATAAAGGGTAATGACATTGTCTTGGGCGGCGGTGTGACACGAAACACAGGGCAACATGGCGATGTGCAGCTCGGTCTGCGGCAGCCACTCAAGGTGCCGCTCAACAACTGCGTCAGTGGCATGACAGAGACGGCATTGCCGGTTCATGTCGTGGCCGGAGACCGCCGTGGCACCGCGAGCCTGATGAGGATTGTGACAATCGTGACAAGCCGCGCTGCCATAGTGGCTGCTGGCGGCATATTCCCGGCTGACCTCTGTGTGACAATCCTGGCAGCCGGCTTTCGACGGCACCAGACCATCATCCGGATGATTGCTGCCGACCGATGTATGACAGGCCGGACAGCCGATTTCGGCATGAGCGGTGGTATCGAAGGTTGTCGGGTTAACGACAAAGGCCGCACCGACCATAGCGGCATCACGATGACAGCCTTGACAGTCGCTGCCCTGCATCGCCCTGGCCGGGGTTAAACCGACAAAGACAAGCAGCAACAGGACGGGGAGAATGCGATAGCGGCTATTTTTTACGGTGGAATCTTCCGGCCGGCGGATGATTCCCATGACGGCGAAGACCTGCGCCACAATGACAATGCCGCAGTAACCAAGGAAAAAGCGAATTGCCCAGCCCGGCGCCCCGCTCATCCAGTCCGGAGCCGCCAGGGTCGCGACCCCGACGCCGCCAAAGAGGGTCAGACTTGCAATCCAGAGAATAATCAGTCTTTTGTCGATTTTCATGACAACCTCCTGCCCGCCCGCTCGATGGATCGGGCCGATTACTTATCAACCACAACTTCGACCGGGGCTTCAGCTGTCTCTTTCTTTCCGTGGAACAGCCCCTTCAACAGGCCATACAGCATGAAAAAGATGGGAAAGAGTTGGACAACAATGATCAGGGCACACATCCCCAAAAAGATGTAGATCGCCAACTGACTCCCATCGCCAGAGGCCGCTGCAGCGGCAGGTGCAACGGCCGCCCCCAAAAATGCTGTCACCATGATTATTCCTACAATGGTTTTCATGAGTGATCTCCTTTCTTAGTGAATGCGCGGCGTAAGCGAGCTTGCACTGCCTCGCGGCGCCGGGTTCAGCCGTGCCGTCTTTTTGCAGGCACAAGTTATCGCCAGAGTTAATTCCTGCCAGTCCTCGGGATTGACCGGCTTGAGAGCGTGAAAAAAGATCCCCAACTCCCGGGCTTTGCGCATCTGCTGCAAAGAGATGTCGTCGGAGATCAGGATAATCGCCACCTGCGGGTCACTGGCTTTCATCAGCCGGAGCAGACTGGGAATCTGAATATTCCCTTCGATGCTGTCGCCGAGCAGAACGACCGGAAAGTGTCTGCACAACAGGTTGTAAATCAGCTTTGCCACCGATCGGGTCGTTTTCACCTCATAACCCGCCTCTGTGGCCATACGGACAAGTTGTCTTCGCGTCGTAAAGTCCTTTTCCGCGATCAGGATATTGGGTTTGTTCATCATCGTCGTCACTCCCCTTTGGGGTGAACCATCCTGCGGACGAGGGAATGCCTGTCACTTCACAGCCGAACGTTTCTCTACCCTGGAAATGAGTCCTTTGAGCAGCGTGCCGAAAAGCATGAGCGCCGGCACCACCTGAATAGCGACGACGACAGCAATAAAGACCAGAAAGAGGGTCTCCAGCGGTGCCAGCCCCAGCGCTGTCACATCAAGGAAGGAAAGGAGCGCGGTTCCGGACGCGACCACCAGCAGGATCAACGAATTAGCGAGTGTGGATTTCATGACGACCTCCTGTTGAAAGTTGATGTTCTCTCTTGCCAAAAGAGAAGAGCAACCGCCATACCAGCATGAAAGAGTTGTGGAATATCCTGCTTTTAGTTTTTAGTTTCAGGATGTTATACGATTTAATCCGGAGAGGGACAGGGAAGAATCTCCTCCTGTCCAGCAAGAAATTCTCCTGAAAAACAGGAAAATTCCTGTGACACAGGAATAAACAGGACAGCGGAGGTCATGCTGGAGTGAAACGAAAGGTTCAGTCGATGCGGGAGATTTCGTGCTTCTTCATCAGGGCATAAAGGCGGGAGGGAGACAGTCCGGAGAGTTGGCAGGCGTGGCTGATGCTGCGTTCGGAACGGCTGAAGAGATCGTGCAGATAGTTCTTTTCAGCATCGTGGTAAATCGCTTCCCGATAGTCGTGCAGCTTGGGCAGAGCATAAGCCGGATTCTTGTCCGCATGGGGCTGGGAGTGATTGGCCTGTGCCACGGTTGCCCGCGTCACCTGAATGCGGATATTGAGGGGAAGATGCTTGGGGAAGAGGGTCGGTTCGGCCTGCGCTGCGGCGAGAGTCTGCTCCATGCAGTTGACGAGTTCGCGGACATTACCGGGCCAGGCATAGCCGGTCAGCGTTTCCAGAAATTCCGGAGAAAACCCTTTCGGCGCCAGACCGTAACGCCGGCTGAAGCGATCAGCATAAAAACGTGCGAGCTGCTGAACATCCTGATGTCGCTGGCGCAGCGCCGGCAGCTCAATACAGTACGACTGCAACCGGAAGAGGAGATCGGCCCGGAACTGGCCACTCTCGACCATCTTCTCCAGGTTGCGATTGGTCGCGGCCACCAAACGAAAATCGCTGGCCAGCTCCCTGTCCCCCCCGAGAGGCCGAAAACGCCGCTCCTGAAGGACCCGCAAAAAAGTCTTCTGCAGGGTCAGCGGCAGTTCGCCAACTTCATCAAGAAAGAGGGTGCCGCAGTGCGCCTGCAGCACCAATCCGTCACGGGCTTTGTCGGCGCCGGTAAAGGAACCCTTTTCGTGACCGAAAAGGAGGCTCTCCACCAAAGTTTCCGGCAGGGCGGTACAATCGACGACGACGAATTTCCCCCGGCGGCGCTGGCTGTTTTCGTGAATGGCGCGGGCAAAGAGCTCCTTGCCGGTACCGGTTTCGCCGAAGAGACAGACATTGACCTCGCTGCCGGCGGCCTGGGCGACCTGATCGAGACAGGCCTGCAGTTTGGGGCTGTGACCGACGATCTTCTCGCGTTGCAGGGCAGCGACACTTTGCCTGCCGGCAACGGCGAGCTTTTCCTGACGGTATTGCAGGGCACGCTCCAGCGACAGAACGATGTCCTTCACCGATGAATTCTTCTCAATATAATCCCAGGCGCCGCACTTGATCGCCAACTCGGCGCCGTTGGGGTCGCCGAAGCCGGTCATGATGATCACCTCGGGAGCAAGCGGCAGGGCTTCGATCTTCGGCAAAAGATCGAGACCATTGCCATCCGGCAGGCGCACATCAAGAAATATTACATCACAGGCTTGCGCCCTCGCCTGTCGCAGGCCTTCCGCCAGAGTCAAAGCCCGGCTGGCATCGTGTCCTTTACCGCTCACCAGGCGCGTGAGGGTCGTGCAGATAAGCTCGTCATCATCGATGATCAGGATTTTGGCCATAACGGATTCTTTCGTGAGGGAGCAATTCATTAATTCCTTCCCCTTCAATGGGAAGGTTAGGATGGGGATGGGTTGTACTGAAGCTACCCCATCCCCTCCCCGGCCCTCACCTTGAAAGGGAGGGAGAAAATCAGGACGACACTAACTTTAATCAAGTAACCGCCGGATGACGCGGGTCATCTCCTCCCGTTCAAAGGGCTTGCTGACCAGTTCGCGGATGCCGACGGCGCGGGCGCGCTCCAGAGAAACCCGCGAAGGACCGGACCCCCCCATCCCGGAACAAAGGATGATCGGCAGATCGGCCCGCAGCGCCAGCATCTCGCGCGCCAGCATCTCGCCGGTCAGGTGAGGCATGGTCTGGTCGGTAATCACCAGATCAAAGCTCTTTGGGGCGGCGCGAAAGAGCTTGAGCATCTCCGTGCTGTCCGTCCCGGCGACAACGTCATAACCGAGACGCTCCAGCATCTTCTTGCCGGCAAAGACGAGATCCTCTTCGTCATCGACCAGGAGAATGCGTTCCTTTCCGCCACGGGCGGGCAGATCGACCGGCAGCGGGAGAGACGGTTCGACGCAGACGATCCGCGGCAAAAAGACTTCAAAAACGCTCCCCTTCCCCACCTCACTCTCGACCGTCAGGGAGCCGCCATGGCTCTTGACAATGCCGTGCACGACCGAAAGACCGAGTCCGGTCCCCTTGCCGCGCCCCTTGGTGGTGTAAAAGGGATCAAAAATCCGCTCCATGACGCCTTTTTCCATCCCACAGCCGGTGTCTTTGATCGACATCTTCAGATAGCTGCCCGGATGCAACAAAGGATTAATCCGTGCTTCCCGGGGAGAAATCTGAATATCGGCGAGACGGACTTCAAGAATTCCTTCCTGATCCTGCATCGCATCGGCGGCGTTGGTACAGAGATTAAGAATCACCTGATGCAGCTGCGACGGGTCAGCCGGGACCGGCCCGAGGTTGTCAGCGATGACCTTGCGGATTTCGATAGTCGTGGGAAGGGACGCCCGCAACAGCAAAAGACATTCGCTGACGACCTTCTCGACCTGCACCGGCTGGCGCTCCTGATCGGCCTGGTGACTGATCGTCAGGATCTGCTTGACCAGATCCTTGCCACGGAGACCGGCTTTCAAAACGATCTGAAGGTGTTCGCGCAACGGATTGTCTTCTCCGACATCATCCAGAGTCATCTCGGTATTGGTGATGATGGCAGCGAGGATATTATTGAAGTCGTGGGCGATACCGCCGGAAAGGGTCGCAATTGCCTCCATCTTCTGGGCGCTGCGCAGCTGCTTTTCCAACTGCACTTCGTGGGTGACTTCCCGCATAATGGCGACATAGCGGATCTCGGCATCGGAGAGGCGTTGCACTGGCGCAATGTGAACGTCAACCTCATATCGACCCCCATCGGCGCGCTGATTGACAAAGCGCCCGCTTCGCCCGACACCGCGCCTTATGGTCTCTTCCAACGCCCGCTTGAAATTACCATTCATCTTGCAGCTGTCGAGGGTGTAGACACTGACGCCGATGGCCTCCGAAACGATGGTGCCGCAGATCGCCTCGAAAGCAGGATTGATATAAAGAGTCGTTCCGGCGGCATCGAAGATCAGCACCCCGTCGCTTGCCTGCTCAATCACCGCGGCCAACAAGCGATTCTCCTCCTTGACCACTTTCTGCTCGGCATGAAAGCGAATACCGTTGATAGCGTAAGAAAGATCGGCACTCAACTCTTCGAGAAGCTTGATCTCTTCCTGGTTAAAGGCCTCCGCTTCCGCCGCAAGGATGACCAAGCCGCCGAAGACTTCGTGGTCGTTCCACAGCGGGAGAGCAATTGCCGAGGCATAACCGTTTTGCAAGGCTTCCTGCCGCCAGGGGCGGAATTCCGGCTGGGTCATGATATTCTGCACCACCGTCGTCTTGCCGGTGCGGATGGCGCATCCCGCCGGCCCCTGACCATTCCGGCTATCGTCCCATGTCACCTGCAAGCTCTGCAGATAGCCATCATCATGCCCCCAGTGCGCCACCGGCTCGACAATCTTCTCCGGCGTCTGACGCGCAAAACCGACCCAGGCAAGGCGATAACCGCCGACTTCGACAAAGATACGGCAGATGACTTTCAGCAGCTCCTGCTCTTTGGTGTACCAGGTGATCACTTTATTGCATTCGCTGAAGACTTTAAGGGAGCGATTGGCCCGGCTCAGAGAATCCTGCGAGCGCTGAATGGCGCCTTCCCGCCGCCGCATCAACAGATAAAGCAGCTGCGATGAAAGGACGATAAAGACCCAGGCATTAATAATTTTACTGCGCTGGAAAAGGACGGGATCGGTCAGGTAGGCTGCCAGGAGATCGTCGGAGAAGAAGACCCAGAGCCCGCCGAGCAGGGTATAGGCTAAGGCAATGGTGAAGGGAGTCAGCCGTAATCCCAGTCTCTTCTCGATCATCGCTATCTCGAAGGTTGCTTGTCGCCTGTTAAACCGCCCTGCTGCCGACACCACCGACAGCTCGAATTAACAACATTAATTAAAAATTTATCATCCAAACCAACGAAGTCAAGCCATCCATTCAACGCTAGGCGCGAAGGGCGCTTGCAAGCAGAATCGTTTCTGTCCGTAAAAAGGAGGGCAAGAAGGAAACAGACTACAAAACGGATCGATGCTATAGTAAGATGTTTCGGTGAATCAACAGGAGGTCCCATGCGCCATTTATGTTTCAGTATATGTTTACTTGTGCTTGTCAGCTTATGCGCAACCGGCTGTATTGTGAAGGTTCAGCCGGTCCCCGTTCTGGAAGTCCACCCCATCAAGGTCAAACTCCATCATTAAACCCGACATCACTCACCAAGGAGATTCATCATGTTCCGTTCACTTATGCTTCTTGCCCTCACCGCTTTTCTTTTTTCGACTCTGGCCGGCTGCATCGTTGTCGATGGCCACCACCGTGGGAATATCCCCCCGGGTCAAGCCAAGAAGATGAAGTACTGATCATGTCGGCCCAAGAAAGGAGGATCACTATGCACCCGTCCATATGGTTGGCCACCCTGGCCCTGGCAGCGCTGCTGGCAGGAGGCTGCAAACAACAGGAACCGTCGCCGCCTGCACCGCAACCGGCGCCGGTCGCGGTTATCGAGCCGGATCAGACCAGCAAGACCGAGCAGCCGGCACCGGTGACGCAAGAAAAACCCGCGTCGGCTGAAGCGACCGAAGCGACAGTCGTCATCCCCCCGGCAACCGCAGTCAAAACCGCCCCGCCACCAGCAGTGAAGACGGCGCCGGCCGAAACGACAACGGTTGCACCGACAACAACACCGCAGCCAGCCCCTGCGGTTGCGGTGCCCACGGTGCCGGCCGAGAAACCGGCGACCGCTCCTGCGACGGTGACCTATAAAGCCACCAACGGCAATGTAAGCTTTGATCACCAGCAGCATGCCGCTAACCATGCTTGCAGCAGTTGCCATTCTACCGGAGCGCCGGCCAAAATCGTCTTGGGCAAGGACAAAGCACATCAACTCTGCAAGGGATGTCATCAGGAAAAAGCGGCTGGTCCCACCCAATGCACCGGTTGTCACAAAAAAGGTTAAATTTTAAAACCAGCTCCAACCAACCTGAACAACAAAGCCGCCAACCCCTCACTCTCCGGGTTGGCGGCTTTGTTGTTGTCACGCGTCTCACTGTCTCACTTTCCGAGGGCCGCATTAAGCCGCAGATTCGCTCAACACAATGTCGCCGCTTAGCGTTTAGTGTTGGCGCTAATGACCGGGTCCAGAGCGTTTTCGTCAAAAGGAAGCGGTGGCAAGAGATAGGGCCACTTGGTTTCGTTCATATCAGTCTCCTGTGGTGATGAAAAGCATACGGATGTCAGCAATAGCAAACGGTGGCTAATGAACCTTCAGGATCATCTGCGTCCCTGAATAATCCCGACCAGAAAAACAATGATCGCAACAACCAGAAGGATATGAATGAAACCTCCCATTGTGTAACTGCTCACTAACCCCAGCAACCACAGAACTATGAGTATGACCGCTATTGTCCACAACATAAAAACCTCCCTTCCTGATGACTGTATCCCCCCTGCCGATATTGCTGCCGGCAGGGGGGATATGGTCTCGTTGGCCTGGAACTGAAACTACTCGATAGTCATCAGATTCTCTACCGACTTCACGCCGTTGACATCCTTGGCGTATTTGGTCGCCAGGTCCTTTTCAGCAGAGTTTTTAGCCGTGCCACTCAACGTAACGACGCCATCTTTCGTCTCGACCTTGGTCTTGAGACCACTGGTTGAACGGTGATAAAGCAGCGACATCTTCACTTGGGCGGTGATCGATGAGTCATCGATCTTGTCACCTGTCGTTCTCTTCTCTTTCGGACCCTTTGCCACGGTCATCTCATTTTTGACATCTTTCACTCCTTCGATATCCCTGACATATTCGGTCGTCAAATCTTTTTGGGCCTGATTTTCCGCATCGCCGCGCAAGGTGACGATGCCGTCTTTGACGTCAACTTCGGTCATGGCGCTGACGTGACGATGGAACAGGAGCGTGGTTTTCACTTTTGTCACGAGCCACGCATCCGACTTCACGGCAGGACGATCTGCTTTGACTTCCAGTTTATTCTCTACCCGCTTGACATCGGCAAAGCCGGATGCGGTATCTTCGGCCATTGTTTTATGGGATTCTTCCGAGACCGTTCCGGTCAAGGTGACAATACCGTCCTTGGACTTGACCTTGATATCATCGTCCTGAAGATAGGTCTGGAACACATAAGAATCCTTGACTGATTTCTCTATGGCGTTGTCCATGTTCGCGGCCTGTACCGGAACGCTGAACGCCAGCAGGAAGACCGTTACGACCATAGTAGATATGATATTGATTGCTTTCATGATCTCTTCTCCTTCTCTTGATTGTTAGGGTTTATCCATCATTTCCATCTTCATCTTCATCGGTTCTTTTTCACCCAACTTCATGATCATCATCTTCTTCATTGCCTTGAACTGTTCTTCCGTCAACATCGTCCGCATTTCTTTCATGGATTTGAGCATTTCCAACTTATGAGCTGTTTTTATCTCAGCAATTTTTTTCACTGCCGAACGGGCCTTCTCCAAATCAAAATCTTTCACATCCATGATATCCATGAGTTCGATCTCGGCAATCTTCTTGTCCGCTTTATAGCGGGCATGTTTTTTTTGCATATCGCTATGCCGAGGTTTAATTTTCATGATTTGATCATCGGTCAGCCCCATCATCTCTGCATGTTCGATGCACATGCCCATCATTTCGCCCATTTTGTCCATCTCCATCATCTCTGCAGAAGCTGGCAGTGGGACGCTGAACGCCAAGAGAAAGACCAGAGAACCTATGAACGCCATAGAACTTAAAATTTTCATGACTCATCTTCCTTTCGTGGTGATTAGTATTAATCTTTGAATTTCCAGTCCGCCGACCTCATGCCTGACGAAACCTGATTGCGGCAGAAGACCGCCTACCTCCCAACGACCTTCTTGACTTCACCAACTTTTACTTGCGCTTTGCCGGCAAGTTTTTCGGCGGTGCCCTTACTTTCCAGTTTGGGATTATTGGTTACTTTGCCGGTGACCTCTTTGACCTTACCCTTTACTTCGTGCAGCATCCCCTCTGCCTTGTCCTTCATACTCGACTTCATGATGCTCTCCTTTTGTTGTTATGAACGTTAACTTGCTTGCCTCCGGCTAATGTCGACCGGCCAACATGGTGGCGAACTCTTCGGCAGCCACAGGGCGACTGAAGTAAAAACCTTGTCCCTCGGCACAGTGTTGAGATTGCAGAAAAGCGAGCTGTTTTTTCGTTTCGATCCCCTCAGCGACAATCCGCTGTTTGAGGCTCGTCCCCATGGCAATGACGGCACTGACGATCGGTTCGCCGTCGCAGTCCTGAACGAACGACTGGTCGATCTTGAGCGTATCGATGGGGAAGCGGTGCAGATAGCTCAGGCTCGAATAACCGGTGCCAAAATCATCGACGGCTATCTGTACGCCGAGTTCTTTGAGAGCATGCAGGATTGCCATTGTCTGTTCCATGTCCTGCATCATGCCGCTTTCGGTCAACTCCAATTCAAGGCGATGCGGGTCGAGGCCGGTATCTTCGAGGGTTTTACGGATTCCGGCGAGAAAATCCTTGCCATGGAATTCAAGCGGCGAGACGTTGACGGCGATCTGCTCCAGGTCGAGGCCGGCTTGCAACCAGACCTGGGCCTGACGGCAAGCTTCGCGCAGTACCCACCTGCCGATCGACTGGATCAGGCCGCATTCTTCGGCGATGCTCACAAACTGCGTCGGGGCGACAAGGCGATGAGCAGTACGCTGCCAGCGGATAAGGGCCTCGGCGCCGGTAATTGCGCCGCTTTCGAGATTGACCTTCGGCTGATAATGCAACACGAACTCGCTCTCCTTGAGGGCGCGGTGCAGCGCTTGCTCGATACTTTGCCGCGCGACCGCCCGGACATTCATCTCCGGAGTGAAGAGCTTGTAGTTGTTGCGCCCGCTTTTCTTGGCTTGATACATGGCGATATCGGCGTTCCTGAACACCGTTTCCACGTCCTTGCCGTCGTCAGGATAAAGACTGATGCCAATGCTCAGGGTGACGTGGAGCTGGTGGTCCGCGACGAGATGGGGCTTGGCGACGGCGGTGATCAACTTTTTGGCGGTGTAGGAAGCGTCCAGTACATCTTCAGCTTCGGGCAACATGACGACAAATTCATCGCCCCCCTGGCGACTAACGGTATCCGAGAGGCGGACGCAACCTAGCAGCCGCTGTGCGACTGACTGCAGCAGCAGGTCGCCAATCGCATGCCCAAGGGAATCGTTGATGTGCTTAAAGTTGTCGATATCCAGATACATCAACGCCACCTTTTTACCGTGCCGCTGTGCGAGCGCTATTGCTTGCGCCAAACGGTCAGTGAGCAGCGCCCGGTTCGGCAAACCAGTCAAAAAGTCGTGCTCGGCCATATGTGTCATGATGGCGACGGTCTGTTCGGCCGCCTCGGTCATGATCTGTGCGTGGATTGTAGCGAGTATGAGCTGTTCGTTGGCATCGCGCAGCTGCTTACTCAGCGTAATCCTGGCCTTCGAGGTCTTCTTATGGGTGCGCAGGACCTTCTCACGCTTATCGACGACCTCTTCCCGCAGGTCAACGACCTCTTCCCGCAGACTGGTTTCTTCTTCACGACCCAGGACGGCCTCTTCGTCGGCAAGGACTTCGGTCTCACGTTTGGCAAGGTTCTTTGCGGTTGCCGGGGCCGCTGAGGTTATCTTTTCTTTGGTCGCCTGCGGCTTTCCGGTCGCTTTTTTTTGTGAGGTGGTCTTCTTTTTGTTGATCACGGCTTGCCTCACTTAACTCTGTCAGTCGTTTTCTTCAAGCTCGGTTGCCCGCCGAGGATCCCCTCGTAGTCGAGCACCTGATCACCGATGATGATACCGTCATCGGTGATCTCATAGCGCCTGATCTCCTTGTTGTGGTCGCTGCCCCGCACTTTGACCACCGCCATGACCCGCTGCAAGCTGCTATCCACTTCGATGTAGCGCTGGACAATGATGGCATCGGTGAGAAAGGCCGCGCCGTAAGGACTGAAGCGCAGATCGATATAACGGTCTTCGAGTTCCGAGGTCATCAGCACCGTCACCCCCAAATCCGCCAGCACGGCAAACATGCGAAAGAGCGACTCACGAAAGTCTTCGCGGAAAGTCGGCGCCACCGCCAGTTCGAAACCGGAGAGGGAGTCGATCACCACCCGGGTGGCTTTCATCTCCTGAATAAGATCAGATAGTTTCTCCACGATTTCGTCGATCGACAGATCCGGAGTGCGGCTGTTGATCAAGCCGATCTGTCCGGCCCGGACCAAATCATCGAGGGTGCGAACCCAGGACTGGCTCGGCGTCTGTTCAAAGGCGACAATGATGCCCGGTTCGCCGCAGCGCACCCCTTCGGTTAAAAAAGCCGTGGCGAGGATGGTCTTGCCTGACCCGGAGGGTCCCGCCACCAGCACGGAATAGCCCGCCGGCAAGCCGCCGTCGAGCATTTCGTCGAGCCGCGGCACTCCCATGGAGAGCCGCTTTTTGCTCCGCAGCGCCTTGGAGGTGGGCGACTTGTCCCCGGCATCACTCCGTACCCGCGCCGCCGGAAAGATTTCGATCCCGTCGTTGCTAATGCGGACGGTGTGTTTCCCCGGCAAAATTGCCTGACCACGCATTTTCATGACCTGGATCTTGCGCACCATGGAATTGCGCTGAACGCTTTGCTCCATCGACAACAGGCCGTCAGCCACCGTCAGGATCGGATGCGAACCGCTCTCTGACAGAAATTCCCCAAGCAGGAAAGAGGTGATCTGCGAGCCGCTCAGTTGTATCCCGAGCTGCTGAATGAAGAGTCGCAGACTCATTGTCCCCGCTGCGTGGTGTGTCACCTCCTCGATGATCGAACGGAATGAATCGATGAAGACCAGCGCCGGCGAAGAGGATTCGACCTCGTCACTGATGTGTGCCAGTACCAGCTCTAAATTGCCGGTCGCGACGTCCTCACTCAGATTGATAAAACGAATCGTCTCATTGATCTTGTCGAGGTCGAAGAAGGAGAATTGCTGCTGATAACGCAGGATCTTCAAGGGCGTTTCGCCGAGCACGGTGAAAAAAATGGCCGGCTTCTCTGGTGTCGCCAAGGCGAACATGATCTGGTGCGCCAGCGTCGTCTTGCCGCAACCGGGAGGGCCGGTAATCAGATTGAAGGAGAATTCCGGCAGGCCGCCGCCCAGGATCATATCGAGTCCCGGCACACCGGTGGCGAGACGCTGGATGGTCACTTTATTATTCATAATGAAAGCTCCTGTTTAGATACCCAGACCGGATCAAAGAGACGTGCGACCAGGGATTCTCCGATCAAGGGTGTCAACAATTCGGTAAAAGTCACCAGCAGGGTGTAGCTTGCCTCGGCGGCAACCGCCGGTTTGCACTCCGCCAGACTCGATTTGATCCTGGTGAGTAAAGCTGCACTCTCCTTCTCCTCTCCGCCGAAAATCAAGAGTTCCGGCAAGGCCCTCTGCGTCAGGTGCAACGCGCGTCGGAAGAGGACATCAACGCCACGCACGCCGATCACCGGTGTGAGTCGTGTGCTGATCAGGCTCAAGGTGTAGAGGGTGGCATCAGCCATCGCCTTTGCATCAGCTTTCTTCCCGGCATGATGCGTCAGCGTTCTGCGGATCGCTTCGCGGCGCAATTCGCTTTCGGTTGGCGCTAGCGGCGCGTTTCCCGCAACCGGGGGGGACGCAGGCAGAGCAACGGGGTCAGGCAACGTCATTTCTCGGGCGGGAGGATGATCGCTCACCGTAGTCATACCCAACCTCCAGGAATCATAAGTAAAATAGCGTTCACGTCTTTCCTCGACTGGTTTGAGGGCGGCATATATTTAGTCGAAGCCGCATGCACGCAGCTTCCCCCTTTGGCATTCTTGCCGCTGTTGTCGTATGAACTATAATTTGCAAAGGAGAAGGTGCAATAAACCTAAAGACTATTTCTTCTGGCAAAGGGATTAGGCAAAAAAGGCAGGAATGAAGCTTAGATGGGTGAATGCTTTATCTGAACGTTGGTACCAATTTGCAGGAGCGTTAACTGTAAAATCTCTTCTGTGCACCCCCACTGCAAGATGAAATTTATCCTCAACTGCCATAAACTTCTCGTCAATTTTTCAAGCGTTGCCAAGGGATAGCGGGCCACATCACAGAACATTCTGCCGCCAACAATCGTCTTGATCCGGGCTGATGGTGTGTTTTCCACTCTAACCATCTTTATCGTTCATCTTTTCACCCCATGGGATGAATCTGTTCAGATGGAATAAATAGCCATTCGGGTGATATTCTTTTTTCACACCAGCGGTACAGTCACACTGACAAAATAATTAATTCCTTGAATACCAACTATTACAACAGCTGACCGGGGTGAATTAGTGTTTACCGTGAGAAAACAGGGCCGCGTCGCCCAACATCACCCGAAAATGAAACCCCGCCATGGTCGGTACAATGACGCACCCCAGCAAACTTTTGCGAACAAAAAACAAGGTTACAAGCTCCTCTATGTCGAAGACGAAGAGGGAACACGGAACCTGCTCAGCAGGATCATGAATGATAAATATCCCGATCTGAAATTTATTGTCGCAGAAAACGGCGCACAGGGAGTGGAGTTGTTCAGGGAACATCAGCCGGATATCGTCCTGACCGACTTGAGTATGCCGGTCATGGACGGTCTGCAGATGAGCAGAGAGATCAAGGAGCTGAATGCCGACGCAGTCATTATCGCCTTGTCTGTGCAAAATAATCCTTATTACCTGCTAAACGCTATTGAGGCCGGCATCCGCCATTATGTAATGAAGCCTTTTAACACTGTGGATCTTTGCGCTGTTATCAATAAAGCCCTGGAAGAGCTTAAGCTGACGCGCCTGGTCAATGAACAGGAAGAGCAAATCCGCAAACGCGAACAGCAGCTGGCACGAGCACAGAAAATAACTCATCTCGGCAGCTGGGAATGGGATCTCGTCAACGACCATAGCAGCTGGTCGGATGAGCTCTACCGGATTTTCGGTCTGGCACCGGCATCAATCCCGGCCTCCTATAAAGGATTTATGGAGCGGGTTCACCCGGAAGACCGCGCCGTTGTGAAAAAAGTCATACAGAGAGCCCTGAGAATACGTCAGCCTTTTGTCTACCATGATTGTCGCATTATTCGTCCGGATGGCTCTATCCGCACCATCCATGGCCGGGGAGAAGTCATTTTAAATAACGCTGGCCAATTGACGTCCGTCATCGGCACAGCGCACGATGTGACCGAACATCGGCAACTCGACGAAGAGCGCGCCCGCCTGGCGATGATTGTGGAGTCCTCGAACGATGCCATCTTCAGCGTCGCTCTCGACGATACTATTACCAGCTGGAACAAGGGCGCCGAAAAAATTTTCGGATTTTCTGCCAAGGAAATCATCGGCCAGCCGATCTTCACCTTGTTGCCGCCGGAACGTTACGATGAAAGAGCCGAGATCCTCCAGTCGATCCTGAAAGGTGAAGAACTTTGCCACTTTGAAACGACCCGGCTCAAAAAAGACGGCAATGAGATTTATGTATCGCTATCCACCTCGCCGATATTGGCCGCCAACGGCAAGATTATCGGTAATTCCGTCATTGCCCGCGATGTCACCGAACGCAGAAACATGGAAGCGATCATCCGCCACCAGGCCCATCACGACACCCTCACCGACCTGCCGAATCGGCAGCTCTTCATGGATTTTCTCGAGCGGGAACTTGCCCAGGCCCGGCGTCACGACACCCGCCTCGCCCTGCTCTTTCTCGACCTCAACGGCTTCAAACAGATCAACGACACCATGGGGCACGACTGTGGCGATCGCCTCCTGAAGGAAGTGGCCCATAGACTCCGGGCCTGCATCCGCGAATCCGATATCGTCGCCCGCCTCGGTGGGGATGAGTTCACCGTACTGATGCCGGATCTGAGCCATAGCGATGATGTCGGCATTGTCGTGAAGAAGATCCTGAGCGTCTTTGAAAGACCCTTTAAACTCGATGCCGTCACCGTTGACGCCTCGACCAGTATCGGTGTCTGCATGTTCCCGGATGATGGCAAGGACTCTGAAGATCTGATTAAAAAAGCCGATATCGCCATGTACGACGCCAAAGGGACCGGAAAAAACGCGTATCAGTTCTATAACGCCGAGATCAACGCCCGGACCATGATCCGCCAGCAGATGGAGGGATTTCTGCGCCAGTCCGTCGGCAAAGGGGAACTGGAACTCCTCTTCCAACCCCTGGTGAGCAGTGCAACGCGGGCCATTATCGGCGCCGAAGCCCTTTTGCGCTGGCGACACCCGGAACAGGGCGTACTGCGCCCCGGTCAATTCCTGACCATTGCCGAAGAGAGCGGTGCGATCATTCCGATTGGCGATTGGGTTCTGCGCAAAGCCTGTGAACAAGCGCGCAAATGGAATGAGGCCGGCTATCCGCTGAGTATTTCGGTAAACCTTTCAAATCGCCAGTTCCATCAGTCAAATCTGATCGAAAAAACGGCCTCGATCCTCAAGGAGACCGGACTGAATCCGCAGCAACTCGACTTTGAGGTCACCGAAGAGACCATTATGGCGGATATCGATTTTTCGCTAAGCAACATGCATTCCTTACAAGAGATGGGCGTGAACATCGCCATCGACCATTTCGGCTCGGGTTGTTCCTCCTTGCACTGGATAAAAAAAATGCCGACGCACCGGGTCAAGATCGACAAGAGCTTTATCCAGAATATGTTGATTGAACCTGATGACCTGGCGGTGGTCAACGCTGTCATTGCCATGGCTCACAATCTCAAAATGGAGGTGGTCGCGAACGGAGTGGAGACAGAGGAGCAATGGACGGTTATCGAGCGGAACGGCTGCGACCAAATCCAGGGCTATGTCATCAGTGCCCCGCTCCCTGCGGCAGGGTTTGAACGATTGGCGGCAAATTTCTGAAGGTCTAAATAAAAAAACACTGTAACGTTCAGCGCACCAAGAAAAACCTTTATTTAACAGAAAGCTCTCCGCAGCAAGCCTAATCTCCCCTCCTCGACAAATCTAGATTCACCATCCTCCTTGAAAAATCGTTGATGAGCGGT
>JACUTW010000137.1 GCA_014859605.1 Desulfuromonadales bacterium
CTCACCGCTTGCAATCGCGACGCTGCCACCTCCTGGCAAGGCTACGCTGAAGGGGAATATGTCTACGTCGCCGCGCCGCAGGGTGGACGGTTGCTGGATTTAGCAGTACGCAAAGGGGAGACCGTGAATGCCGGAGCGCCCCTTTTCCGCCTCGACCCGGAACCGGAAGCCACCGCTGTCGCCGAAGCACAACGCCGCCTGGAGCAGGCCGGCTTTCGCCGCGACGATCTTGGCAGTGGCGAGCGACCGAGCGAGATTGCCGCCCTGCAAGCGCAACGCGACCAGGCACGGGCAGCCCGGGATCTGGCGCAAAGTGAATTGATCCGCCAGGAAAGCCTCTTTACCGAAAACGTGACTTCCCGAGAGCTCCTCGACCGCAGCCGGGCAGCGGCGCAACAGACAGCCGCATTTGTCGCTGAACTCGACGCCCGCCTGACCACCGCCCGTCTCGGCGGCCGAATCGGACAGAAGCAGGCCCTGAGCGCCGAAGCCGCCGCCTTTGGCGAGGCGCTGCGGCAGGCGGAGTGGCATCTCAGTCAAAAGAGCCCGACCGCACCGCAGGGTGGACTGATCTTCGACACCCTCTTTGAGGTCGGCGAACTCGTTCCGGCCGGAACGCCGGTGGTCATCCTCCTCCCCGATGCCGGCAGAAAAGCCCGATTCTACGTCCCCGAGCCGCAGCTTGCCGGACTCCAGCCCGGCGACAAAGTCATGCTCCGCTTCGATGGCGGCGAACTTGCGGCGACGATCAGCTTTATCTCGCCACAAGCCGAGTACACACCGCCGGTGATCTACAGCCGCGACAGTCGCGGCAAACTCGTCTATCTTATCGAGGCCCGACCGGAGCCCGCCGCAGCCCCGCAGCTCAAACCCGGACAACCGCTGGAGGTGACGCCGCAATGAATGGCGCGGTCGTCATCGACGTGCAGGGATTGAGCAAGGTCTTTAACGGCAATACCGTCGTCGATCGCCTCTCTTTGCAAGTGGGCAGCGGCGAGATCTACGGCTTTCTCGGTCCCAACGGCAGCGGCAAGACCACCTTTTTACGCATGCTCTGCGGCCTGCTGCGCCCTGATGCCGGCCAGGGGAGCTGCCTCGGTTTCGACGTCCGCAATGAAAGCGATCGCATCCGCCCCCTGATCGGCTACATGCCGCAGCGCTTCAGCCTTTACGAGGATTTGAGCGTCCGCGAGAATCTCGACTTCATGGCCCGCATCTACGGCGTGCGTGATCGTAAAGAGGTGATCGCCGCCACCCTTGAAAAAATGCGCCTTGCCCCCTTCAGCGAGCGCCTTGCCGGCGCCCTCTCCGGCGGCTGGAAACAACGCCTCGCCCTGTCCTGCGCCCTCCTGCATCAGCCTCAACTCCTCCTCCTTGACGAGCCGACTGCCGGCATCGATCCGAAGGCGCGGCGCGATTTTTGGGACGATCTTTACGAACTGTCGGGCTCGGGGGTAACGACCCTGATCAGCACCCACTACATGGATGAAGCCGAGCGCTGCCACCGCCTCGCCTACCTCGCTTACGGCGAGCTCCTCGTCACCGGTTCGCCGAGTGAAATCGTCGCCGGCGCGGGCCTCTCTTCCTGGACGGTGAGCGGCGCTGATCTGCACGCGCTGGCGCTGGAATTACGCCAACTCCCCGGCGTCGACCAGGTCGTCCCCTTTGGCGTCACCCTGCGCGTCGGCGGCCGCGATCCGGCGTTGCTGGAACAAAGCGTTGCCCCCTTCCGGGCGGGACCACAGCGTTGGGAGCCCGGCACGACCACCCTCGAAGAGGTCTTTATCCATCTCATGCGCGACCGCGAGGTGCACTGATGTCCGGACGCTTCTTCTCCTGGCGGCGCTTTGCGGCGATGACCGCCAAAGAGTTCGTGCAGATGCGGCGCGACCGCCTGACCTTTGCGATCATGCTCGGCATCCCGCTGTTACAGCTCATCCTCTTCGGCTTTGCCATCAACAGTGACCCCCGCCATCTGCCGACCGTACTGCGGGTTGCCGATCACGGTCCGGTGGCCCGGGCCATAGTGGCGGCGATGGAGCAGAGCAGTTACTTCCGGATCGTCGGCAGCGTCAGCAGTGAAGGCGATGCCGCAAAAATTCTGGAGAACGGCGGCGCCCAGTTCGTCCTGACCATCCCCGCCGGCTTCCAGCGCCAACTCCTGCGGAGTGAGCGCCCGGCCCTCCTCCTCGAAGCCGACGCCTCTGATCCGGCGGCGGCCAGCAACGCCGTGGCCGCCTTCCGCACCATCGTCGAAGGTGCCGTCAGCCGCGAACTGAACGGCCCTCTCGCCCCCCTCCTGCCCCGTGAGTATCCGCTGGAAGTGCGCATTCAGCCTCGTTTTAATCCCGAAGCGATCACCCGCTACAACATCGTCCCCGGCCTGATGGGGGTGGTTTTAACCATGACCATGGTTATCGTCACCTCCCTCGCCATTACCCGCGAACGCGAACGCGGGACGATGGAGATCCTCCTCTCCACTCCGGTCCATCCTGTTGAAGTCATGCTCGGCAAGATCCTCCCTTACATCGTTGTCGGCTACATCCAGGCGGGGACCATTCTCCTCCTCGCCAAACTGATCTTCAATATCCCGATCCTCGGCAGTGTGCCGCTGCTGCTGCTCGCCTCCCTCCCCTTCATCGCCGCCAACCTCGGCGTCGGTTTGACCTTCTCGACCCTGGCGCGCAACCAGCTGCAAGCCGCGCAGATGTCCTTCTTCTTTTTTCTCCCCTCCATCCTCCTCTCCGGTTTCATGTTCCCTTTCCGCGGCATGCCGGTCTGGGCCCAGACCATCGGCGAAGTCCTCCCTCTCACCCATTACCTGCGCATTGTTCGCGGCATTGTCCTCAAAGGGAACGGCCTCGCCGAGATCGCCCC
>JACUTW010000005.1 GCA_014859605.1 Desulfuromonadales bacterium
TTGTTGTTATTCTTGCCAACATGAATGCCAAGCTAATGCTCAGAGAGCGTCACGTCATCTCAGAGATTTCTTTCGTGGAAATAGTGGTATGGCATTTGCCGGACCCCCTATCCGGGAGCAGTCATCGTTTCAAATACCGCTTGGCACTGGTGGTGAATGGTGTTTGTGTTCTTCGTTATGACAACGAAGCAGGCAAGGGCGATCATAAACATGAGACCGGCGAAGAGAGCCCGTATCAATTCAGCTCACCCCAGGTTTTGTTGGGAGATTTTTGGCAAGAGGTAGACCATTGGAGGTCCTGATATGAATAGCGTTACGTTGGAAGTTGCTTCCCGTGAAAAGACCAATAACCGGTTGCTGCACGCTTTCGATGGCGAAGCCCAAGGGCAATTTATCAGCTTCGAGTCACCGGAACTTTTGTTCAAGGTGATTTCCGGCAAGCGTTGGGATTTACTCAAGGTCATGACCGGCGCCGAGGCGATGACGATTCGTGAGGCCGCCCGGCGTATGGGGCGGGATGTGAAATCCGTGCATGGCGACGTGCAAGCGCTTTTGAAAGCCGGCATCTTGCAGAAGACCGAAAAAGGCCAGATCATCTTTCCCTATGACGCGGTGCATGTCGATTTTGTCCTGAAGGCGGCGTGACCCGACATTCAACGGAGTCCCTTGCTATCTCCCCCTCCTTTTTTCAAGGAGGGGGTCGGGGGGTGGTGAAGCACTCCTGGTCCGCACCACCGTTGACAGGGGGGCAATGCCGGCTAACAGTGCGGAGTCTTTCACAACGGTAGAAGGCTTTTGAAGCCAAAGTCAATTGCACACACTGTCATACGCTGACTTCTCTCCAAAATTAACTTTGTCCGTTTGTGTCGAAGAACTTGAGCAGAAACGCCCCGGAATCAGGATCGATTTCGGGGCGTTTTCGTGACTAATGTCCGCGTTGCGAGCGATTGTTGCGATGTTTTGGCGGCTGATTACCGGTCGGTGCAACCTTCTCTTTGGCCACTGGCGGCTTTGCAGTCTGGGGCGGCTTCGGTGCACTCCTGGGTGCACCCTCCGCCGGTTTGCGGCGTTGCTGCGGCGGCCGCGGCGGCCGGGCAAACTCGATATCCTTCTTGGGCGCCGGGATGTTGTAATCGAAACCTTCGACCAGACGGCGCTCTATGGGGTTGCCGAGGACGCGCTCGATGGAGCGGACCATGATCATGTCTTCGCGCGCCACAAAGGTGAAGGCATCACCGCTGCGGGCAGCGCGGCCGGTGCGGCCGATGCGGTGGATATAGGCGTCGGTCGTGGATGGGATATCGTAGTTGATGACGTGCGAGATCTTCGAGACGTCGATGCCGCGGGCAGCGATATCGGTCGCCACAAGAATCTGTACCGAGCCGTCGCGAAAGCCGTCGAGTGCGGCCTGCCGGCGGTTCTGGGACAGGTTCCCCTGCAACGAAGCCGCTTTGTAGCCGAGTTTGGTGAGCTGCTCGTCGAGACGCTTGGCGCGATGTTTGGTGCGGGTGAAGATCAGCACCGATTCGGTGTCGGTATGTTTCAACAGTTCGATGACCAGCGCCGTCTTCAGGTGCGGTTCGACCGGGTAAAGGGCATGGCTCACGGTCGCTGCCGGCGCGACAGTATCGACTTGGACAGTCTGCGGATTCTTCAGCACGTCATTCGCCAAGCTGCGGATCTCGATCGGCATGGTTGCCGAGAAGAGGAGAGTCTGGCGCTCTTTGGGGAGATGGGTGAGGAGACGGCGGATCGCCGGCAAAAAACCCATGTCGAACATCTGGTCGGCTTCGTCGAGGACGAGAACCTCAAGCCGGGACAGGTCGATGGTCTTCTGCTGAATGTGATCAAGAAGACGACCGGGGCAGGCGACGACGATCTCGCTCCCCTTCTTCAGCTTCTGAATCTGCGGATTGATGCTGACCCCGCCGTAGACTGTGGTGCTGTGCAAGCCGGTCTTCTCGCCGAGAGAGACGAACGATTCGTGAATCTGTTCGGCGAGCTCACGGGTCGGGGCGACGATCAGGGCGCGGACATGCCCGCGGTTGCCGCTGTTGACCAGACGGTGAAGGATGGGGAGGGCAAAGGCCGCGGTCTTGCCGGTGCCGGTCTGGGCGAGGCCCATGACGTCATTGCCGGCCAAGACCTTGGGGATGGCCTGTTTCTGGATGGGGGTAGGGGTGTCGTAACCGGCGGCCGTGACCCCGGCGGCGACTTTCGGGTGAAGATTGAAGCTGGTGAAATCCATGTGATCCTTTCAAATGTCCGGATATGTGTTGTCCGGTTCTACTGACCGCAAAAAAGGGCCTGGCGGTATACCGGGCCCTGCGGTGATCTCTGATTCAGGCAAATATCGAAAAATAATAGCAGATTTGACGGCAAAGTGTCAAGGAACGGGGTGAAGTGTGCTTGACTGTCACAGCGCCTTCAAGTAATTTGACGGGCGCTTCAATTTGGGAAACTATATTTAACTTGCTGAATTTTGTAGAGGTCGTCCATGCAGAAGAAGGAAGGTAAGGAACTGCCCAGGCTGGTCGTCGGCCCGGAAACGGTGCGGATGCTCGAACTCGGCCATCCCTGGGTCATTGCCGATCGCTTCACCAAGAGCTGGCCGAAGCACCCCGCTGGTACGGTTGCAACCCTGGTGAGCGGTGCCGGGGAGTTTGTCGCGACCGCTCTTCTCGATCCGTATGACCGTATTGTTGCCCGGATTCTGGCGCGGAAGCCGATGACCCTTGATCGGGCCTGGCTGGGACGACAGATTGACAAAGCCGTAACGCTGCGGGTGCAGCATGCCCGACTGGAAGGGACGAGCGCTTATCGCCTGATCAATGGCGAAGGGGATGGCCTGCCGGGGGTGACAATCGATCGCTATGGTGACCACCTCCTCCTGCAACTTTACAGCGAAGCCTGGCGTCCCCATCTCCCGCTTTTGAGCGCCGAGTTGCAGGCGCGCCTTAGCCCTGCCGGGATTTATGAAAAGACCCGTCCCCGGGAAACCCGGGAGCTCGGTGCCCAGGGGGGAAAGAAGTACAGCCGCCTCCTGGGTGGCCGGCCGGCGCCGGGTCGCAGCGTCGTGCAGGAGAATGGCTTGAATTTTCTCGTTGATCTCGAAGAAGGGTTGAATACCGGCCTCTTCCTCGATCAGCGCCGTAACCGGCTCGATTTGATGGAGCGGGTGCGGGGGAAGAGGGTGCTCAATCTCTTTGCCTACACCGGCGCCTTTTCGGTGGCGGCCGCCGCTTCTGGCGCAACCCAGGTTAGCAGTGTCGATGTCTCTGCCCCTTATCTTGATTGGGCGCAGGCAAACTTTCGCGCCAACCGTCTCGATCCGAAGCGGCACGAGTTTTTGACCGGCGACTGTTTTGCCGTCCTCGCCACTCTGCGCAAGGCGCGCCGCAGTTTCGATATCATCGTCACCGATCCGCCGAGTTTTTCGACGACGAGCAAGAGCCGCTTCACCACCCGGCAGGGGACCGCTGAAGTGGTGGCGGCGGCGCTCCCCCTTTTGGCGCCGGGCGGGTTGCTGATTACCTGCTCGAATCACCAGAAGGTCGATCTGCCTGATTATCTCAAGGAATTACGGCGCGGGGCGTTGCAGGCGGGGAGCGAGCTGCGGGTGATTCAGACCCTGGGACAGCCGGAGGATTTTCCTTATCCGGTGACCTTTCCCGAGGGGCGTTATCTCAAATATGTGATTGCGGTGCGGGATTAATTTATGAGATGTAGGGGCGCCGCGTGCTGCGCCCGCTCTGACCTAAAATCCCCTCTCCCCTTTAGAGGGAGAGGGGCGCTTTCCTTATTCGACAATCGTCACTTTGATGATGCTGATCGTCTCAACCGGGACATCGGCATGGCCGCCCTTGTTGCCGGTCTTGGCCTGCTCGATGGCGTAGACGACATCCATGCCGTCGATGACCTTGCCGAAGACAGCATAACCGAATTTATCAGGGTTGAGGCCGGCGTTGTCGAGGAATTTGTTGTCGACGGTGTTGATGAAGAATTGGCTGGTGGCGCTGTCGACGACCGAGGTGCGGGCCATGGCAATCGTCCCGGCTTTGTTCTTCAAGCCGTTGGTCGCTTCATTCTTGATCGGCGCGTTCACCGGCTTCTGGCTCATCTCGGGAGTAAATCCGCCCCCTTGCAGCATAAAGCCCTTAATGACGCGATGAAAGATCGTGCCGTCATAATGACCGGCGCGGGCATAGTCAAGGAAGTTGGCGACTGAGATCGGGGCTTTCTCGGCGTCGAGTTCGAGGACGATCTCCCCTTTGCTTGTTTCCATCTGGACGAGCGGGTTGCTCATGGGTTGGGCTCCTTTAGCGATAATTGATTTAGGACTTGTGGCTAATAACGGCGAGCGGATTATAGAAATCGTCGTCATTATGGTCAAGGACTATTGCGTGAAATATTTTACTGAGGTCAGAGTATGTTGATCAGCAGTTTGCAGAATCCCCGCGTCAAAGAAGCAGTGGCGCTACGCGAACGCCGGGCGCGTGAGAAGAGCGGCTTGATGCTGGTCGAGGGTTATCACGAACTCGCTCTGGCGGTGCGGACGCACATGGTGCCGACCGTGGTCTTTTACTGTCCGGAGCGGCTCCGCAGTGAAGAAACCGAGCTTCTCGACCACTTTCGCAGCACTCGCACTCCGCTCTTGGAGGTGACGATGGCGGTGCTGGGGAAGATCGCTTACCGGGAACATCCCGATGCCTGGTTGGCGATTGCGCCGATTCCGAAGCGGAGTTTGAGCGAGTTGGAGTTGCCGGAGAAGGCGTTGATCGTGGTCGCTGAGTCGATCGAAAAGCCCGGGAATCTCGGGGCGATCCTGCGTTCGGCTGATGCTGCCGGTGCTGATGCGTTGATTCTTTGTGATCGTGCCACCGACCTCTATAACCCGAATGTGGTGCGGGCGAGCAAAGGGACGATCTTTCGCGTGCCGGTCGTCGAAGCGACCTCGGCCGAGACCCTGGCATTTTTGCGGAAACGGGGAATTTTCGTTGCGGCGGCGACGCCGGCCGGGACAGTCACTTATTGGGACGCGGATTTGCAAGGGAGCGTGGCGATTGCGGTCGGGACAGAGAAGGAAGGATTATCGCCGCTGTGGCTGGAGGGGGCGGATGCGCGGGTGACGGTGCCGATGTGCGGCGCCGTCAATTCCCTTAATGTTGCTCAGGCATTGACTTTAATCCTCTTTGAGGCCCGACGGCAAAGGCGGTGATGTCGTAGGGGCAGGCCCCCGTGCCTGCCCGGATTTGGGCACCCACAGGGGGGTGCCCCTACACCGATAAATTGTAACGGCGGATCTTTTCAACCAGAGTGGTGCGGTTGAGATGGAGGAGTTCAGCCGCCTTGGTCTTGACCCCGTCGCAGCGCTCCAGGGCAGATTGAATCATCCGGCATTCGAGCTCGGCGACCAGAGCGGGGAGATCGACACCATTTTCATTGAAGAGCGGGAAAGAGACACCGCTGTCGCTCTTTACATGTTGACTGATTTGGGTCGGCAGGTCGTCCAGTTCGATGCTCTCCCCATCGACCAAAGCAACAGCCCGTTCGATGACATTCTCCAACTCCCGCACATTCCCCGGCCAATCATATTGCTGCAGGGCCGCCGTTGCTTCCCCGTTCAGGGTGCAGGGCAGATGGTTCTGCGCTTCGCACGATTTTTTCAGAAAGTGTTTGACCAGGAGCGGAATATCCTCGCGGCGTTCCCTTAATGGCGGCAGATGGACCGGAATGACGTTGAGCCGGTAGTAAAGGTCTTCACGGAATTCCTTAGTTTTAACCAGTTCCGCCAGGTCGGCGTTGGTGGCTGAGATGATCCGCACATTGAGGCGGATCTTGCGACTGGAACCGACCCGTTCTACTTCCCTTTCCTGTAACACCCGCAACAACTTCATCTGCAGCTGCATCGGCATGGTGCCGATTTCATCGAGAAAGATCGTCCCCCCTTCCGCCGCTTCGAATTTCCCGGCTTTGTCGCTCCCCGCCCCGGTAAATGCCCCTTTCACATGACCAAAGAGTTCACTCTCCAGCAGTTCGCCCGGAATAGCGCCACAGTTGATGGCGATAAAAGGTTTCTCTTTGCGGGCGCTGTTGAAGTGTACAGCCCGGGCGACCAGTTCCTTTCCCGTCCCGGATTCGCCGAGGATGAGGACGGTTGAATCGGTCTGAATGATCTTCTCCATCTGTTTGAAGATCGTCTGCATCGCCGGACTGCTGCCGATCATGTTGGCGAAGTGGTATTTGCCGCGCAGTTGCTGGCGCAGGTACTGATTCTCGGCAACCAGGCGGCTCTTTTCCAGAGCATTGTCGAGGAGGATTTTCAGCTCTTTGACGTTGATCGGCTTAGTGAGGTAATCGAAGGCCCCCTCTTTCATCGCCTCGACCGCTGTTTCGGTCGAAGCGTTTCCGGTCATGAGGATGACATGGGTCTGCGGCGTTCGTTCTTTGCTATAACGGAGGATGTCGAGACCGCTGATCCCCGGCAAACGGAGGTCGGTAAGGACGATCGCAAAGGTCGTCTCGGCGAGGTGTTGCAGGGCCCCTTCGCCACTGTCGGTGGCTGTGATCTGGTACCCCACCTGGCGCAGAAGGAGGGTGAGGCCATCACGGTTGCCGCTATCGTCATCGACGATGAGGATCTGTGTTGTCGCTTCACTGGCGTTGACGGTCATGATCTCTGCTGCTCACTTCTCAAGATGAAAAGAATCAGTTTATGTCACGGGCAAGCCGGTTGGCAGGATACTACTGATATTAAATACTTCCTCATTTCATGAGTCAATCATTTCTTGTCAATGGCCCGCCGGGTTGCATCCCGGAAGGTCACTGCTATTCTTCTTTCGGCGAATTGATTTATCCGCAGCGGGGACATGATCTTCACGGCTGCGAGGCAGCAGTTTTATATATTCAGAACAAGATTATATGTTGACTTGCGCTGCCACATTACTTTACTTTGCACTCAATCTTGTTGGCGCGTAACCTATTGAATATAAATAAATATTTTACTTAAAGTGAATTTTTACCAAGCTTGTACCTGTTTTATTTTTGATAAAACTTTCCACGAAACGATAAAGGAGAAGAGCATGGGGATCAGAAAATTCAAGAAGATTATGGCCGCAAACCGGGGCGAGATTGCGATCCGGATCTTTCGCGCCTGTACCGAACTCGGCATCAAGACGCTTGCCATCTATTCCGAAGAGGACAAGGGGTCGCTGCATCGCTATAAAGCCGATGAAGCCTACTTGATCGGCAAGGGCAAGGGGCCGATCGATGCTTATCTCGGCATCGATGAAATCATCGATCTGGCCCGCAAAAAGGGGGTCGATGCGATCCATCCCGGCTACGGTTTTCTGTCCGAGAATGCCGAATTTGCCGAGGCCTGCGAGCGCGCCGGCATCGTCTTTATCGGCCCGACTGCGCTGATCCAGCGCCAGCTCGGCGACAAGGTGGCTGCGCGCGAGGTCGCGGTGGCCGCCGGCATCCCGGTCGTCCCCGGTACCGCCAAACCGGTCACCACCGACGAGGAGGCACTGATCTTTGCCAAGGATTGCGGCTACCCGATCATCGTCAAGGCGGCGGCGGGCGGCGGCGGGCGCGGCATGCGTGTCGCCCGCAATCAGAAGGAACTTCTCGAAGGTCTGCGCAGCGCCGGCAGTGAAGCGCTGGCCTCCTTTGGCAATGCCTCGGTCTTTCTCGAAAAGTATCTGGAAAATCCAAAACATATCGAAGTACAGATCATGGGCGACACCCATGGCAACATTTTCCACTTCTATGAGCGCGACTGCTCGATTCAGCGTCGCCATCAGAAGGTCATCGAACTCGCCCCCTCCCTCGATCTTACTGAGGAAAAGCGGCAGGAAATCTGTGCCTACGCGATCAAGATTGCCACCTCGGTCAACTACGTGAATGCCGGAACCGTCGAATTCCTCATGGACCAGCAGGGGAAGTTCTACTTCATCGAGACCAACCCGCGCATTCAGGTCGAGCATACTGTCACCGAACAGGTGACGGGACGCAATCTGGTGCAGGCGCAGATTCGTATCGCCGAAGGCTACAAATTCTCCGATCCCGAGATCGGTATCGCCAGTCAGGAAGATATCGAACTGCGCGGCTTTGCCATTCAGTGTCGTGTCACCACGGAAGATCCGCAGAACAACTTCGCCCCGGATTTCGGTACGATCAAGGCAATGCGTACCGCTGCCGGTTTCGGGGTGCGCCTTGACGCCGGCAACGGCTATGCCGGGGCACTGATTACCCCGCATTACGATTCGCTGCTGGTCAAGATCAGTACCTGGGGGCTGACCTTCGATTCGGCGCGGCGCAGTATGTACCGGGCGCTGCAGGAATTCCGCGTCCGCGGGGTCAAGACCAATATCGGTTTTCTCGAAAATGTCGTCACCCACCCGGAGTTCCTCGCCGGCAAGTGCAACACCTCCTTTATCGATGCCCATCCCGAGCTGATGGAGATTCCGGTGAAGAAAGACCGCGCCAGCAAGACGCTGCGCTTTATCGGTCACACCATCGTCAACGGCTATCCCGGCATTAAGCCGGAAAAAGCCCAGAAGTTCCGCAATTTGCGGGAGGCGGAGATCCCCGAGATTCCTTACGCCGCTCAGCGTCCTCGTGGCAGCCGCGACATCCTGCGCGAAAAGGGGCCGGAAGGGCTGGCCGCGTGGGCCCGCAGTGAGCGTCGTATCCTGGTCACCGATACGACGATGCGCGATGCCCATCAGTCGCTGATGGCGACGCGCTTTCGCACCGACGACCTCGACCGCATTGCCGAGGCGACGAGCTATCTCGGCGGCGGCCTCTTTTCTCTGGAGATGTGGGGCGGTGCTACCTTCGACGTCTCCATGCGCTTTTTGCGGGAAGATCCCTGGGAGCGGCTCGACCGTCTGCGCGCCAAGATTCCCAATATCTGTTTTCAGATGCTGCTGCGTGGCTCCAATGCCGTCGGCTATACCAACTATCCTGACAATGTCGTGCAGGAGTTCGTTGCTCAGGCGGCGAAGAGCGGTATCGATATCTTCCGGGTCTTCGACTCTCTCAACTGGACGCGGGGGATGGGCGTCGCCATGGATGCGGTGCGCAAGAATAACGCGGTCTGTGAAGCGGCGATGTGCTACACCGGCGATATTCTCGACCCGAAGCGGGACAAATATCCCCTGGCTTACTACGTCAATCTCGCCAAAGAACTGGAGAAGATGGGCGCGCATATCCTGGCGATCAAGGATATGGCCGGCCTGCTCAAGCCCTTTGCCGCCGAGAAGCTGGTCAAGACCCTGAAGCAGGAGATCGGTATCCCCATCCATCTTCACACCCACGACACCTCGAGCAACGGCGGTTCCATGCTCCTTCTCGCCACCCAGGCCGGCGTCGATGTTGTCGATCTCGCTCTCTCCTCGGTCTCGGGCTTGACGGCGCAGCCGAATATGAATGCCTTTCTCGCGGCGATGGAAGGGACGATCTGGGATCCGAAACTTAATCAGGGCGATATGCAGCAGCTCGCCAATTACTGGGAAACGGTGCGCACTTATTACGCCCCTTTCGAGTCGGAACTGCGCAGCGGTACCGCCCAGGTCTACCATCATGAAATCCCCGGCGGCCAGTATTCCAACTACAAGCCGCAGGTCGAAGGCTTAGGTCTCGGCCATCGCTGGGAAGAGTGCAAAGAGATGTACCGCAAGGTTAACGATCTCTTCGGCGATGTCGTCAAGGTGACGCCGAGTTCGAAGATTGTCGGCGACATGGCGATGTTCCTGGTGCAGAACAACTATCAGCCGGAGGATGTCTTTACCAAGGGGGAGGAGATGACCTTCCCGCAGGGGGTCGTCGACTTCTTCAAGGGGATGATCGGCCAGCCCTACGGCGGGTTCCCCACGGAGCTGCAGAAGATCATCCTCAAGGGCGAGCAGCCTCTCACCTGTCGGCCCGGCGAGCTCCTCGAACCGATCGATTTTACCGCCAAGAAGGCCGAGATCGAGAAAAAGGTCGGGCACGCGCTCAGTGAGCGCGAAGTCCTCTCTGCCATCCTTTACCCCGGTGTCTTTGAAGAGTTCGACCGCCACCGCCAGGATTACGGCGATACCTCGGTCCTGCCGACGCCGGTCTTCTTCTATGGTCTCGAAGTCGGCGACGAAGTGAGCATCGATATCGAGCCGGGCAAGACGCTGATTATTCAACTCAATGCGGTCGGCAGTCTGCAGAAGGACGGCACCCGCAACATCTACTTTGAGCTCAACGGCGAACCGCGTCAGGTGCAGGTGCAGGATCTCTCGGTGAAGAGCGACGACGCGAGCCAGCGCAAGGCTGATCCCGCCAATCTTCATGAAATCGGCGCGCCGATGCCGGGGAAGGTCTTCCGCATCAATGTCAAGGTCGGCGATGCGGTCAAAGCCGGCGACACACTATTGGCGACCGAGGCGATGAAGATGGAGACGAACATCAAGGCAAAGGAGGATGGGGTCGTCAAGGAGATCCTTTACAAGGAAGGGCAGCAAGTGCCGCAAGGGGCACTTCTGATGATCCTTGAATAGTCGTTTTTTGTAGGGTATGATCCTGAACGTCCGGTGAGCTCTGTGCCTGCCGGACGTTCTTGATTTTTAACCGTCGCATTTTCAAGGAGTCACTCATGGGAATTGTCAGTGAATTCATGCTCGATCGTCATGATGCCGTGCTGGTGGTTATCGATGTCCAGGAAAAGCTTTGTCCGGCGATGGATGAAAAGGTCCTTGCCGGGTTGACCAAGCGGATCGGGATTTTGCAGGAAGCCGCACTGGAACTGCAGATCCCGCAGATCGGCACTGTGCAGTATGTCAAAGGGTTGGGGGAGACGATCCCGGCATTGAAGGAGCGCTTGACGGCGCCGGCGGTCGAGAAGATGACCTTCAGTTGCTGCGGGGAAGAGCCCTTTCCCGAGCAGTTGCGCAAACTCGGGCGCAAACAGATCATCGTCACTGGCATGGAGTCACATGTCTGCGTCCTGCAGACGGTGCTGCAACTCTTGGAAGCCGGTTATATTGTTCATGTCGTTGCCGATGCAGTGATGAGCCGCAAGAAGGAAAACTGGAAGATCGCTCTAAGGATGGTGCAGCAGGCCGGGGCGGTGATCACCTCGACCGAGATCGCCCTTTTTCAACTGCTGCGGGTGGCGGGGAGTGAGGAATTCAAAAAACTCTCCAAGCTGGTGCGCTGACCGGTTCGCGAATGAAAGAGCTCGTCCGCATCGGTGTCCTTTCCGATACACATCTGACTCTCGGTGATCCCCGGCTGGCGGCCTTGCTCGCCCATTGTCAGCACCATTTTGCCGGGACAGAGCTGATTCTCCATGCCGGCGATGTCGTCGATCCGCAACTCCTGCCATTACTGCCGCAGCCGCTGCTGGCGGTGCGCGGTAATCTTGATCCCGCTGAACTGCCGGAACGGCGGATTGTCAAGGTGGCAGGGAAGCGCATCGGCCTCATCCATGGCTGGGGGGCCAAGTACGATCTTGAAGAGCGGGTCTTGCGGGCCTTTAGCGGTGAGCAGGTCGATTGCATCGTTTACGGCCACAGCCATCAGCCGGCCTGTCATGTCGTGAACGGTATCCTCCTCTTTAATCCCGGCAGCCCCACCGATCGACGTAACGCGCCGTTTCATTCTCTCGGCATTCTGACGATCGGTGAAGGGATTGACGGGGAGATTATTGCTTTGGATGAGTAGCAGGTCGTGCAGAAATTCTCCCTCCCTTTCAAGGGGAGGGTCGGGGTGGGGATGGGAAGATTTTAAACAAAAAGGCCCATCCCCCTCCTAGCCTCCCCCTTGAAAGGGGAGGTACATGATACGGGAGGCACTAAATGTCCAAAAGAATGAAGATTTGTATCAATACCGGCGGTGGGGATGCACCGGGCTTAAATGCCGTCATCGAGGCGGTCACTATGGCCGCCTACACCCGGCAATGGGAAGTGTACGGCATAAAAACCGGCTATACCGGTCTGCTCAACACTGAAGAGATCATTCACCTGACTCCGGAAAAGGTGGACGGTATTGCCAGCGTTGGCGGAACGATCCTCGGTTCGACCAACAAAGGTAACCCGTTCATGATGCCGGTCTGCAACGTGGCAGGAGAATGTGCGCAGCGCGATATGTCGGACAAGGTCATCGATAACTTCCGCCGCCTCCGCTTCGATGCGCTGGTGGCCGTCGGTGGTGACGGCAGCATGGAGATTGCCCACCGCTTTGCCGAAAAAGGGATGCCGCTGGTCGGTGTTCCCAAGACGATCGATAACGACATGGGGGGGACGGATACCACTTTCGGGTTTGATACAGCGGTCAGCATCGCCACCGAGGCGATCGACCGCCTGCATTCCACGGCAAAATCGCATGATCGGGTGATGGTGGTCGAGGTGATGGGGCGGAACGCCGGTTTTATCGCTCTTAATAGCGGCATTTCAGGGAATGCGGATGTGATTCTCATCCCCGAGATCCCTTTTGATATTGAAAAAGTTTGCGACAAGCTCATCGAGAACGAACTGCACGGCCGCAAATATGCCATCGTCGTCGTTGCCGAAGGGGCGCTACCCAAGGGTGGTGATGTGATCATTAAAAGTCCTGCTGAACCTGGTCGTCAACATGTCGTCCTCGGCGGGATTGCCGAATTTGTCGCCAAAGAGATTAGTCAGCGCACCGGCAAGGATACCCGTTCTATGGTTCTCGGGCACCTGCAGCGCGGCGGATCTCCCACTACCTTCGACCGTCTCCTCTCTCTGCGTTTTGGCGCCAGCGCCGTGCGCGCCATCGAGGCGGGGAAATTCGACCACATGGTCGCTCTTCAGTCTCCTGATATCGGCCTGGTGCCGTTAGCAGAAGCGCTGAAGATCCATAAGCGGGTGCGCGTTGATGGTGATACGGTGCTGACGGCTCGTGATCTCGGGATCTGCTTCGGAGACTGAAGAGGTGATAGGGTAGGGTAAAATTCCGGGTGAGTTTATGGTGCGCAGTTCGCTGTGCACCATTTTTTATTCGATACGATTCTTGATGGAGACGCACTTATCGGTTCCCGGACAATCCGGGCGACGGCACGGTTCGACGTGGATCGTTACATTAGCGCCGCGAATCTCTCTGGCAATGGCTTCTTCGAGATGATCCGCCAGATCGTGCGCTTCCTGTACGGTGAGGTGTTTGCAGACGGTGAGATGAAAATCCATGAGCTTCTGTGAGCCGGCGCGACGGGTGCGGAGGTTGTGAATGTCGAGGAGTTCACCGCGGTGTTGATTGACGAGGCGGAGGACTTCGTTGCGCACCTCATCGGGGAGTTCGGCGTCGAGCATGTCGCGCAGGGCATGGCGGGCGAGGCTGAGGGCTTCCTTGAGGATGTAGAGGGCGACAAAGAGCGACATGACCGGATCGAGCCAGGGGGCATCGACAAAGGCGAGGACGATCAAGCCGGCGAGGAGCGCGCCGTTAGTGTAGATATCCATGGCAAAGTGCAGGGCGTCCGCCTGCAGCGCCGAAGAGTCGGTGGCTTTGCCGACGCGGCGCAGGTAGCGGCTGATTCCGAAGGAGGCTGCCATAGAGAGAGCAAGGACGATCACGCCATTGCCGATCTGATGTACCTTGAAGTCCCCGGAATTAAGACGGCGAATCGCCTCAAACAGAATCCACCCCCCTGAAGCGGAGATCACCAGTGCTTGAATGAGGGTTGCCAGGGTTTCAAACTTGCCGTGCCCGAAGGAGTGGTCGCTATCCGCCGGTTGTTCGGCTTGGCGGATCGCGAGGAAGTTGACTCCGGACATGACGATATCGAGGAGGGAATCGACGGCCGAAGCAAGCACCGCCAGCGAGCCGGTGAGGAGGCCGACGACGAATTTCATGATCGCCAGGGTCAGGGCGGTAAAGATCGAATAGCGCGCGGCGCGGAGTTTTAAGGCCGAGGCTTCACTCTGTTCCATGACTCAGCCGTTGACCTTCTGCTGCGGACAGGCTTCATCCCAGCTTTGATAGCCCCCTTCACTGATCTCCCAGAACTTGTTGATCCGTTCTTCGTAATAATCGAGATCCTGACAGCCGGAAGCCACCTCCTCATAGCACTCTTTTGTCGCTTTACCGTGCTCTTGCAGGTAGCGGTAAAAGGCCTCGACCCCTTCGAGGATTTCACTGAGCTCAGCGCGATTCGGTTCGACGGTTTTGATGATGTACCAGTTGCCGGCAAAGTGCCGCACTTGTCCGGCCGGGAGGGTAAAGAGGTTGTTGCGGCAATGGTCGACAACAAAGTCGCGGAGAAAGTAGTCAGCGCCGCGAGCCCAGGCGCCGGCGCGCAGGGGATCGACGCCGGCCGCCACCGAGTCGTGGCAGAAGGTTGACAGCAGCGCAACGATGAGCTGGTCGATGCGGATTTCATCGCTCAGGCTGCCGGGGAGAAAGTGTTCGGCAGCAAAGCCCGGGTCGTCGAGCGGAAGGACTTTTTTTTCGGTCATATTCGTTCCTTATTCGTACTTTTTGAACTAATTACATCGGAGATTGAAGATGTTAACCGGACAATGCAGACAGATTGTATGAATTTTCAAAAAAAGGGAAAGGCTGAGGGGCAGGGCAGACTAAATTTTTCTGGCAATGGGTGACAAACCTTCCTGGCGGGAAAGTTTTGCGGCTGCTTCCTTTGTTGCCGCATCGGTTGAGTACGGACCGACATAGACACGGTACCAGGTTTTTCCCTTGACCTGGAACGGCTTGACTTCAGTTTTGTAGCCCTTGCTGCGCAGCCGTTTGCTGAGATTTTGTGCGTTTTCTTCGCTGGTGCTAGAGGCAGCCTGCAGGATCCATGCACTTTGCACTGGATCCTTGCTGGATGTTGGTGCTGCGGTGGGAGTTGTTTCAATCTTTTCGGCAGTAGCCACGGGCAGCACCGTCTCCATCCGATTGCTGGTCGCGGCGGGTGTTGTTGCTGCCGGTGCAGCTGTCTGGGGGCTGGCGTGGTTGATGCCGCTCCCCAGGGCCGTGGTCTCTCCCTTGGGCAGCGCTTTGTAGAAATTGAAGTTTTGTGCCGTTGCCGGTTGAGCTTCAACCGGCATGGTGACCTTGACGATCGGTTGTACCGGGGCGCTGCTGCGACCGATGATGATACCGAGGACAAAGCTTACCGCGGCGGTAAAGAGGAGGAGAACGATTTGCCGCAGCGGTCGGGATTCCCCGGAATTATGTGAATAGGGTTGGGTCATGACTGCGTTCTACATGCGTTCCGGTGCGTTGATCCCGAGCAGGGATAAGGCGTTGGCGAGAACGTGCCGGACAGCGTTGACCAGATACAGGCGGGCAGCACTGGTCTCGGCATCGTCAACCAGCACCCGATGCGAGTTATAGTAGTTGTGAAAAAGAGCCGCGATTTCTTGCAGGTAGATCGTCAAGCGATGGGGTTCACAGACAGACGCGGAGGTATTGACGACCTCCGGATAATGGATGAGAAGTTTGATCAAGGCGAGTTCTTCGGTCAGTTGCAGTTTGGCGACAGGAGCCGTCCCGACGGTCGGGCAGATCATCCCGGCTTCTGTGGCGTTGCGATTGATGCTGCAAATGCGCGCATGGGCATACTGAACGTAAAAGACCGGATTGTCGACCGATTGCTGTTTGGCGAGATCGATATCGAAGACCAGTTGCGAATCGGATTTGCGCATGACAAAGAAGTAGCGGACCGCGTCCCGGCCGACTTCATCGATCAGGTCGCGCAGGGTGACATAGCTGCCGGCGCGTTTGGAGATTTTGACCTCTTCGCCGCCGCGCAGAACGGTGACCATCTGGTGCAGCACATATTCCGGCCACCCTTCGGGGATGCCGACAGCGAGGGCCTGCAAGCCGGCGCGTACCCGGGTGACGGTGCTGTGATGGTCGGCGCCCTGTTCGTTGACGACCCGGACAAAGCCGCGCTGCCATTTATTCAGGTGGTAAGCGACATCGGGGACGAAATAGGTGTAGCTGCCGTCTGATTTGCGCATCACCCGGTCTTTGTCATCGCCGTAAGCGGTGGTGCGTAGCCAGAGAGCGCCGTCCTGCTCATAGGTGTGGCCGTTTTCGATGAGACTTTGCACCGTCGCTTCCACCAAGCCGTCGCGGTACAGACTCGATTCGAGGAAGTAGTTGTCAAAGTGCACGTCGAAAGCGCGCAGATCCTGATCCTGTTCCCGGCGCAAAAAGGCGACCGCAAAATGTCGAATTGCTTCCAGGTCCTGGGCATCGCCGGTCGCAGTCACCGCCTGGTCGCCGGCACTGACGCTCTCCCTGTTTAAATAGGCGGCAGCAACATCTTTGATGTATTCCCCTTGATAGCCGTCCTGCGGCCACCCCGCATCCCCGGGTTCGATGCCAAGGCAGCGAGCCTGCACCGAGAGGGAGAGTTTGTTAATCTGGACGCCGGCATCGTTGTAGTAGAATTCCCGACAGACCTCCCAACCGGTGGCGGCCATCAGGCGGCACAGAACATCGCCGATAGCGGCGCCGCGGCCATGACCGATATGCAGCGGGCCGGTAGGGTTGGCGCTGACGAATTCAACCTGCACCTTGCGTCCGTCGCCGCTGGCGCTTTGTCCCCATTGGCTGCCGCCGCGATGGATGGCGTCAAGGACCTGATACCAGCAGGACGGGTCCAGAAAGAAGTTGATAAAGCCGGGGCCGGCGATCTCAACCTGCTGAATCAGACCCGCACCGTTGCCGAGAGCCGCGACAATAATCTCCGCAATCTTGCGGGGTGCCTTTTTCTCGTCGCGGGCCAGAAGCATGGCGACGTTGGTGGCAAAGTCACCATGCTCGGGATTGCCGGGAACTTCAACGACAAAGGGGGGGGTGATTCCGGAGTGCAGGGAGCCATCTTCATAGCAGCGAAGCAGGGTTTGCTCGATAAGGCGGTACAGGGTTTCTCTCATGTCAAACGTTGTCTTTCTCAGTCGTCTTCGCGGCGGGTGGCGGCGCGGTCGTACGGCTTCAGTATAATCGGGACAGTGAAGGTCTTTTTATTGCCCATCAGGTCGCACTTGCGTGGCACTGGATGGCTTTTCGCTGTTTGGAAACTGATAGATGATTTCATCGGCTTTGACCATACCGAGATCACGGCGGGCCAGGGATTCAATATATTTTCTGTTATGCATTAATGAATCTATCTCTCGTCGGGTTTGAGCGTTTTGTTCTTCAATCTTTTCCAGTTCGGCGCGGAGGGCCTTTTTGTCCTGATCGTACTGCAGCCAGCGCATCAAGCCGTGTCCGCCGAACAGGATTGTCAGCAGCAAAGCACAGCCGGCCACCGTCGCAATCACAAGCCAAAGATTGGGCCCCGGTTGTTTCGGTTCATTCTTTGGCGGAGTGGGCTCTGCTCGGGACATGGCGATCCTGTCAAGGCGCACTGCACGTCGTCGTGCCGCGACCCATGGCAAAATAAGTGAAGCCGTTTTCGCTCATCCGTTTTGGTTCGTAAAGGTTGCGACCGTCAAAGATCACCGGGGCAGCCATGAGTTCATTGACGCGCTCGAAATCGGGGCGGCGGAATTCGTTCCATTCGGTCACAATCGCCAGGGCTTCGGCTTTTTCTAGGGCCTGGTAGGCGTTGTCGGCAAAGCAGACGCGCTCGCCGAGGATGGCGCGGGCTTTAGGCATGGCAACGGGATCATAAACCGTCACAATCGCGCCGGCGCTGAGAAGTTCTTCAATCAGAACCAAGGACGGAGCTTCCCGCAGATCGTCGGTCTTCGGTTTGAAAGCCAGGCCCCAGACCGCGATCTTACGGCCGGCCAAAGGTTGCTGGGCTGCAGGGTCGCTTGCTGCAAAGTATCGGGAGATCTTTTTACCGAGGATCTGCTTTTGCAGGTAATTGGCGTCTTCGACAGCTTTCAGCAAAGAGAGATCGTAGTCGACACTGTTGGCACTGCGCACCAGGGCTTGCACATCTTTGGGGAAGCAGGAGCCGCCATAACCGACACCGGGAAAGAGGAAGTCATAGCCGATGCGGGAGTCCGAGCCGATCCCTTCACGGACCGCTACGACATCTGCGCCGAGATGTTCACAGAGATTGGCAATCTGGTTCATGAAGGTAATTCGGGTGGCGAGCATGGCGTTGGCCGCATACTTGGTCATTTCGGCACTTTTGATATCCATGACGATGACCCGGTTGTTCTTGCGCATGAACGGTTCGTACAGTTCCTTCATCATTTCGGCGGTTCTGACGTTGTCCGTACCGATAATGACCCGATCCGGTTTCATGAAGTCTTCGATCGCCGATCCTTCCTTGAGGAATTCGGGGTTGCTGACCACGTCAAATTCAAAGATTTCGCCGCGTTTTTCGAGTTCGGCAGCGATGGTTTTGCGCACCCGGTCAGCGGTTCCAACCGGGACTGTCGACTTGTCGACAATGATTTTGAAGCCGTCCATGCAGGCGCCGACGTCGGTGGCAACTTTGAGAACGTAGGAAAGATCCGCTGACCCATCTTCACCCGGCGGAGTGCCGACCGCAATAAAGCAGATGAGACTTGTTTGCACCGCTTTTTTAAGATCCGTAGAGAAGAAGAGCCGCGACTCGGCGACGTTTCGTTCAACCAACTCCTTGAGTCCGGGCTCGTAGATGGGAATAATGCCGCGATTGAGTCCTTCGATCTTTTCGCTATCAACATCGACACAGATGACGGTATTGCCGCTTTCGGCAAACGCTGCCCCGGCAACAAGTCCTACATAACCTGACCCAATCACACAAAGTTTCATGGCTGCATCCATTTCTGTTGATCATTTTAAAGATTCCGGCCTGCTTGCCAAAGCAAGCAGGCCGGATGTCGCTAGTCTTTTCTATTTAAATCTTATTCAAAGCGGATAAGCGGCTGAATCTTTTCGAGGGTTTTCTTTCCGACCCCATTGACCTTCAAGAGATCCTTCGAGGTCTTGAATGGCCCTTTTTCTGTCCGGTAAGCAACAATGGCGTCGGCACTCTTTTTCCCGACGCCGGGGAGTTTTTCAAGTTCCTTCGCAGTTGCCGTGTTGACATTGGTCAAGTTGGCAATGGCTGCCGATTCTTTGGCTGCGGGCGCTGCTGCTACTGGTGCAGGGACTGTAGTACTGGCCGGTTCCTCGGCCAACACTGGTGATGCAGTACAGGCCAGGCTTGCGATTACAACGAGAACCAGTAAAAATCTTTTCATCTTCCCCTCCGTAACGTTAGGTGTTGATAGTGGATGGATTTCTGTGTGGGTGCCGATAATCTTCCCTCCCAACGTCCGAAATTCGGGCCTGCTTTGACCCATCAGAGACATCCCGTTAACAGAAATTCATACGGCGTGATCTGCCGATTGCGAATTGCTATTGAATTAGCATGGCAGACAAAGAATCGTCAACTGATTTTAAACTTTCCTCCTCTGTTTTTCTGGTCAAAAATAGAAATGTCCTTACAGAAAAAGTGTAATTTTTTCGACGTGTTGTTCACTTTAACTGGTCATTTTCCTTTGCTTGACAGCCTTACCTTGCTGTGCTATTTTTGCAAAAATTTTTTATGTTTTCAGTAGGTTGTGTTCTAAATCGCAGTTGTATGCAGGAACCGCGGCGCTCATGAACTGTTATGTCGCTACGTCGGCCGAGGAGATTTTGAATGAAGAAAAAGCTGTTGCTTGCGGATGACAGTGTAACGATTCAAAAAGTGGTTCAAATTACCTTTTCACATGATGATTACGATTTGACCGTTGTTGATAATGGTGACATTGCTTACGAAAAGGCCCGTGCGCAACGACCTGATCTTATTCTTGCCGATGTCTTTATGCCGGGCAAGAATGGCTATGAACTCTGTGCTGCCGTCAAGAGTGATCCGACACTGGCGACGGTTCCGGTCCTTTTGTTGACCGGGACTTTCGAGCCCTTTGACGAAGCAAAAGCCCGGTCGGTGGGCGCTGACCGCTGGATCGCCAAGCCCTTTGAGTCTCAGGCGTTGATCGCCTGTGTTGATGAGCTTTTGACACGGGTCGTGCCGGCGCCGGTTGTTGCTCCTCAGGTCGCGACCCCTGCTCCTGCTCCTGTCGAGGTTGCTCTGCCGGAACTTTCCAGTGATCTGCCCGATGATATCTGGGGGAGTGAGTTTGTTGCTGAGGAAGTTGTTGGTAGCGACGAATTCCCCCCGCTCGATGCCTTCGCCGCGACGAGCCAGGATGATTTGTGGGATGTCAGCGGCTTTGAGACAGAACCAGTCGCCGCGGTTGCCGGGACTGATGATCTTTGGGGCAATTTTGATGCGCCGCCTACAGTTGACCTCTCCCCTGCTCCGGCTGTGGTTGGCAGTTCGGATGATTCCTGGGAGAGTGAGGACTTTTCTTCGTCCTTTGCCGGAGTTGACACCAATATCTCGGCGGCGTTTGATTCGGTTGTCGAAGAAGTGCCGCTTGCCGACGAAGTAGAGGTTCTCGAAGAGATCGATCTGCTCGAACCGGCAGCCAATGCAACGGCTGATATCGTGCTGGAAGACTCTTTTGACGCGGAGAGCTTCTCCTTTGCAGAAGAGATGGTTGAAGCTGAAGAGGTCGCGGCTGCTGATGTCTGGAGTGAGCCCGTTCCGACCCCCTCGATTGCCACGCCGCTGCCGCTCCCCACGCCTCCTGTCGTGCCACCGTATCCCGTTGCCGGTGCAGGGGACGCCGTCGCTCCTGCAGCGCTCAGTGATGCCCAGCTGGAGTCGATCGTCGAGCGGGTTGCGGACGTGGTTATTTCCCGACTCGCCGGGACGCTATTGGAAAAGATTGCCTGGGAGGTCGTTCCCGATCTGGCGGAGACGATGATCAAGGAAGAGCTGCGCAAGATTCGTGAGTCGGTTGCCGCCGACTAGGAAAACACAGCAGATTCGCATAAGTGAAAGTATGGGGATTGCGAAATCCCCATTTTTTATTTCCCGGCCCCATTAATTTAATAGATTCGACCAGGATAAAACGATGACGATCGATCGCACCCTCGCTAAAGCCTATGAACCGCACGACGTTGAAAAGAGATGGTATGCCGCCTGGGAGAGTCAGGGCTGCTTTCATGCCGAACTTAACAACGGCAAACCCTCCTACAGTATCGTCATTCCTCCGCCCAATGTCACCGGCGCCCTGCATATGGGGCATGCCCTCAACAATACTTTGCAGGATATCCTTTGTCGCTGGAAGCGGATGCAGGGATATAACGTGTTGTGGATGCCGGGAACCGATCATGCCGGCATCGCCACCCAAAACGTGGTTGAGCGCCAGTTGGCTGCTGCCGGGCAGGATCGTCACGACCTCGGTCGCGAAGACTTTATCAAGCGGGTCTGGCAATGGAAGGCCGAGTCCGGCGGGCAGATTATCGGCCAGCTCAAGCGTCTCGGCGCCTCCTGCGACTGGGAGCGGGAACGCTTTACCATGGATGCCGGCCTTTCGACGGCGGTACGCACGGTCTTTGTCAAACTCTACGAAGATGGACTGATCTACCGCGCCAACCGTTTGATCAACTGGTGCCCGCGCTGCCATACTGCCCTTTCCGATATCGAAGTCGAGCATGAAGATGCCAAGGGGCACCTTTGGCATATCCGTTATCCGGTGGTCGGCGTGCCCGGTCGCTTCATCATTGTCGCCACCACCCGCCCCGAAACCATGCTCGGCGATACCGCGGTTGCCGTTCATCCTGAAGATGAACGCTACGCCGATCTTGTCGGCCAGCATGTCCGTCTCCCCCTGATCGATCGGGAGATTCCGGTCATTGCCGACGCCTACGTCGACGGCGCCTTCGGCACTGGCGTCGTCAAGATCACTCCCGCCCATGATTTCAATGACTTTGAAGTCGGACAGCGGCACGGTCTCGATCAGATCAACATCCTTGACGAATCGGGCAATATCAACGCCGCCGGACGCCAGTATGAAGGGATGGAGCGCTTTGCCGCCCGGACGAAGATTGTCGCCGATCTTGACGCTTTGGGCCTCCTCGAAAAGATCGACGAACATGCCCTCTCCATCGGCGGTTGTTATCGTTGCAAGACGGTCGTCGAACCCTATCTCTCTCTGCAATGGTACGTTAAGACCGGCCCCCTGGCGGAACGCGCCTTGGCGGCGGTGCGGGCAGGGGAGACGCGCATCCTCCCCGAGCAGTGGGAGAAGAACTACTACGAGTGGATGGAGAATATCCACGACTGGTGCATCTCCCGGCAGATCTGGTGGGGACATCGCATCCCGGCCTGGTATTGCGATCACTGCGGCGCGGTGACAGTGGCGATGGACGAGCCGGCGCATTGCTGCCAATGCGGCAGTGACGAGCTCCGCCAGGAGACGGACGTTCTCGATACCTGGTTCTCCTCGGCCCTTTGGCCCTTCTCGACCATGGGCTGGCCGGAAAAGACCGCCGAGCTCGCCGCTTTTTACCCGACCTCCTGTCTGGTCACCGGTTTTGACATCCTCTTCTTCTGGGTGGCACGGATGATGATGACGGGGCTGCACTTTATGGACAAAGTGCCGTTCAAGGAGGTCTATATCCATGCCCTGGTTCGCGATGCGCATGGCCAGAAGATGAGTAAGAGCAAGGGGAACGTCATCGATCCCCTGGTGATTATCGACGAATACGGCGCCGATGCTTTCCGTTTTACTCTCACCGCCTTTGCGGCGATGGGGCGCGACATCAAGCTTGCCACCGAGCGCATTGCCGGCTACCGCGCTTTTGCCAATAAACTCTGGAATGCCGCCCGCTTTACCCTGATGAACCTCGAAGGGTTCACTCCAGCTCACGAGGGCTTAAGCGGACTCACTCTCTCCCTCCCTGATCAGTGGATCCTCAAGCGCCTGTCGCAGACCGCCGAGCAGGTCAATGTCGCCCTTGTGGAATACAAGTTTAATGAGGTCGCCTCCCTCCTTTACGCTTTTACCTGGAACGATTTCTGCGACTGGTACATTGAACTGGTGAAAGATGACCTCTACGGCAGTGATGCCGTTGCCAAGCTCCGGGCCCAGACCGTCCTCTACACTGTCCTGGAAGCGTTGTTGCGCCTTCTTCATCCCCTTATGCCCTTTATCACTGAAGAAATCTGGCAAAGCCTGCCCGGTACGCGGCCGACATCCACGATTATGTACGCTCCTTATCCTGATGGCGGTGGCTATATTTTCGATGCCGCCAGTGCCGCGCAGATGGAGCAGATTATGGAGGTTATCCGGGCAATTCGCAATATTCGCGGCGAGATGGATGTCAACCCCGGTCGCCAGATCAGTGTGGTTTTCGATTGCCGCAATGAAGGGGATTTGGCGGTCACCCGTGTCGGCGAGCGTTATATCCGCACCCTCGCCCGCGTCAAAGAGCAACTCGGTGCCATCAATGTCGCTCGACCGGAGCAGGTCGCGACCCAGGTGGCGGGCGGGATCGAAATTCTCGTGCCCCTGGCCGGGCTGATCGATGTTGCTGCTGAAATCGAGCGCCTCGGCAAAGAGATTGCCAAAGTCCGGAAGGATGTCGAGATGTTCGAGAAGAAGCTCGGCAACGAAGCCTTTGTTGCGCGTGCCCCGGCGGAGGTGTTGGAGAAGGATCGCGCCAAACTGTCCGATGCCACCGAGAAACTGGCCATCCTTAATGCCAGCTTGGCAAAGATTCAGGAGCTGAAACCGAGTCGATGAAAATCACCGGGACGATGCCGCAGTCGATCCTGATCATTCGCCCCAGCGCCATGGGTGATATCATCATGGCTTCGCCGATGCTCGCCACTCTGCGCCGGGCTTACCCGCAGGCGCGGATTTGTTGGCTGGTGGAGCCGGGTTTTGCAGATCTCCTGCGGCATCATGGCGATCTTGATGAACTCATCCTTTGGCCTAAAGGGGAATGGCACCGACTTGCCCGGGAAAAACGCTATGTTGAACTCGCGCGCCGGGTTGTGGCCCTGCGTCGGCAGCTGCGCAGTCACCGTTTTGATCTCGCCATTGATGCCGTCGGTCTGATCAAGAGCCGCTTTCTCTTGTGGCTCAGCGGTGCCCGGCAAACGATCGGTTTTGTCTCCAAGGAACCCGGCGCTTTTCTCCTTCATCGTAAGGTTGTCAAGAGCAAGGATGATCCGGCGATGAGTTCGGAATACCGGGAGATGATGGTTGCCCTCGGCCTGGATCCTGGTTCCTTTGTGCCGAAGGTTGTGGTAGCCCCGGAAGATCGGGCCATTGCGCGGCAGCTTCTTTCCAGTCTTGGTGTTGGCAGCGATTATTTCGTCTTTGCCCCTTTTACGACACGGCCCCAAAAACACTGGTTCGATGAGCGCTGGGCGCTCCTGACCGGGGCATTGGTCGATAAATTTAGTAAACCAGTGATTATCCTTGGCGGGCCGGGAGACGCGGCGCGCGGCGCAGAGATCGCCCGGCAGAGTGACCACGCCCAGGTTCACAGTCTCTGTGGGCGGACAACCCTCGGGGAGAGTGCGGCGATTATTGAAGACGCGGCACTGCTGATCGGGGTCGATACCGGTTTGACCCACATGGGGACCGCTTTTGCCATTCCGACGCTTGCTCTCTTTGGCGCCACCTGTCCTTATCGTACAACTGCGTCGCCGCGCACCCGGGTCCTTTACGATGCACCCGCCTGTTCCCCCTGTCGCCGTAAGCCGACTTGTCATGGTCAATTCGATTGCATGCGCGCTTTGACGGTCGAAAAGATCGTTGCGGCGGCCACGACTCTCCTCGATGAAGAGCGCGAGACCCCATGAAAATTCTCCATATCGAAACCGGCCGTCATCTTTATGGTGGCGCGCTGCAGGTCTTTTATCTGCTGCGCGGTTTGCACGCAGCCGGGATCGAAAATATCCTCGTCTGCGCGCCTGGCAGTGAGATCGGTCACAAATGTTCGGAGATTGCGACCGTCGTCGAGCTCCCCACTATCGGCGATATCGATCCCCGTCTCCTGGTCGGTCTCTGTCAGACCATCCGGCACCATCGTCCCGATATCGTCCATGCCCATTCCCGCCGTGGCGCCGATTGGTGGGGAGGGGTGGCGGCGCAACTCTGCGGCGTGAAGTCGGTATTGACCCGGCGCGTCGATAACCCCGAGAGTGCGCTGCTGGTTCGTCTTAAGTACAATCGCTTCGATCGGGTGGTGACGATCTCTGAGGGGATTCGTCAAGTCCTCCTCAGCGAAGGGGTGGCGGAAAAAAATCTAGAGTTGATCCACAGCGTCGTCGATCTTGAACAGTATAACTGCCCGGCGGATCGTTCCTGGTTTGAACGGGAGTTTTCTCTCCCTCCCGGCGAAAAAACCGTAGCGATTATTGCCCAGTTAATCGAGCGTAAAGGGCATCGCTTCCTGTTGGCCGGGGCGGAAAAGATCCTGGCGGCTGTGCCGAATCTACGCTTTATCTTCTTCGGCCAGGGGCCAGGGCGCCAAGAACTCGAAGCGGAATGTCAAGCGCGCGGTCTGGCCGAAAGAGTGATCTTTGCCGGCTTTCGTGATGACCTGCCCCGGGTTCTGCCCAATCTCGATCTGATTGTCCATCCGGCTTTGATGGAAGGGCTCGGCGTCTCGCTGCTGCAAGCTGCCGCTGCCGGTCGACCGATGATCGGCGCCCGCGCCGGCGGGATTCCCGAGATCATTCGTGATGGCGTCAACGGCTATCTGGTGCCGCCGGCAGAAGTCGCGCTCTTGGCGGAAAAGACCATTGAGCTCTTGTCCAATCGCGAACTTGCCCAAACTTTTGGTGCCAACGGGAGAGCCCTTGTCGAAAAGGAATTTTCCATCCCGGCGATGATCTCCAGTTATCAGAGGCTTTATGCACAACTTTTGCGTTAAGCTTATTCTCCTCTGTCTGTTTCTGGCAGGGATGAGCGCCTGCACTGCCAAGGGGGGCTATCAGGTACAGGTGCATGAAAGTGCCGCGACCAGGAGCTTGAAAGGACACCAGAAACCTTATTCGGTTAATGGTCAGCTTTATCAGCCGCTGCAAGATCATCGCGGCTATGTGGAAGAAGGGATCGCGAGTTGGTACGGCCCGGATTTCCATGGCAAAGCGACGAGCTGCGGTGAAATTTATGACATGAATGCCATGACCTCGGCCCACAAGATCCTGCCGATGGGGACAAAGCTGCGCGTCACTAACCTGCGCAATCATCGGACGATTGAAGTTCGGGTCAATGACCGCGGCCCCTTTGTCAAGAGCCGGATTATCGACCTGTCTTATGCCGCTGCCAAAGAGCTCGACATTGTCGCCAGCGGCACCGCGCCGGTTCGCATTGAGTCCATCTCCGGTCACGATCTAAAAATTATTATGGGCCCCTTTACCGTTCAAGTCGGGGCTTTTACCAATCCGGATAATGCCTACCGTCTCGCCAGCCAACTGGAAAAGCGCTACGGTTCCTCTTCGGTGCAGCGCGGCTGGGTCAATGGCACCCTTTTTTATCGCGTCCGCGTCGGGAGTTACCCGCAGTTCGATGACGCCGAGGCGGTTCGTATCGACTTTGAAAAGAATGGCACCCCCGCTGCTTTTATCGTGGCTCTGGATAAAAGCTAGGTCAAATCGACCACCCCCAGCCCCTCCTTAAAAAAAGGTGGGGAGCTAAGGATTGAATCCGGAGATGGTTATGTTCCAACGCGGATGCAAAAGACTCGGGGTAATCTTCCTCTTCCTGCTTTTAGCCGGCTGTTCGATTTCGTCGACGTTCCAGCCTTATCCCCACAAAATTGCCCCCTTGCAGCAACAACTCAGCCGCCCTTCGCCCTCCGTCGATCTCTTGTCCAGCTTCAAAAGAGAAAGACGCGGCAGTGACAAAATCCTTTACAATCTTGAACATGGCCGGGCCGCCCAACTCCTTGGGCAGACTGCAATCAGTCGTAACGATTTTTCTGTAGCGATTGCCGCTATTCGCAGTCATGAAGAGCGGGCGTTGGTCAGTGCCAGTCATATTGGCGCTTCACTGGCGTCTTTTGCTACGAATGATAATGCCCTGCCTTATGTGGGGGAAGGGTATGAACGGGTTCTCCTCCACCATTATCAAGCCCTCAATTATCTCCTTGAAGCCGATCTGACCGGGGCCGGGGTCGAGTTTCGCTGGGCGAATGCCGAGCAGCAGGAAGCCCTCAATCGTCACGCCAAAGAGTTGGATCGGGCCGAGAAAGAGGCGCAAAAGAAGGGTGTTGGAAACCCGGCGGAGAATAATGAGTATCAACGCCGTTATGCGCAACTCGACGAAGTCGCCGGCCGGCTCAAGAACTCTTTTCAGAATGCCTACTCCTTTTATCTCTCCGGGGTGGTTTATGAACTGCAGGGAGAAGAGAACGACGCTTATATCGCTTACAAGAAGGCGTTGGAGATCTATCCAGAGAATAGTTATGTGCAGCGGGATGTTATGCGTCTGGCGCGGAAACTGCGTATGGATGACGATCTGACGGCTCTTGCCAAACGCTTCCCGGCCCTTTACAATGCGACAGCGGTTGCAGAGAAGAAAGACGGGGGAGAACTCATCCTCCTGTATGAAGAGAATTTTGTCCCGTCCCGCGAAGAGATCAAAATTCCTTTCTTTGTCCCCGGTGGCCTCGTCACTCTCGCCTTTCCTTACTATCGTGGACCGTGGCGCGACTATCGCCCCCTTGAAGTCATTACCGGCAATGTTGCCGCGGGGCAGACGGAATTGCTTTGTGATGTGCGGGGGTTAGCGGTCAAATCACTGCAGGAGAAGATGCCGGTTCTTCTCGCTCGTCAGTTGGTCCGGGCGGTCAGTAAGGTTGTGGCGCAAAGAGCCGCGAAAGAAAAACTCGGTCCCTTTGGCGAGTTGGGGATGATGGTGTACTCGGTGGTCAGTGAGAATGCCGACCTGCGCAGTTGGTTGACTCTGCCGGAGAATGTGCAGATTTTCCGGATCAACCTGCCGGTCGGAGAGCAGCGCTTGCGTTTGCAGTCACCGCACAGTGCGCTCGGAACCGAGATCGCTGTTGACGTCAAAAGCGGCGGAAAGACGATCGTTTACGCGGTCAAGACTGGAAATCAGTTTCACACGGCAACAGTTTCCTTTGAAAAGTAGGGGCGCTGACCAAGGCGTTTCCTTTGGTTTTATCGGTTACGACAGGAGAAAGACGATGCAGAAGAAGATCTTGACGTTGCTGATCATGGCTTTATTCCTGCCGCTGCTCGTTGGCGCTGCGGAGCTTTCCCAGAATGAGAAAGATACGATCTTTATTGACGCAGTACGGATACCACCGTCGCTGCTTGAAAAAGCCCGACGCGACAATACAAACCTGGCTTTACAACGGGCCGCTGCAACCTTGGAGGCCGCGTTTACCAATGCCCTGAGCGCGACCCGGGTCTTCCAGTTAGTCGAGCGGCAGGAATTGGCAACGCTGGGACAGGAACAGGAATTGACCGACGGCGGCATGGTCGATGCCGAGTACCCCCATGCCGCCAGATTCGGGCGGCTGCACGGGGCGAAATTCGTCCTTATCCCCACTCTTGATGCTTTTGAAGAGCTCACAACAAGCAAACGCTATAGCGCCAGCGGGCGTTCCGATATCACCCGTACCCACTTCTTTTCAGCCACAATCCGGATTGTCGATACCAGGGCCGGAACACTCCTCCCGGAGGCACCGAGCGTGCAACGCAAAGAGAGCGAGGTCCTGCGCAATATCAGAGAGGATCAGGCCGGAAGCGGCGAAGAGTTCCGCGTCACCCAGGTGAAAGAATTGGCCCGGCAGCTGGCTCAAGAAGCCGTGGCGATGCTGCGGCCGGCGAAGGTTCTGAAGGTCTCCGGCAAGCAGATCCTCATCAATCGCGGCCTTGAAGCCGGTTTTAGTCTCGGCGATCAGGTCGAGATCTTTGCCATCGAGAATGTTCGCGACGAAGAGAGTGGCGAAACCTATCGCAATGAGATTCCCGTCGGTCAGGCCGAGATCATCCGCATTGACAAAAAGCAAAGTTTTGCCATGATTAACGGTGATGACCTTGGTATTACTACCGGGGGGATCGTCAAAATCTTTCGGGCTGCCAACGCCGGAAGTCAAAGCGATAAAGATCTCCCTCCCCCCGTCCTTGAAACGCCCGGTTCCAGCGAAAAACCACTGAAGTGGATCGACTAAACGGAGGTAACCCCATGCAATTACTCAAACTCGCAGCACTGCTGATCGTGGGAATGGTAGCATTGTCCGGTTGTTCGGCGACATCCGGCGCCGAAGGACGCGCCAAGGTCGGCTGGACAGATGACGGCGCGCCGCTGCTCAACACCAAGGTCGTTTACAACAGCTCCAATCTGTCGCGCAAAGTCGCGATAGAAGAGATGACCAGCTCCAAAGCCGGAGATATGCTCCTGGCGCAAGTGACGATGCGCTCTAAAGCCGGGGATACCCTCAACCTCCAGTACAAATTTGAGTGGTTCGATCTTAATGGTCTCGCCCTCAACGCTGCATCGGCGACCTGGAAACCGTTGATCATTTACGGCAAAGAGAGCAAGACCATCCAGGGACTTGCCCCGGATCCCCGCGGCCGTGATTACAAGCTGCTGCTGCGCGACGCGGATTAAATTAATTACCCGACGATAGGAGAACACCAAATGAAGAGAATTTTTTCAGGCTGCATTCTGCTCCTTCTGCTGGCATTGACGGCCGGTTGTGCTTCGAAGGTTCAGTACGGTGATGCCGGTTCGGCCAAGCCGCTGAGTGTCGAATTTGGCTCTTCGGATCTGCAACAGATCGGCGAAGCGATGGTCGATTCCCTGCTGACTTTCCCGCCGATTGTTGAGATGACAGCACAGCGGCGGCCGGTGATTGCCGTCGATAAAGTCAAGAACAAGACGATGCAGCATATCGATACCGAATCGATTACCGATTCGATCCGCGCCAAACTCATCCGTTCCGGTAAGTTCCGCTTCATTGACCGCACTACCGATGAAGCCGCTATTGCCGAGTTGACGATCCAGCAGGAGAGCGGTCTGGTCGATCCCAAGACGGCTGTCGACTTTGGCCAGCAGATCGGCGCCGAGTTTTTGCTGACCGCTAACTTTTCGGAAATCCGTCAGAGACAGGGGAACATCACCGATACCTACTATAAATTCACCATGAACCTGAAGAATCTCAGAACCGGGATTCTCGAATGGTCCGATGAAAAGGAAATTCGTAAAACCTTTAAAAGATCGACTTTCGGAGGGTAATTCATTATGCGTCGAATTCTTCACCTCGCCGGATTCCTGGCCCTGCTCATTCTTCTGTCCGCCTGCTCGTCCAAGGTCAATCGCTTGGTCATGCAGGAAAAGACTGCCATCGACACTGAAACCGGTGTCATCTGGATGAAGAACGCCAACCTCGCCAACAAGCCTCTCCCTTGGCGGGCTGATGACAATGTTTATGCCTTTATCCAGAATCTCAACAAAAGCACCTTCGGCGGTTATGCCGATTGGCGGGTGCCGACGCGCACCGAGATGACCTCACTGCTTAATTACGCTAAAAAGACCGGCAAGTACAAAATTGAAAAGGTCGAAACCTGGCCGTATCAGGTCCTGCGTAATCTCGGCTTCCAGGATGTCAAAGATTACGGCTACTGGACTTCGACCCGCGAATCGAACAGTGAAATGTATATTGCCGATTTCGCCACCGGTAAAGTCACCGCTAAACCGGAGGATAAACCCTACTATCTCTGGCCGGTCCGCGGCGGGCGCTAAGTTTGATCTGTACAGGAATGAGAAGGGCACGGAAACGTCAGTTTTTCGTGCCCTTCTTAGGTATGAACCTGGAAAAAACTGTTGCACACGGATGACACGGATGTAACGGATAAGAGACGGATTAATCTAAGGCATAATCCAGCTTTTTTTAATTCGTGAAAATCCGTATCATCAGATTTTATCCGTGTGAAATGTTTTTGTCTTTGAACCTGCAAAGGCCAGGGGCACAATCGGGAAAATGGAGATGTATCTGAATTTATGGGTAATTACAGCGTGGTGGTGCTCGACTTCGAAACCACCGGCCTTTCCCCGGATGGTGGTGATCGCGCCATAGAAATCGGCGCGGTCCTGCTGCAGGACAACCGGATCGTCGATCGTTTTCAGAGCCTGATGAATCCGGAGATGAGGGTCAACAGCTTCATTTCGGAGTATACCGGCATCACCAACGCGATGCTCGCCAGTGCCCCCTCCACCTCCGAGGCGATGGAGAAGTTCGCCAAGTTCATGGCCGGGCATCATTTGGTGGCTCACAACGCCAGCTTCGACCGGCGATTTCTCGACGCCGAACTGCTGCGTATCAATAAGCGACGGCAGCAGGACTTCGCCTGTTCCATGCTTGTCGCCCGCCGTCTTTATCCCGACGCGCCGAGTCATCGGCTTGAAACTTTGGTCCGCTACAAAAACCTCGTCACCAGCGGTGTCTACCACCGGGCCTTGGCCGATGCGGAGATGACGGCTCATCTCTGGATCAGCATGGTCATTGATCTCAAGGAAGACTTCCAATTTCGGCAGGTCCCTTTTGCGCTGATGCAGCAGCTGGCCAAGGTGCCGAAAGCCGCCGTGCCGACTTTTTTGCGGAAAGTTGCGGCGGAGCAGGGCTGAAAGTTATTCATACAGCGGAAAAACAGTTAAGTTCACAAACCTCAGCCCATCACCAATACAAAGGAACTCCATGAGCGCTCTCCCTCCCTGCCCAGCCTGCAAATCCACCTACACTTACGAAGACGGCAGCATGCTCATCTGCCCGGAATTTGCCCACGAATGGTCCCAGTCCGCAGCCGTCGCACCGTCCTAGCAGCAAAAAGTGGTGCGCGATGCCCATGGTAACGAACTGCACGACGGCGACGCGGTGACGGCGATCAAGGTTACGGTACTAACAGGCAGAATTTTGAAGGATGAACGATGAATAATTCCGAAATTCTCATCTACCGGAACCCTGACGGAAAGATCAAAATCGACGTCCGCCTGGAGGATGAAACGGTCTGGTTGTCACAAGAGCACATGGCTCAGCTTTTCGGCAAGAGCAAGAAGACCATCTCCGAGCATCTTCGCAATATCTTTGCCGAGGGTGAACTGGACGAAGCAGTGGTTGTCCGGAATTTCCGGTCAACCACCCGGCACGGAGCAGTAGCGGGCAAAACCCAGTCACGGCAAGTTCAATTCTACAATCTCGATGTCATCATCTCCGTCGGCTACCGGGTCAAATCACAACAAGGGACTCAATTTCGCATCTGGGCTACTCAGCGCCTCAAGGAATATATCGTCAAAGGTTTCGCGCTGAACGATGAGCGATTCAAGAGCGGCAGTTCCATGAACTATTTCAAGGAACTGCAAGAGCGCATTCGGGAAATCCGGCTTTCCGAACGGTTCTTCTACCAGAAGATCAAGGATATTTACACCACCAGCATTGACTACGATCCCAAGGACGAAAAGACACTGGAGTTCTTCAAGGTCGTGCAGAACAAACTGTTGTGGGCCATCAGTGAGCAGACCGCGGCGGAGTTGGTCTTCCGCCGGGTTGATGCCGAGTTGCCTTTGATGGGAATGCAGTCTTTCGATAAGAAAGGCGATCTACCCATTCGGAAAAGCGATGTCGGCATCGCTAAGAACTACCTGAACGTGGATGAAATCAAACTGCTGGGTCTGCTGGTCGAACAGTACCTCGCCTTTGCCGAGGTCATGGCACAGCAGCAAACGCCCATGTACATGAAGGACTGGATACAGCGCTTGGATGCCATTATTCACCTCAACGGCCGGGAACTTCTGACCCATGCCGGAAAGATCAGCCACCAGATGGCCTTGGAAAAATCGACGCTGGAGTATGATAAATACCGGGAAACGCAGCGGCAGATTGAGCATGAAGAGAGTCTCAAGGAGTTGGAGCAAGACCTTAAACAGCTCAAGCCCCAGCAAACAAAGTGAACAAGTACGCCGTTATTCGCGGCGATAACCACTGATTATCCACAACAACAAAGGATTCCCAATGACCACACTTCCTCCTTGTCCAGACTGCAAATCCACCTACACTTACGAAGACGGCACCTTACTCATCTGTCCGGAATGCGCCCATGAATGGTCCAGCGTCGCGGCGGCTGAACCGGTCGAGCAGCAAAAAGTGGTGCGCGATGCCCATGGCAACGAACTGCACGACGGCGATGCGGTGACGGTGATCAAGGATCTGAAGATCAAGGGCTCATCGCTGGTCGTCAAGGTCGGCACCAAAGTCCGCAATATCCGCCTTGTCGACGGCGATCACGACATTGATTGCAAGATCGACGGTATCGGCGCGATGGGACTGAAGTCGGAATTCGTCAAGAAGAGTTAAGTGCCACGGAGAACGCGAGGAGGTAATCGCCCTTGAACAACGCAATCCCCAGAGCTCAGTGGGCCTCGCGTCTCGGCTTCATTCTCGCCGCCGCGGGGAGCGCCGTCGGACTCGGCAATATCTGGAAGTTTCCTTATGTGACCGGCCAGAATGGCGGCGGTGCCTTTGTCCTTGTCTACCTTGGCTGCATCCTCGTCGTCGGCCTGCCGATCATGATGGCTGAGCTGATGATCGGCCGCCACACCCGCCGCGCCGCGGTCGGCGCCTTCATGGCTCTGGAAAAGCGCAAATCCCCCTGGATCCTTGTCGGCTGGGTCAGTACCCTCAGTGCCTTTGTTATCCTTTCCTACTATGCCGTTGTTGCCGGCTGGACTCTCGACTATGTCTACCTCGCCGTCGTTGGCAGCTTCAACGGCCAGAGCCCGGACACGATCGAGGGACTCTTCGGCAGCCTGATCAACGACGGTCTTCGTCAGACCGTCTGGCTCTTCATCTTCCTTGCCCTTTGCCTCGGGATTGTCTTCGGCGGGGTACAGAAGGGGATCGAGCGCTGGAGCAAGATCCTGATGCCGATCCTTTTTGTCCTTCTTCTTCTCCTCTTCGGCAATGCCATGCTCAGTGACGGCGCGGCCGCGGGGCTGCGTTTCATGTTTCGCCCTGATTTCGGCAAGCTGACACCAGGGGCGATTCTCGAAGCGATGGGGCACGCCTTCTACACCCTCTCCCTCGGCATGGCTGCGATGATTACCTACGGATCCTACCTGCGCCGGGATGAGGATCTCTTCGGGGCGAGTGTGAAGATCGCCAGCCTCGACACCACCATCGCCCTGGTGGCTGGTCTCGCCATCTTCCCCGTCGTCTTCGCTGTGGGGATGGAGCCGGCAGCCGGCCCCGGTCTCGTCTTCAAGACCCTACCGGTAACTTTCTCCCGGCTCCCGGGCGGTTATGTTCTGGGGATTCTCTTCTTTCTCCTCCTTGCTTTTGCTGCCCTGACCAGTGCCGTCTCTCTCCTCGAAGCCCAGGTCGCCTACCTCATCGACGAAAAAGGGTGGGGCCGCAAGAAGGCAACAACGGTCCTGACCTGCATCATTTTTCTGGTCGGTATCCCCTCGGCCCTGTCTTATAACGTCCTTGGCGACTTCAAGATGCTCGGCGACCGTTCTTTCTTTGACGCCCTTGACTTGATCGCCTCCAACTATCTGCTGCCGATCGCCGGTCTCTTTACTGCCATCTACGTCGGCTGGTTCTGGCGCGGCTCCGAGGAGAAGAAAGAGTTGGTGGCCGGAGGCTCCGGCTGGATCTATCCGGTCTGGCACTTCCTCATTCGCTACGTCACGCCGCTGGCGGTTGGGGCGGTACTGTACTTCAAGATTGAAGAATCGGGCCTTTTCGCCTGGTTCAGCACTCTCTTCTAATGACGCAGGCAGGGGAGGCGTTTGACTCTATTTCTCAGCCCGTGCTATAAATTCAGCTTGATTTGTGAGGTTGCATGCGTCAATCGTCGATTAAAATAATCATCCTGCTTCAGGTCTTTCTTTATCTCCTCGGCGGGCATGCGACGGCGCATGGGCTGGCCTGGTGCCTGAGCGCCGATGGTCACGCCCATGTGGAGACCGCCGCTGGCTGCATGACCGGACAAGAAGAGCGCTCATCTGCAAGCGTTGATTTTTGTCTCAGTGCGGTTGATGAAGCGAATCGGGCGGCTCACAGCGGGGTTGAATGCCGGCATTTGCCAGTCACTGCCCCGCACGCGTCCAACGGCATTTCGGCGCAAAAAGTTGCCGCGGTTAGTGTTGCCGTTATTATTCCGGCACGTTTCGATTCTACTTTGCGGTGCCTCACGGCCGCTGTTTATCAGCAAACCCCATTCCTTTCTTTTCTAGAACTCCCCCCCAATGTGGCGCTTGTTTCTCTCCGAACCATCGTCCTGGTCATTTAAAAACTTCCCGCCAACAAACTGCGACAGTTCTTTTCTCCGGACGTAACACTGCGTCGGAGCAATCTTTCTTTGCGTTTTATCCCTCATTTTGGAGTCATCCTGATGTTTGCCAAGACCCGCTTTGTTTGCGGCGCCGCCCTTGGATTGCTGTGCTTTGCCACCCCTGCGTTGCAAGCGGAGGCTGCCGAACCGGTTACCGCGGCGATATTTCCATCCCCTATGCTCTCAGCCTTTCCGGCAGAAACCGAACTGTCGCTGCGGGAAGTACTGAATCTTTCTCTGCAATCGCATCCGGAGCTGAGCGCTTACGCCGCTGAAAGTCGGGCTCGTGCCGCGGAAATTTCCCAGACCGCCCGTTTCATTAACCCCGAACTCGCTGTCGAAGTGGCGAATGTTGCCGGCAGCGGTGCCTACAGCGGCTTCGATGCGGCTGAAACGACGCTGCAGCTGAGCCAGCAGATTGAGCTTGGCAACAAACGGCAACTGCGGCGCGGCCTGGCCGAACTGGAGCATGACCGGGCGCTGCGTGACCTTGAGGTCGTCACAGTGGAGGTGCAGGCGCGCATTGCCAAGCATTTCTGGACGCTGCTTGCTGCCCAGGAGCGTCTTAAACTCGCCGACGAACAAGTCGCTGTGGCGACAGCAACGTTGGCGGTTGTCGAGGAGAAGATTTCCGCGGGACGGGCTCCGAGCGTGGAAAAGTATCGTTTCCAATCTGCATTGGCTGAGGCCCGATTGAGCAGAGAGCAGGCGCTGCTGGCGCAGACCGCGGCACGCCAGACCCTGGCTGACCATCTTGGCCTTGAAGCGGCGGCGCCGAGCAAAGTCTTGGGTGATCTGAGCCGTCTGCCCCTGTTGCCCGCATACGCCGGGATTCAGGCGCAGCTGGAGAAAAGCCCGGAGATCGCCCGCCGGCAACTGGAGAGCGAAGCGAAACGTCGTGATCTGGCTTTGACGCGAGCCAACCGCATCGCTGATCCGACCCTTGCTCTGGGTCTGCGTCATTATCAGGAATCCGACGACAACGCTTTGATCTTCGGCTTCTCCCTGCCGCTCCCCCTCTTTGACCGCAATCAAGGGAATGTTCAGGCCGCCACGCATCGTCTGGTCGCAGCGCAGGCACAGGAAGCCAGTGGATTGATCCAGAGCCGCGCCGGCCTTGTCGAGAAATGGCAGTCTCTTGCCGCCAGTTCGGCCGAAGCGCAGGCGCTGCGCGAGCAGATCATCCCCTTTGCACAGCAAACTTACGAAGCAGCCAGCTACGGTTATCAATCCGGAAAGTTCGGCGTGCTGGAAGTACAGGATGCCCAGCGAAGTCTGGTTGAGGTTCGTGGGCGTTATCTCGATGTGCTACTGACCGCCCACCTGGAAGCGGTCGAACTGCAACAACTGCTTGGACGCGCACCGTTGTCCACTACTGATCAATTTATGAAAGACTGAGGAATCATCATGAAGATAACGCGAATTGTCACAATCATCGTTATGCTGATCGCGGCCGCTGCCGGCGGCTGGTTTGCCGCTTCATCGCGGAGCCACAACTCTGAACATGGGGAAGAACAGGCGCATGTCGCAGAGAGCAAGGCGACCGATCACGATGATCACGATGATCATGACGAAGAAGAGGCTGAAGAGGATGGCCACGAAGGGCACGGCCATGGGAAGAAGCCGGCTGCCGGTGAATATTGTCCGGAGCATCGGATGCTGGAAGCGGTCGATGCCCTGTGCAATCCGGATCTGATTATTCCGCTCTTGCCGGGGCAAGGGGTCCTGGTGCGTTTAGGGACACCGGAAGCGGCGGCGCGGGCCGGGGTGGCGACGGTTCTGCCGCAAAAGGTGGCGAGCGCCACTGGTCCGATCTTTCCGTCGCAGACCATTTACAGCCGCAACGGGCTGGCGCAGGTTGCCGCCCTGACCTCCGGGGTGGTGCAACGGCTGTATGTCGATGTCGGAACCGCGGTGGTCAAGGGGCAGATTCTCGCTGAAATCGCTTCGACCGAGGTCTCCAGTTCCCGCGCCGAATTAGCAACGGCGCAGAGCCGGCTGAACCTGGCCGAAACGGCGCTGCGGCGGGAAGAACAGCTCTTCGCCAAAGGGATCAGTGCCCGGCAGGAGCTTGAACAGATCCGGGCAGAGCAGGAAGCTTCTATCGCAACCCTGGAGCAGGCGCGGCAGCGGCTGGCTCTTTACGGTGCCGCTGCCCAGGGGAGCGGCGCGACGATAACCCTGCGTTCACCTTTGACCGGGATCGTCGCGGAACGGAGTGTCGTTGCCGGGCAGTCGATCCTGCCGGAAACGCCCCTCTTCACCGTCGTCAATCTCGCCCGCATGGGGATCGAACTCTCCCTGCCGGCGGATCGCATTGCTCTCGCCAAGGTCGGCGCGCCGATCGAGGCGCTCTTTGACGGCATGGAAGGGGAGCGATTCACCGGAAAAATTGTTCAGATTGCTCCCGCTCTCGACAGCCAGACGCGCTTGCTCAAGGTGTTGGCCGAGGTGGAAAATCCGCAGCAGCTGCTCAAGAGCGGTCTCTTTGGCCAGGTCCGTTTACTCGGGGCCGTGGCCGGCGAGGCCCTGGAGATCCCCGGCAATGCCGTGCAGATGATCGACGGCAAACCCTTTGTCTTTATTGAGCGGGAATCCGATCTCTTTGAGCTGCGTCGCGTGGCGACCGGACCGCGGCGGGGGAAGTTTATCCTGGTCGAAGCCGGCCTGCACGACGACGAAAAGGTCGTGGCGACGCAGGGCTTTGCCCTGAAATCCGAAGTCCTCAAGTCGCGTCTCGGCGCGTCCTGCGCCGATCACTAGGGGGCCGTTATGTTTGAACGCTTGATTGAATTCTCCCTGAGGAACCGCCTGCTGGTGGTCCTCCTCTTTGTCGTCACCTTGAGCGCCGGTGCCTGGTCGTTGCTGCACCTGCCGATCGATGCCTTCCCCGACACCACCCCGGTGCAGGTACAGATTAACACCATCGCCCCGGCCCTCGGGCCGGAAGAGGTGGAACGGCAGCTGACCATGCCGGTGGAGCTGGCTGTTTCCGGTCTGCCCTCCTTGGTCAGCGTCCGCTCCATCTCCAAGTTCGGTCTTTCCCAGGTCGTCGCCACCTTTAGTGACGACATGCCGATCTACGATTCGCGGCAGCTGATCATGGAACGACTCGCCAGCGTCACCCTGCCGCCGGGGATAGAACGCCCTGAACTCGGGCCGATCTCCACCGGTCTCGGCGAAGTTTTCCATTATCTCCTTCGTTCCGACAACCCGAAGCGCAGCCTCGACGAACTCCGCACCCTGCACGACTGGGTGGTGAAGCCGGAGTTGCGCAAAGTCGCCGGCGTTGCCGAGATTAATTCCTGGGGCGGGGTGGAGCGGCAGTATCACGTCATTGTCGCCCCTGAGTCGCTGATCAAGTACGGTCTCACCCTCGGCGATGTCAGCGAAGCACTGCAAGCAAACAACGCCAACGTCGGCGGCGGTCAGGTGATTACCGCCGGGCAGACGCTGCTGGTGCACGGCATCGGTCGCGTCACCAGCCTCGAAGAGGTCGGCGCCATCGTTCTGAGTTCTTACAGTGGCGCAGCGGTGCGGGTGCGGGATGTTGCCGAAGTGCGCATCGATCACGAATTACGGCGTGGCGCCGTCTCTGCGCAGGGGAAGGGGGAAGTCGTCCTCGGCCTCGGTTTCATGCTCATGGGGGAGAACAGCCGCGACGTGACAACGGCGCTGAAAGAACGTTTGGAGAAGGTGCGCCAGGCGTTGCCCGAAGACATTATTCTTGAAACTGTCTATGACCGCACCGAATTGATCGATCACGTGATTGAGACGGTGCAGCATAACCTCGTTGCCGGCGCGATTCTTGTCATCGCCATCCTCTTTTCCCTCCTCGGCAATCTGCGCGCCGGACTCCTGGTGGCCGCCGCCATCCCCATGTCGATGCTCTTTGCCACCCTCGGCATGGGGCAGATGGGGATTGCCGCCAGCCTCCTTTCGCTCGGGGCGATTGACTTCGGCATTCTCGTTGATGGTTCGGTGGTGATGACCGAGGCCAATCTGCGCGGATTGAACGAACGGCAGCTGCAGCTCGGTCGCCCGCTTACCGCGCAAGAACGGATGGCGTCGATTCTGGCGTCGAGTTGTCAGGTCGGCCGTCCCATCGCTTTCGGCATGGGGATCATCGCCTTGGTCTTTCTGCCGGTCCTGACTCTGCAGGGGATCGAAGGGAAGATGTTTCAGCCGATGGCGTGGACCTTTATCTTTGCCCTTTTGGGCGCGCTGCTGGTGGCGATCTTTTTGTCGCCGATCCTCTCTTTTCATTTTTTGCCGAAGGACGGCAAAGCGCACACAGGTTGGGCCGAGACCTGGCTGCAACGTCTCTACACTCCGGCTCTTGCCCGGGTGTTGCAGTATCGTCGCCTGGCCCTGCTGGTGGCGGCGCTTTTGGTGATTGTGACGGGAATTGCCGCGACCCGCCTCGGCGGCGAGTTTCTGCCGCGCATGAGTGAGGAGGCTATCGTCGCCAGCGTCGTCCGTCTCGCCGGTGTCTCGGTCGATGAATCGATGGCCTATAACCAGCAACTGGAAAAGCTGGTTCTGGAAAAGTTCCCCGATGAAGTCAAAGTGGTCTGGAGCCGCCTCGGGAGCGCTGAGACCGCGACCGATCCGATGGGGACAGAACTGACCGATATCTTCATGTCGCTGTATCCCCGTGAGCAGTGGATTAAGGCCAAGACACAATATGAGTTGGCCGCCGCCATCGAGAAGGAGATGGTCGGGCTCCCCGGGATTCGTGTCGTCTTTACCCAGCCGATCGAACTGCGCGTCAATGAAATGCTCTCGGGGATTCGCGGTGATGTCGGGATCAAGATCTACGGGGACGATTTTGAACAGTTGGTAGTACTCGGTGAACAGGTGAAACAAACGATGGAGAAGGTGCGCGGTGCTGTCGATGTCGCCGCCGAGCAGATCACCGGTCAGCCGACTTTACAGATTAAACTTGATCAGGAAAAGCTCGCCCGCTATGGCATCCCGGCCAAAGATCTCCTCGACGTCATCGCCGCGGTCGGCACCCCGCGGGTCGGCGAGGTCTTTGAGGGGGAGCGCTCTTTCCCGTTGGTCCTGCGCCTCCCCGATGACCGGCGCGAAGATGTCGCCGCCCTTGCCGCCACTCTGATTCCGACCCGGAACGGGGCGATTCTGCCGCTGCGCGCCCTGGCGACGTTGAGTGAGGAGCAGCGGCCGTCAACGATTAATCGCGAGTGGGGGCGGCGACTGCTCAAGGTCTCGGTCAATGTTCGTGACCGCGATGTTGCTTCCTTTGTCGCTGAGGGCCGGGAGAAAATCGCCCGGGAGGTCAAGCTGCCGCCCGGCTACTTTATCGAATGGGGCGGGCAGTTCGAAAATCTCGAACGTTCGCAAAAGCGTCTGGCGTTGGTGGTGCCGCTGACTCTGCTCCTGATCTTTGTCCTCCTTTGGTTCAGTCTCAAGCGCTTGCGTGACGTTCTGATCATCTATACCGGCATCCCCCTTGCGGCGGTCGGCGGCGTCTTTGCCTTGTGGCTGCGGGGGATCCCCTTCTCGGTCAGCGCTGCGGTCGGCTTCATCGCTCTGGCCGGTCTCGCGGTCCTCAACGGCCAGGTGTTGGTCGCGGCGATCCGGACTTTTTATGCCGATGGAGAAACATTGGCCGATGCCGTAGTCAAAGGGGCCCGGCAGCGTCTGCTGCCGGTCGTCGCCACAGCCTCCGTTGCTGCCGCCGGTTTTCTGCCGATGGCCCTGTCGAGCGGAGTCGGTGCCGAGGTGCAGCGACCTCTCGCCACGGTCGTTATCGGCGGGGTCCTGACCTCGACACTGCTCACCCTCTTTGTGCTGCCGGCATTCTATCTGTTGCTGGATAAGAAGAGAGCTGACACTTAGCCCTAAACCATATATTGATCGATCTTTAGCGAGAAGAGCCCCCCTGGCAGCAGGGGGGCTCTTCTCGCTCATGAGAGGGTCAATCGTATACGCTGGCCGTCCTGAATTTGCCGTTCTCTTACTTGACTCAGTGGCAAGGGGCGTTGTATTACTATCGCTTTTACGCTTTTACCTGCACAGTGAAGGGTATCAATGAAGATTATCAGGGCCGAACGGGCGGGAATGTGTATGGGGGTTAATCTGGCACTGAGCAAGCTCGACGCTCTCATCGCCCGGATGCCGCAGCCCGGCGCCCTCTTTATCCTCGGTTCGATCATTCATAATCCGCAGGTGGTGCGGGCCTACGCGGAAAAGGGCGTGATGACCGTCCAGTCTCCGGCGGAGATTCCGGCCGGGGCCACGGCGGTGATTCGTGCCCACGGTGTCACCAAGGATGTCGAGACGGAACTGAGTCAGCGCGGCGTGCAGATTGTCGATGCCACCTGCCCCAAGGTCAAGGCGGCCTGCCTCCTGATTGAAAAACATACGGCGTCCGGGCGGGTTCTCCTCCTTTACGGCGAAGCGACCCATCCGGAAGTGAAGTGTCTCCTCAGTTATGCGGCAGCCGGGGCCTTTGTCTTCGACAGTCGCGAAGCATGTGCGGCCCTGTTGCTCAATGCGGCGCACAGTTATTGTCTGGCAGCCCAGACAACGCAGGACAAAGCGATCTTCAAAGAAATCAGCTCGGCGTTGAAAGGTCGCGTTGACCTCGATCTTATCGTTCTCGACACCATCTGCGACGCCACCCGCGAGCGTCAGGACGAAGCGGTGCGTATCGCCCGCGAGGTCGATTTTGTTGTGGTTGCCGGTGGTTATGAAAGCAGCAATACCCGGCGCCTGGCGCAGGTTGTTCTCGCCCAAGGGACACCGGCGCTGCATATCGAGACGGCCGCAGATCTCCCCCTGGGTGAATTGAAAAAATATCAGCGTATCGGCCTGACCGCCGGTGCTTCAACGCCGAAAGCGATCGTTGATGAAATAGAGCGGGTTCTGGAAGCCCTGTAGGAAGAATATTGATGATTATTGCCCCGAAGAATAAAGCCCCCTTCGGCCTCTTTTCGCCGAGCGGCGATGAAAACGCTCCCCCCCTGGAACTGTTGCGGCAGATCACTCTGCCGCTCTTCGTGACGGAACAGGGAGGGAAAACAGTCCTGCTGCCGGGAGCGACCGGGCATGAGAATCTTCTTCCCTTCACCGCCATGGTTACGCCTGCGCCCCTCTCTTCCCTCGGCGATGCCAACTTTTGCCGCGATCATCACCTCCTTTATCCCTATGTCGGCGGGTCGATGGCGAAGGGAATCAGTTCGGTGGCGATGGCCAAGGCTTTCGGTGAAGCTGGCATGCTCGGTTTTTTCGGCGCGGCCGGGTTGCCCCTGGCGACGGTCGAGGCAGCGATCAGCGAGCTTAAGGCCGCCGGGGATTTCCCCTTTGGCTGCAATCTCATCCACAGCCCGCACGAGCCGGAGTTAGAGAACGCCCTTGTCGATCTTTATCTGCGCCACGGGATCAAGTTGATCGAGGCTTCAGCTTTTCTTGCCCTGACTCTGCCGCTGGTGCGTTATCGTACCCACGGGATTCACCGGGATGCGGACGGTCGCATCATTACTCCCAACCGCATCATCGCCAAGATTTCCCGCGAAGAAGTGGCGGCCCGCTTCTTCGCGCCGCCACCAGAGAAATTTCTGCATCAACTCGTCGAGGCTGGCGAGCTGACAGCGCAGCAGGCGGAGTGGGCGACGCAGATCCCGATGGCGCAGGATGTCACGGCCGAGGCCGATTCCGGTGGACATACCGACAATCGTCCGGCTCTGTCTCTGCTGCCGACGATTCTCAGCCAGCGGGCGCAGTTCCAGGCGCAGTACAATTACGAGCAGACCCTGCGGGTCGGTCTTGGCGGCGGCATCGCTACCCCGGCTTCGGCAGCGGCGGCCCTGAGTCTGGGGGCGGCCTATCTCGTTACCGGCTCGGTCAATCAGGCCTGTAGCGAAGCCGGCACCTGCGACGAGGTTCGCCAGCTCCTTGCCGAAACCCGCCAGGCGGACATCACCATGGCGCCCTCCGGCGATATGTTCGAGATGGGAGTCAACGTCCAGGTCCTCAAGCGCGGCACGATGTTCTCGATGCGGGCGGCCAAACTTTATGAGCTTTATCGTGCTTATCCCAGTCTCGACGCCCTGCCGGCGGAAGAGCGTGCTAAACTGGAAAAGACGGTCTTTCGCGCTCCCCTCAGCGAGATCTGGGAAGCGACCCGCGCCTACTTTGCGCAACGCGATCCCCGCCAGGTCGAGCGGGCGTCCACTGATCCCAAACACCAACTCGCTCTGGTCTTTCGCTGGTATCTTGGCCAGTCCCCGGTCTGGGCGAGTTCCGGCGAATCGTCGCGCCGCATCGATTATCAGATCTGGTGCGGGCCGGCGATGGGGGCTTTCAACGAGTGGAGCAAAGGCTCTTTTCTCGAAAATGTTGCGCGCCGGCAGGTTGTGCCGGTGGCTTTGAACATCCTCTTTGGCGCCGCGGTTCTACTGCGGGCCAACCAATTGGCGCTGCAGGGGATTTATCTTTCTGCCGCGGATAAACTCTCCGAACCGTTGGAGATTGCACAGATCAAGGAGTACCTCCATTGAAAAAGAGTGTAGAGAAGACCGGGCAGGCGTCGGCAACGATGGCCCCTATCGCCATAGTCGGTATCGGCTGCATCTTTCCGCAAGCCGAAGATAAGGTCGCTTTCTGGAGTAATATCCGCTCCGGCCGGGATGCCATCAGCGAAGTGCCGGCCAGTCACTGGCGCGCTGAGGATTACTTCAATCCCGACCCGAAAGCTCCGGATCAGGTCTACGCCAAGATGGGTGGCTTCCTCCCCCCGGTCGATTTTCATCCGATGGAGTACGGCATCCTCCCCAATGCTCTGGAGGCGGTCGATACCGCCCAGCTCCTCGGTCTGGTTGCGGTTGAGCAGGCTCTGGTCGACGCCGGCTACAGCGCGGACAAGGAGTTTGATCGCGAAAAGGTCAGCGTCATCCTCGGCGTCACCGGCAGTCTTGAGCTCGTCATCCCTCTCGGCGCCCGGCTCGGTCATCCCCGCTGGCGGGCCGCCCTCAAAGAGGCCGGCGTTGCCGATGATATTGCCGCCGATGCCATCTCCCGCATCAGTGATTCCTACGTCCCCTGGCAGGAGAACTCTTTCCCCGGCCTCCTCGGCAATGTCGTGGCTGGCCGCATCAGCAAACACTTCAACTTCGGCGGCACCAACTGTGTTGTCGATGCCGCCTGCGGCAGCTCCCTCTCTGCCCTCAATCTCGCTGCCCTCGAACTCAGCGCCGGCAAGGCCGACATGGTCGTCACCGGCGGGGTCGATACCTTCAACGATATCTTCATGTACACCTGTTTCAGCAAGACGCCGGCCCTCTCTCCCACCGGCCATGCCCGGCCTTTCGATGCCAATGGCGACGGCACCACCCTTGGCGAAGGTCTCGGGGTTGTCGTCCTCAAGCGCCTTGTTGACGCCGAACGCGATAATGACCGCATCTATGCCGTTATTCGCGGCATCGGCACTTCCAGTGACGGGCGCGGTTCGGCGATCTACGAGCCGAGTGCCGCCGGGCAGGAGAAAGCGCTGCGCCGCGCTTACCAGCAGGGAGATGTCACCCCGGAGACGATCGAACTGATCGAAGCGCACGGCACCGGCACCAAGGTCGGTGATGCCGTCGAGGTCAAGGCGTTGCGCCAGGTCTTCGGTGCAGCCGAGCGTCCCTGGTGCTCTCTCGGCTCGGTTAAGTCGCAGATCGGTCACACCAAGGCTGCCGCCGGTTCAGCCGGGCTGATCAAGGCAACCCTCGCCCTGTATCACAAGATTCTGCCGCCTACCCTCAAGGTGCAGAAGCCCCAGGATGTTGTCGTCGGCAAGGACAGCCCTTTCTACCTTGACACCGTGGCGCGTCCCTGGATCGCCAATCCGGATCACCCGCGTCGTGCCGGGGTCAGCGCCCTCGGCTTTGGCGGCAGCAACTACCATTGTCTCCTTGAAGAGTATCAGGCGGAGAAAGTCGTCGTCGACGAAAGCGGCGAAGTGCAGATTGCCGCCTTCAGCGCTGTTGACGGCGCGGGCCTGGAAAGCCGCCTGCGCGCCTTTCCGGCCGAAGCCGCCTGGGCGGAGCTCCGGCTTGCCGCGCATGCGAGCCGGCAGCAATTCGATCCGCAACAGGCCTGCCGTCTGGCGCTGGTGATGGAGAAAGGGAAGAGCAATCCTCCGGCGCAGATCAAGAGCGCTCTGAGCATGCTGGCGAAGGCGGGGACGCAGAGCTCCTGGCAGACCCCGGACGGCGTTTACTTCGCGACCGGCGGCGCTAGCGACAAGCTCGCAATCCTCTTTCCCGGCCAGGGGGCGCAATACCCCGGCATGCTCGCCGGACTGGCCCTGCAATTCCCCGATTTTTTTGCCACGATCCAGGCCGCCGATCAGGTGTTTGCTGCTGCGGTCGGCACCAGCGGTCGCCTCGCTGAAGCGATCTATCCGCGTGGCAGTTTTGACGATGCCAGCCGCTCGGCCGAGGTGACCCGGCTGCAGGCGACAGAAGTCGCCCAGCCCGCCCTCGGCGCTGTCAGCCTCGGCGCTCTCAAGGTCCTGAATGCCTTTGGCCTGCAGGCCGATGCCTTTGCCGGCCACAGTTATGGCGAACTGACCGCCCTTTGTGCCGGTGGTTACTTCGCTGAAGAGGCTTTGCATCGCCTTTCCCGCCGCCGCGGCGAACTCATGGCCGCCGGCGAGGGCGATCGCGGCACGATGCTCGCCGTCTCCGCTCCCCTCGCGGACGTCGAAAAGCTGTTGACCGACGAAGGTCTCGATCTCGTTCTCGCCAACCGCAATACCCCGGAGCAGGGGGTTCTTTCCGGAGCAACAACGGAGATTGCCAAGGCGGTCAAACTCCTCGAAGTCCGCGGTCTGCGCTACAAAGAGCTGACCGTCGCCGCCGCTTTTCACAGCCCCCTCGTTGCTGCTGCCAGCGCTCCTTTTGCCGCGGCGTTGGCGAGCACCGAGTTTCAAGTCGGCCAGGCCGCGGTCTTTGCCAACAGCAGCGGTCAGGCTTACCCGGCGAGCGCCGAGGGCGCCCGGCAGCTCCTCGCCACCCAGCTCGCCAGTCCGGTCGAGTTTGTCAGCGAGGTCGAGAGTCTTTATGCCAGCGGGATCCGCACCTTTGTTGAGGTCGGCCCTGGCGCCCGCCTGACCGGCATGGTCAAGGCGATTCTCGCTGGGCGTGAGCATCAGGCTTTGGCCCTCGATTCCTCCGGCGGGCAGCGTTCGGCAATTCACGATTTCGCCCGTACTCTCTGCCAGTTAGCAGTTCTCGGTTACGGGATTGACCTCAGTCGCTGGGATGGCGATTATGCGCAGGAGCGGAGCCGGGTGGCGAAGAAGAAGGGGATGGTCGTCCCCTTGTGCGGCGCCAACTACTTTAATCCGCCGGAGAAACGGCCGGCGCGGGTACCGCAACCCCTGCCAGCCGCTCCGGCTGCAGTTACCGCGGCACCGGCAGCCGTCACCCCGGTCGCGCCGACCCCGGCTGCCGCCCCGGCAGCTCTGCAGGATGCCCTGCGCCTCACGCAGCAGAGTATGCAGGCCTTGCAGTCGTTGCAGGAGCAGACTTCCCGCCTGCATCAGCAGTTCTTGAGTGGTCAGGAGGCGGCGACCCGCTCTTTTCTGACCTTGATCGAACAGCAGCGGCAGATGTTTTATGGCGGAGTAGTTGCTCCGGTTGCCAGTGTTGCAGCTCCGGTCTTGGCTCCAGTCGATGGGAAGCATGAGAATTCTGGGAGTTATAATTCCCATAGTTCCCATGACTCCCATGCTCTTCCCGTTTTGACGCCACCGGTCACTAGCACCTCCTCAACAGATCGAATTAACGCCGTCCTCCTCGGTATCGTCGCCGAGAAGACCGGTTATCCCCTGGAGATGCTCGAACTCGACATGGCGCTCGATGCCGACCTCGGCATCGATTCGATCAAGCGGGTCGAGATTCTCTCCGCCCTGCATGAACAACTTCCGGAAGCCCCGGCGATCCGCCCCGAGCACCTCGGTACCTTGCAGACCCTTGGGCAAATTGTCGATCATCTGCTTGCTGGTCTGGTTCAGTCTCCGGTGTTGGCTGCAGTTGATGGGAAACATGAGAATAATGGGAATTATAATTCCCAGAGTTCCCCTGATTCCCAGGTTGCGACTGTTCTCCTCGCCGTCATCGCCGAGAAGACCGGCTATCCTTTGGAGATGCTTGAACTCGACATGGCGCTTGACGCCGATCTTGGGATCGATTCGATCAAACGCGTCGAGATCTTTGCGGCGTTGCAGAGCGAACTGCCGAACGCGCCGGCGGTGCGTCCCGAGCAGCTTGGCACCTTGCAGACCCTCGGCCAGATCGTCAATTATCTGGTCGCGCCCACCACCACTCCGGCCCCGACGCAGCTCGCGGTCAAGAGTGAGCAGATCGACCGGGCGACCGTGGCGCAAACCCTTCTGGCGGTCATCGCCGACAAGACCGGTTATCCTCTGGAGATGCTCGAACTCGATATGGCCCTTGATGCCGATCTGGGCATCGATTCGATCAAGCGGGTGGAGATCCTCTCGGCTCTGCAGGAGCGCCTGCCGGCCGCCCCGGCGATCCGTCCCGAGCACCTCGGCACCTTGCAGACCGTCGGCCAGATCGTCGACTTTCTCGCCAGCGTGGCCGGTGCCCCGGCGGCGCCAGTCGCACCAGCACCGGCAATCGCCGCGGAAGTGAGCGGGGAAGGGGTATCGCGCCAGGTCCTCAAGGCGGTGCCGCTCCCGGCCAGCACTAAACGTGAGGCGCTGCCTTTGCCGTCCGCAGCAGTGGTCGGTATCACTGATGACGGCTCCGAGCTCACCGCTGCCATTGCTCACGAATTGACTCTCCTCGGTTATACGCCACTCGTTCTCGCCATCGAACAGTCGTTGCCGCCTCAGCTCGGCGGGCTGATCATCCTGACTCCGGTTGCCGGAGCCAGCGACCTCTTTTTGCGCCAGGCCTTCGAGTTGGTGCAGGCCTCCGCTGGAACAGCCACGGTCCTCCTCACCGTTTCGCGCCTCAACGGCTACTTCGGGCTGTTGCCGGGGGAAAATTTGCACGATCCCCTCTCCGGCGGTCTCGCCGGTCTCTGCAAGACGGCCGGGCACGAATGGCCGCAGGTCAGTTGCAAGGCCCTCGATCTCGCGGCTGACCTTCCGGTTGCAAGCGCCGCCAAGGGAATCGTTAGTGAACTTCTCCTGGTCGGACCGGGCGAAGTCGGAATCTCCGTCCAGGGGCTGCACAGCCTGAAGCTCTCCACGGCCCCCCTTGCTGAAAGTGGCGCCCTGCCACCGTTGCAAAAAGGCGATCTCGTCGTCATCAGCGGCGGGGCGCGCGGGGTGACCGCCGAGGTAGCGATCGATCTTGCCGTCGCCACCCAGGCAACCCTTCTCCTTCTCGGCCGCAGTCCGGTACCGCAGCCAGAACCTGTCTGGTTGCAGGGGCTGAACAGCGAGGCCGAGATCAAAAGGGCTCTGCTCAGTCATGCCGAAACGCCCCTCAAGCCGAAAGAGGTGGAGGAACGCTATCAGAGCCTCCTCGGTCAGCGTGAAATCAGCAAGAATCTGCAACGGATGCGGACCGCCGGGAGTGAGGTTCACTACCGCTCTCTCGATCTGCGCGACCGTGGAGCTGTTGTCTCCGCTATCGATGATCTCCGTCGGAGTCACGGCCCGGTCAAAGGGCTGATTCACGGCGCCGGCGTCCTCGCTGATCGCCTGATCAAGGACAAGACCATCGAGCAGTTTAGCGCCGTTTACAGCACCAAGGTTGACGGCTTACGCTCGCTCCTGGCTGCCGTCGCGCCGGACGAGCTGAAGTTCATCGCCCTCTTCTCCTCCTCGACCGGTCGCTTCGGCCGCACCGGTCAGGTCGATTATGCCGTTGCCAACGAAGTGCTGAACAAGATGGCGCAGCAGGAAGCGCGTTTGCGTCCCGCCTGCCGGGCCGTTTCGCTCAACTGGGGCCCCTGGGATGGCGGCATGGTTACCCCGGCCCTGAAGAAGCTCTTTGCACAAGAAGGGGTCGAGGTCATCGCGCTGCGCGCCGGCAGTCGCTATCTCCTCCAGGAGCTGGCCACGCCGCCGGGAGGGGCCACCGAGATCGTCATCCTTGGTGCCCACGCCGCCGGACAGGTGGAAGAGGTAGAAGCGCCGCGCGAGAATATCTACGTCTCCAAGGCCTTCGATCTTGATCTTTCCATCGAACAGTTCCCTTTCCTCAAGTCGCATGTCATCGACAAAAAGGCGGTATTGCCCCTGGCGATGATCGTCGAATGGCTGGGGCACGGTGCCATCCATAACAATCCCGGTCTGCGTTTTCACGGTTTCAATGACCTGCGTGTTCTCAAGGGGGTCATTCTGGAGCCGGGGCAGCTCCATAACCTCCAGGTTATGACCGGCAAGGCCTTCAAGAGCGGCGGCTTTCATGTCGTCCCGGTCGAACTCTCCGGCAGCTCGGCGAGCGACCAGCACTTCATCCATGCCCGCGCCAAGATCGTCCTCGCCAACCGTCTCCCGGAAGGGAAGCCGGCGATCGAGCGCCAGGAGCTCCCCCTGTATCCACATCCGCTGGCAGAGATTTACCGGCCGGAGCGCCTTTTCCACGGGGTCGATTTCCACGGCATCCGCGAGGTGATCGGCTGTGCCGCCGAAGGGATTGCCGCCCTGTCGCGTCCCGCGCCGTTGCCCGGCGCCTGGATCGCTCAGCCGCTGCGCAACAGTTGGCTGGCTGATCCCTTGGTCCTCGATGCCAGTTTTCAGATGATGATCCTTTGGAGCTTCGAGCGTTATCAGGCCGCTTCCCTGCCGGTCTTTGCCGGGCGCTACCGTCAGTACAGCGAGAAGTTTCCGGAGTGTGGCGCTGAGATTAGGATTCGCGTCAGTAAGCAGAATCCCCACAAAGCGACGGCGGAGATCGATTTTGTCCATCCCCTCTCCGGCGAGCTTTTGGCGCGGCTGGAAGATTATGAATGCGTCATCGATGCCTCCTTGAATGAAACTTTTCAGCGCAATACCCTGCAGGGGGCGACGAGCGCATGAAGCATGGCAAATCGGTGGCGATCGTCGGGGTCGGCGGTATCTTCCCGGCGGCGCCGACCCTGGAGAGTTTCTGGACCAACATTACCGGTAATGTCACAGCGGCGCGTACTCCGCCAAAGGGGCGCTGGCTCCTCGAAGCGGAGGAGGTCTATGCGCCGACGCGCGGCGCAGCGGATAAGGTCTATGCACAAAAGGGCTGCTTCGTCGAGACGGCGGGCAGCGAACTCTGTTTCGATGGTCTCGATCTGCCCCCGGATTTTCTGGAGCGTTTCGATCCCCTCTTTCACCTCCTGCTGCACAGCGGACGTCAAGCTTTTCACGACGGGGTGACGACCAATCTCCAGCGCGAGCGGGTTGGAGTCATCATCGGCAATCTGGCGCTGCCGAGTGAACTCTCTTCTGCCCTGTCCCGCGACACCCTCGGTCGCACCTTCGCCGAGCAGCTCCTCGGCGCCGAGGTTGCGCTTGAGAATCCGGAGATCGATCCGCTCAATCGTTATGTCGCCGGTTTACCGGCTGGTCTTCTCGCCCGCGCTCTTGGCCTTGGCGGCAGCTCCTACACCCTCGATGCTGCCTGCGCCTCCTCCCTTTACGCCATCAAACTGGCGGTCGACGAGCTTCTGTCCCACCGCGCCGATGCGATGTTGACCGGCGGCCTTTCCCGTCCTGATCCTCTCTACACGCAGATGGGTTTCTCCCAGCTGCACGCTCTCTCCCCGACGGGCTGCTGCTCCCCTTTTGACGCCAAAGGGGATGGTCTGGTGGTCGGCGAAGGGTGCGGCATCTTCCTCCTCAAACGGACCGAGGATGCACAGCGCGACGGCGATCATATCTACGCCGTGATCCGTGGCATCGGTCTTTCCAATGATCTCGGCGGCAGCCTCCTTGCTCCGGCTTCGGAAGGGCAGTTGCGCGCCATGCGGGCGGCCTACGCGCAGGCGGGCTGGGCGCCGGAGGATGTCGATCTCATCGAATGTCACGCCACCGGCACTCCGGTCGGCGATGCCGTCGAGTTTGCCTCGCTGCAGGAGCTCTGGGGGGCCAGCGGCTGGCGTCGCGGCCAGTGTGTCCTCGGCTCGGTCAAGGCGAATATCGGCCATCTTCTCACTGCCGCCGGTTCTGCCGCCCTGCTTAAAACCCTCTTTGCCTTCAAGACAACGACCTTGCCGCCGACCGCCAACTTTGTCACCCCGGCCAAAGGGATCAATCTGGCGGAGAGTCCCTTTAAGCTCCTCAATACCGCCACTCCCTGGCCGGCGCGGGGCAAGGATGTGCCGCGCCGGGCGGCGATCAGCGCCTTCGGTTTCGGCGGCATCAATGCCCATCTCCTTGTCGAGGAGTGGCTCCCCTCCCGTCCGGCCAAGAAGGGGACGGTCGCTTTTCATCCGGCTTTTCATAAACAGAATCAGCCGATTGCCATTGTCGGCATGGGGGCGCATTTCGGTCCCTGGGATTCTTTGGCCACCTTTGCGCCGCGGGTCCTCGGCAGTCGTCAACCGGTCGAAGCGACGCCGCCGGCGGTGTGGTGGGGGGCGGAGAGTAGTCAGTGGTTCGAAAAGGCCGGTCTCGGCAAGGTCGATTTTCGTGGTTACTTCCTCCCCGAAGTGGCTGCCGTCCCCGGCGAATTCCGCATCCCCCCGAAAGAGCAGGAGGAGATGCTCCCCCGCCAGTTGCTGATGCTGCAGGTCGCAGGGGCGGCATTACAGGATGCCGGGCTGCAGAATGAAGAGCTCCACTTCACCGGCGTCTTTATCGGCACCGGTTTCGATCTCAATGCCACCAACTTCAGCGTCCGCTGGTCGATGCAGCGCCAGGCGCAGCTCTGGGCGGAGCAGCTCGACCTGCAATTGACCGCGGCGGAGATGAACGACTGGGTGGCGGAGCTGCGCACGGCGGTCGGACCGCCTTTGACCGCCAACCGGACGATGGGCGCCCTCGGCAGTATTGTCGCCAGTCGCGTCGCCAAAGAGTATCGCATCGGCGGCCCGAGCTTCACCATCTCCAGCGAAGAGAACTCCGGGCTACGTGCCCTTGAAGTCGGGATTCGCGCCCTGCAGGAGGGGCAGATCAACCGCGCCCTGGTCGGCGCTGTCGATCTTGCCGGCGATCTGCGCGCCGTCCTTGGGCAGCATGGCAGTCGTCCCTATTCAGCCACCGGGATGAGCCGTCCCTTTGACAAGGAGGCGGACGGCACGATCATCGGCGAAGGCGCGGCAGCGGTTGTCCTTAAACGTCTCGATGACGCCCAGCAGGATGGCGACCGTATCTATGCCGTCATTCGCGGCGTCGGTTCGGCCATTGGCGGGCCGGCGACACAGACGGCCCCGGATGCAAAGACCTACAATCTTGCTTTAGAGCGGACCTTTGCCGGCGTCGATTTTCAGCCGGGAAGTATCTCTTATCTGGAGACACACGGCAGTGGCTGTCCGGCTGAGGACGAGGTCGAGGTCAATGCTCTCGGCGCCTTCTTTGCCGCTTCTGCCAATGAAAATCCCTGTTATGTCGGCAGCGTCAAGAGCGACATCGGCGATGCCGGCGCCGCTGCAGGACTGGCCTCCCTGGTCAAGGCGACCCTGGCCCTGCACCGGCAGATTATCCCGCCGCTGCGCAACGTCCGGAATCCCCGTTACGAATGGATTCGCGCCCGGCGCGAGTTCATTCTCCCGCAGGCAGCCCAGTTCTGGCTGCGCAATCGCGCCGAAGGGCCGCGTCGCGCTCTGGTCAGCTCTCTCGCCGTTGACGGCAGTGCCGCCCATGTCCTCCTCGAAGGTTATGACGAGAAGCAGCGCGCGACGTTGCCGCTGGCGCTGCGTCAACCCCTTGGCCCTCGCGCCGAAGGCCTTTTTTCTCTGGAAGGGGAGACACCGGCGGAATTGTCATCGCAGCTCCTGCGCCTGCGTGCCTTTGCTGCACCGGCGGATGAGGTCGGAATCGAAACTTTGGCGGCGCGCTGGTGGCGCCAGCATCCGCCGGCACCGGGTAAAAAATTAGCGGTCGCCATGGTCGCTGCGAGCATTTCCGAGTTGGAGGAAGCGATCAGCTCGGCGCTCCGCTCCCTTGAGGAGAATTCGGAGCAGTCCTTTGCCCAGAACGGCGGGCTGCGCGACCGCCTCTTCTATAGTCCGCAACCGTTAGCGCCGGCCGGCAAGATCGCCTTTGTCTTCCCCGGTTCAGGGAACCACTTTGCCGGCATGGGGCAGGAGATTTCGGCGCAGTGGCCGGAGATCTTCCGCCGCCAGGATGAAGGGAGCCAGTTCCTGTCCCGCCAGTACCTGCCGCAAGCCTTCTGGCGCCCCGAGCTTGCACCGGCCCTGCACCACGACCATAACGCTCTGGTCATCGGCCAGGTGGCGGTGGGGACGGCCTGCAGCGATCTGATTCGCTCCTTTGCCATCGAACCGCACGCCGTCAGTGGCTACAGCCTCGGCGAATCTGCCGGGCTCTTCTCCCTCGGCGCCTGGAAAGATCGCGACGGCATGGCGCGGCGCCTCAAGGAATCGCCCCTCTTTACCGACGAGTTGGCAGGACGCTGCACCGCCGCCCGCCAGGTCTGGGGCTTGCCCCCGCAGGAAAGTGTCGACTGGGTGCTCGGCCTGGTCGCTGCCCCGGCAGCGGTCGTCAGCAAGGCCTTGGCCAACTACCCGCGCGTCTATCTCCTGATTATCAACACCTATGAGGAGTGTGTGATCGGCGGCGACCGCCGGCAGCTCGAAGAGCTGGTCACCACCCTCGGCTGCCACTTCTTTCCCCTGCAGGGAGTAACGACCGTGCACTGCGAAGTTGCTCAGCCGGTGGCGGAGCCTTATCGCCAGCTGCACCTCTTCCCGACCACGCCGCCGGCAGGAATCGATTTTTACAGCAGCGCTTATGGGCAGCGTTACCCGTTGAGCGAAGAGGCGGTGGCCGATTCGATCCTGGCCCAGGCGCTGCGGACGGTCGACTATACCAAGGTGATCGAAGAGGCGTACCGCGACGGCGTCCGGATCTTTCTGGAGATGGGGCCGGGGAACTCCTGCAGCCGGATGATCGGGCGCATCCTCACGGGGCGGCCGCATCTTGCCCGGGCGGTCTGTTATCCCGGTCAGGATCCGACCTCGCTGATCCTGCGCTGCCTGGCCCAGGCGATCAGCGAGCGGGTGCCGGTGAATCTGGCGGCGCTTTATGCGGATGTCGAGGTCGCGGCAGCGCCGGAAAGGGCCAAAGGCAAAATCATGACGACGATCGGCGGCAGTGCTTTTGCCCCGAAGTTGCCGGCGAAGAAAATGATTCCCATGACTCCCATACTTCCTATTCCTCCCATGGGAGCTATGGGAAGCATGGGAAGTATGGGAAGTATGGGAAGTATGGGAAGTATGAAGACCGTCCCCGATCCGCTTGTTGCCGATTTGCAACAGATGCTGACTCTGCAGGCCGAGAGTCATGCCGCTTACCTCCGTTTCAGTGAGGCGATGACCGCCTCGCTCAGCGCCAACATTGCATTGCAGACCACTTTGTTGCAGCAGTTGGGTGACAACGCGACGTTGACTGTTCCGCCGGCCGTTAAGCCGGCTTTCGATCGCGCCCTTTGTCTCGAATTTGCCGTCGGCTCCATTGCCAAAATGCTCGGGCCGGAGTTTGCCGCCATCGATAGCCATCCGACCCGGGTCCGCCTCCCCGACGAGCCGCTGATGCTCGTCGATCGGATCATGGCCGTCGAAGGGGTGGCGCGCTCGATGACGCACGGTCGCGTCATCACCGAGCACGATGTCACCGCGGATCGCTGGTATCTTGATGGCGGCCGCATCCCCACCTGTGTTGCGGTCGAGGCCGGACAGGCCGATCTTTTCCTCTCCGCCTACCTCGGTATTGACTTCATCACCAAGGGGCGCGCGGTCTACCGCCTCCTTGATGCGGTGGTCACCTTCCATCGGCCGCTGCCGGTGCCGGGGGATGTCATCCGTTACGATATCCGCATCGATGAATTCTTCCGTCAGGATCAGACCTATCTCTTCCGTTTCAGTTTCGAGGGGACGGTCAATGGCGAGCCGCTGCTGTCGATGCAGAAGGGTTGTGCCGGTTTCTTCACTGCCGAAGCGCTGGCGGCCGGGCAGGGGATCGTCCACACTCGTCTCGATCTGCAACCAAAACCCGGGATTCGCCCAGCGGACTGGCAGGATCTCGTGCCGCTGGCGATCGAGGCCTACAGCGACAGCCAGGTGCAGGCTTTGTACAATGGCGATCTCGTTGGCTGTTTCGGCCCCGCCTTCGCTTCCCTTGGCTTGCAGCGTCCCTACACCCTCCCCGGCGGCAAACTCAAACTCGTCGACCGCGTTATCGAGCTCAATCCAACCGGGGGCCGTTACGGCCTCGGGCAGATCCGTGCCGAGATGGATATCGATCCGCAGGCCTGGTTTTTGACCTGCCACTTTGTCGATGATCGGGTCATGCCCGGCACCTTAATGTACGAATGCTGCATGCATACCCTGCGTATCTATCTGCTGCGCATGGGCTGGGTCGGTGAAGAGGGGCAGACCTGGTGCGAGCCAATCCCCGGCGTTGACAGCGGCCTCAAGTGCCGGGGTCAGGTGACGGAGAGGACCAAGACCGTCACTTATCAGGTGAGTATCAAGGAGCTTGGCTACCGTCCCGAACCGTATGCGATCGTCGATGCCTTGATGTTCGCCGACGGCAAAGCGATTGTCGAGATTCCCAACATGTCGGTGCGTCTCGCCGGCCTCGACCAGAAGTTTCTTGCGGGGCTGTGGCATGATTCCCATGATTCATATGGGAGTCAGAGGAATTATGGGAATCATGGGAATCATGGGAAATCGGATGATTCGCTTGTCACCAAACCGGTTCTCTACGACTACGAGCGCATCCTCGCTTTTGCCATCGGCAAACCCTCCGAGGCCTTTGGCGCGCCTTATGAAATTTTTGATCACGAGCGCAAGATCGCCCGTCTCCCTGGTCCGCCTTTCCAGTTTATCGACCGGATTACCGCCGTCAGCGGCGAAGCGTGGAAGTTGGTGGCGGGAGCGACAGTGGAAGCGGAGTACGACGTTCCCGTGGATGCCTGGTACTTCCGCGAGTCGCGTCAGCCGCAGATGCCTTTCTCGGTCCTGCTGGAGATCGGCCTGCAGCCCTGCGGTTGGCTCGCTGCCTATCTCGGTTCAGCGCTGACCAGTCCCATCGACCTCTCCTTCCGTAATCTCGATGGCAAGGCCGTGCAGCACCGGGCGGTGACACCGCAAAGCGGGACGCTGACAGTGAATGTCAAGATCACCCGTATCTCCAGCAGCGGCGGCATGATCATCCAGGGCTACGACTTTGTTGTCAGCGACAGGGAAGGGCCGGTCTACAGTGGCGACACCGTCTTCGGCTTCTTCTCCAAGGAATCCCTGGCCCAGCAGGTCGGAGTGCGCGATGCCAAACTGTATGCGCCGACCCCGGCGGAACTCAGCCACGCCCGCTCCTTTTCTTATCCGCCAGCCGCGCCGTTCCCGGCAGAAATGCTGCGCATGGTCGATAGCATCGACCTCTTTATCCCGGATGGCGGCCCGGCCGGTCTCGGCTTTATCCGCGGCAGCAAGAAGGTCGATCCGCAGGAATGGTTCTTCAAGGCGCACTTCTTTGAGGATCCGGTCTGTCCCGGCTCCCTCGGCCTCGAATCGTTTTTGCAGCTCCTCAAGATCGTGGCGGTCGAGCGCTGGGGCGGCGATGACACCAGTATCTTTGAAACCGTCGCTCTCGGTGAAGAGCAGCGCTGGAATTATCGCGGCCAGATTATTCCGGCGAATGAGCTGGTGCAGATCGAGGCGGTTATCATTGCCGTCGACGATGCCGGGCATCTCCTCAAGGCGAACGGTTTCCTTTCTGTCGATGGTCGCACCATCTATCAGCTGCACGACTTCTCCCTGCGGATGCATTTGTAAAAATGAGTTGTGAGATCAGTATCGACAAATTTGAAGGGCCCCTCGATCTCCTCCTTCACCTCATCCGCAAGGAGGAGATGGATATCTATGAGATTGAAATTGCCCAGATTACCAGGCAATATCTCGATTTCATCGATGCCATGCAGAGTCTGAATCTTGATATCGCCGGCGAATATCTGGTCATGGCCGCGACCCTGCTGCAGATCAAGTCGCGGATGCTATTGCCGGTGCACGAAGAGGAGATACTGGAGGAGGAAGAGCTCGATCCCCGCGCCGAATTGATTCGCCGCCTCCTCGAATACCAGCGTTACAAGGATGCCGCTCTCACCTTTGCGGCACTGCCGCAGCTCGATCGCGATATCTTTCTGGCAACGCCGCAGGTCGCAGAAGTCGGGAATGAAGAGGGCCCGGAGCTCGAACCGGTGAGCCTATATGCCCTGGTCGAAGCTTTTCGCGACCTGCTCAAGAAGGCGCCGAAGGATTTTGTCCATGAAGTGACGGCGGAGCATCTCTCGGTGACAGAGCGGATTCAGACCATTCTCAACCTCCTGCAGCAGCGGCCGCAACTCCCCTTCAGTGAACTCGTACCGGTGCCCCTGGTCCGCTCCGAAGTCGTCGTGATGTTCCTGGCGATGCTCGAACTCGTCAAGATGAGTCTGATCAAGATCTATCAGAATCAGCGCTGTCATGAAATCTGGCTGGCGCCGGCGGTCAGCATGGACGACGAAACTGTCGCTGTCCGTGAGGAGTCCTTTGGATACGCGTGAGGTCAAGGCGATCATCGAGGCCCTCCTCTTTGCGGCGGAGACACCGCTCAAGAGTGAGAAGCTCAGCGAAATCCTTGGCCTCGAGCGTGGGATGATCACCGCCCTGTTGCGCGAACTGGTGCAGGAGTCCGAGAGTGCCGGGCACGGTTTTCTTCTCTGCAGCGTTGCTGAGGGCTATCAATATCGCAGCCGTCCGGAGTATGCTGAGTGGATTCGCCGTCTCGGCCACCACCGCCCCTTTCGCTTTTCGCGAGCGGCCCTGGAGACGCTGGCGATCATTGCTTACCGTCAACCGGTGACCCGGGCAGAGATCGAGTACCTGCGCGGCGTCGAATCCGGCGCCGTGGTCAAGACGCTGATGGAGAAGCGCTTGGTCAAGATCCTTGGTAAAAAAGAGATCGCCGGCCGGCCGCTGATCTATGGTACCACCCGTGATTTCCTTGAATTTTTCGGCCTCCGCGATTTGAGCGGACTGCCGACCCTGCGCGACTTCAGTGAGCTGGCACCGGATGCTCTTGAGGGGATGCTCCCTCTGGCGGATGAGGATTCCTCAGTCGCCCCCATCGAAACGACGGAATAATGAAAGATCGACTGCAAAAGATAATGGCGGCGGCAGGACTGGCTTCACGCCGCCAGGCGGAAACCTGGATTACGGCCGGACGGGTCACGGTCAACGGTCGGATTGCCGAACTCGGGGAATCGGCCGATCCCCAGACCGACAAGATTCTTGTCGACGGCAAGCCGCTGCCGATTCAGACCACCTTGTACTATGTACTGCTCAACAAACCTTCCGGCTATGTCACCTCCCGCCAGGATCCGCAAGGGCGCGACTGCGTCATCGATCTGGTGAAAGATCTGCCGGTCCGCCTCAATCCGGTGGGACGCCTCGATTTGACCACCGAAGGGCTTCTCCTCCTCACCAATGACGGCGATCTCGCTTATCGCCTGACTCATCCCAGTCACGAAATCGACAAGACCTATCTGGTGCGGGTGCGGGGGGAACTCGATCCGGTGGCGCGAAAGAAACTGGAGATGGGGATGCTCCTCGATGACGGCATGACCGCCCCGGCCCGCATCGATCATCTGCGGCGCAGCGGCAGTCATAGCTGGTTTGAAATCACCATTCACGAAGGGCGCAACCGCCAGGTACGCCGCATGTGTGAAGCGCTCGGCTATCCAGTCAGTCGTTTGATGCGGATCCGTCTCGGTTTTTTAGAGCTGGGACGCCTGAAGAGTGGCGAATATCGCTTGTTGACGAGCGAAGAAGTGGCACGTTTACGGGAAGAGTGCAATAAGCCGCCGCAACCGCGTCCGCCGGCTTCGTCCTTGACTCCTGAGAAGTAAGTCGGATATTTTAGTAATTCAGTTTTATTTTCAACCTGACAATTGGGGAAGATGTGGCGACTAAAGATCAGCTGATTGCTTCAGCACAAAAAAATCTTGAAAAAGGTCAAATCAAGAAGGCCATTAAAGATTATCAGGAACTGCTCAAACTGGAGCCGAAGAATGACCAGTTTAAGCAGAAGCTTGCCGATTTGATGTGTCGCATCAACCTCAAGGAAGATGCCCTGAATCTTTACGATTCCCTGGCTAAAGGGTATGCCGAGCGGGGTTTTTTCGCCAAAGGGGTGGCTGTTTACAAGCAGATGCAGCGAATTGATCCAACCCGTCTCGATGTCTATCTGCGTCTGGCAGAGCTGAATCGCAGCCTCGGACTTTCCGGTAATGCCATGGCCGAGTATCGCAGCGTTCTCGATCTTTACGAGAAACGCAATATGCTTGCCGATGCCGCCGGCGTTCTGCAGAATATGGTCGAACTGGAGCCGGACAATATCAGTTTGCAGTTGCGGGTGCTGCAAAACTATCTCAAGGAAAAGCTTTACACGAAAGCGGCGGAAACGGCTCTTAAGGCTTGCGAGATTTGTTCTAAGTCCGGTGATAGCGCGAAAAGTCAAAAAATTCTCCAGTCGATCCTTTCTCACCTGCCCGACAACAAAGAATTTCATACGGATCTTGCCAGCAGGCTGAGTACCGCCGGCCTCTTCACTGATGCGCTATATCTCTTTCAGTCGCTGTACCAGAGCGATCCGCAAGATCCCGTGATTCTCAATGAGTTGGCTGCGTTGTACGGCAAGGTTGGTGACGGGCAGAATGAACGGCTCTTTACGGAACAACTCCTGGCGGTGCAACCGACAGCTCCCGTAGCGGAGCGCCTGGTTCGCATCTGTCTCGACTCGGGGGATTACGTTCAAGCCGGGCGCACATTGGCAGAGCATGAAGCTCTTTTCGGTGATGAAAAACGGACAGAACTGTATCGGGAACTGGAGGGGCATCTTCCCGGTCAGCAGCGGGTGTCTGGCGTTGTGGCCCCTCACTCTGACGAAGTTGCTGTGTTGCCGCCAGTTACAGCTCCCTTCTCCCCGCCGCTCGATTTGCTCCCCCCGGCGACGACCGCAGCTATCAATGTAGCTGCGCCGCCGGAAGACCTTCCCTTCGGCGACGAAGAGTTCGGGCTTGACGATCTCCTTGCTCCGCGTCCACGCAGCAGTGCACCTGCACCTGCACCTGCGCCGCTGCCAGCGCCGGTAGTGGAAGAAAGTGTTGCGGTGGAGCTTGCCGAAATCTCGATTGAGCTGCCGATGGGGGAGGTCTCTTTTGATGACATCGACACTTTTGCTGAGGATCTGGACGATTTCGCAATCGAAATTGCGGATGAAGAGCTAGCAGTTGAAGAGCTAGCAGTTGAAGAGCTGACAGTTGAAGAGCTGACAGTTGAAGAGCTGACAGTTGAAGAGCTGACAGTTGAAGA
>JACUTW010000060.1 GCA_014859605.1 Desulfuromonadales bacterium
ATCCGTGTAATCCGTGTGAACCGCCCTGGAGGTTTAAAGTTGCCCGTAGATCTCCGGGCGGCGGTCGCGAAAACAGGGGATCTGCTGCCGGTACTCCTCCATCCCGGCAAAATCGAACTCGGCGACGATACACGTATCAATCTCGCCGGCTTCTGCCAGCACCTCACCGCGGGCGGAAAGGAGCAGGCTCATGCCGAAGAAGTCGAGCTTTCCCTGGACGCCGCAACAGTTGGCCGCGACGATAAAGTGCTGATTTTCAATGGCCCGGGCCCGCAACAGGGTGCGCCAGTGCTCTTGCCGCGGCTTCGGCCATTCGGCGGGGAGACAGATAATCTCGGCGCCATCGAGAGCCATACGGCGAAAGAGCTCAGGGAAACGGAGATCGTAACAGATAGCGACACCGAGACGGCCAACACTGGTGTCGACAACTAGGTACTGATCACCGGCGTGGAGATAACGATCTTCGCTCATCGTCGAAAAGAGGTGGAGCTTGCGATACTTGCCGACGATCTCCCCTTGATCGATGACCCAGGCGGTGTTGCAGACCTTGTCGCCATCCGGTTCGGCCAGACTACCAACAACCGTCAGCCCGAGCTCTGCACTCAAGGCCCGCAGCCGTGTCAGAATTTCGGGAGTGTGCGTCGCCAATTCTGAAAGTTGGCGATAATCGTAGCCACTACTCCACATCTCCGGCAGTACCGCGAGTTTGGCGCCTTGTGCCGCGGCAGTCCGCAGCCCCTGTGACGCCGCTTGCCAATTGGTCTCAATCTCGCCGAGATGGATATTAAACTGGACAGCGGCAGCGATCAGAGTGCGGGGCATAAAGTGACCTCCCGATAATTTATCATAACGAAGCGGTCGGCATTATAGACAGCAACCGGCGTTGCCGCAATATTTTTCAACACTGTCAGTTGAGTGGCCCGACCTCCTTTCTCTTGACTCCGATTGTCGCTAAAGAGTAAAAACAAGCTTCGAAAATGGTCCGTCCCCCTTGCTCAGGATTCTTCCATGGTGTGCGACAATACGGCTGCTCAATCACAACAGAGCGGCTTCGGCCTTTACCTGCACACCCCCTTCTGTCGCAGCAAGTGCCCTTATTGTGACTTCTTCTCCATCGTCCCCCAAGGTAAGCAAGAGGTCGAAAACTATCCGGCCCTGCTGCGACAGGAACTCCGGCAGTCGGCAAAGGCGTGGGACGGTCCGTTGACCTCGATCTTCTTCGGTGGCGGCACCCCTTCCCTTCTGCCGATTCAGGGGATCGAGGTGATTCTGGACTCCGCCCGCGCCAGCTTTGGCTTTGCCGATGAAATCGAAATCTCCCTCGAAGCGAACCCGGGGACCGTCTCCCCCCGCTATCTTGATCAATTACGCCGCGCCGGAGTCAACCGCCTCTCCCTCGGCATCCAGTCCCTGACCGACGAAGGTCTGGGGAAACTCGGCCGTGTTCACTCGCGTCAGGACAGTCTCGCTGCGATTACCGCCGCAAGAAACGCCGGCTTCGACAACCTCTCCCTCGATCTCATTTACAGCCGCCCCGATCAAGATCTTGACACCTTGCGGGGAGAGCTCGCCCAACTCCTGGAACTGCAACCCCGGCACCTTTCCTGCTATGGGCTGACAATCGAGGAGGGGACGCCCTTTGCGCAGATGGAAGCATCCGGGATGTTGACGCTTCCCGACGAGGAGGACGCTGCGGCGGCCTATCGCTGCGTCCATGAAGAGTTAACTAAAGCCGGCTTTGCGCATTACGAAATCTCCAACTTTGCCCGGCCCGGTTATGAATGTCGGCACAACCTTGGTTATTGGCGGCGCCAGCCTTATCTCGGCGTCGGGGCCGGCGCCCATTCGTTAAGCTGTAACGGTTGGGGCGAACGCCTTTCCGTTCCTGCCGATCTTGAACTCTACCGCCAGCATCTTGCCGCCGGAGAAGCAACAGCGGCCTCCCTCGAAATCTGCGATCAGCAACTCGCCATGGCCGAGACTCTTTACCTCGGCCTGCGCACCGCAGAAGGGGTCAGTGACGCTGCCTTTTCCCGGCGCTTCGGCCGCAGCGTCGCCGAGGTCTTCCCGACCGCCATTGCCCGCTGCGGTGAGCGGCTCAAGCATGAGCACGGCCGCTGGTCTTTCGGTCTCGACGGCTGGCTTCTTTATGATCACTTAATTGCCAACTTTCTTTAAGGCTTACCACCCCTAACCCCGCCTAAAATAGGAGGGGAATTTTCAGGCTTTAAACTCCCCTCCTTTGTTAAGGAGGGGCTGGGGGTGGTCGATTTTAGCACTTTCATCTCCGGAGGTTTCATGCACGCACTGCTTAACTGGCTGGTCGAAACGATCGGCAATCTCGGTTATCCCGGCATCTTTCTGCTGATGGCGATGGAGAGTTCGATTGTTCCGGTCCCGAGCGAACTGGTCATGCCCCCGGCCGGCTACCTTGCCCAGCAAGGAAAGATGCACATCGGACTGGTGATTCTTGCCGGCACCGTCGGCAGCCTGATCGGCGCTTATGCCAACTATTTTGCCGCCCAATACCTTGGCCGTCCCCTCCTCTACCGCTACGGCAAATATGTGCTGATCAGTCCGGAGAAGTTGCAGCGGATGGAGACCTTCTTCCAGCGCCACGGCGAAATCTCCACCTTCATCGGCCGCCTGCTGCCGGTTATCCGTCACCTGATCTCCATCCCCGCCGGGCTTTCGGGGATGAACCATCTCCGTTTCTCCCTCTACACCCTGGCCGGCGCCGGGATCTGGTGCACCATCCTTTCCTGGATCGGTTATGTTATCGGCCAGAATCAGCAGCTGATCATGCAGTATTCCCACCAGGCCATCCTCTGGGTGGTCATCGCCAGCGCCGCCCTGATCGTCGGCTATATCTGGTGGCAACGCCGCTACGGCAGTAAGCCGTAAGGATGCAGTCCCTGAACGCCGATAACCCGACCCGCTGCGGTTGGTGCAGCAGCGCCCCCCATTACATCGCCTACCATGACCAAGAGTGGGGTGTGCCGCTGCACGATGACCAACGCCTCTTTGAGATGCTCATCCTCGAAGGTGCGCAGGCCGGCCTGAGCTGGCTGACGATTCTGAAAAAACGGGAGAATTACCACCGCGCCTACGCCGGTTTCGACATCGCCACCGTCGCCGCCTTTGGCCCGGCCGACAGCGAACGGCTGTTGCAGGATAGCGGGATCGTCCGCAATCGCCTCAAAGTCGCGGCTTCGATCAATAATGCCCGCGCCGTGCTGCAAATACAGCAGAAATTCGGCTCCTTCGATGCATTCCTGTGGAGCTTTGTCGACGGTCGGCCGCAACAAAATGCCTGGCAAAATCTGGCAGAGTTGCCAACTCGCACCGCTGCATCGGATCGTCTCAGCAAAGAACTCCTGGCATATGGCTGCAAATTCGTCGGCTCAACCATCTGTTATTCGATGATGCAGGCCGTCGGTATGGTCAACGATCACACCGTCGATTGCTTTCGTTATCGGGAATGCGGGGGAGGAAGATGATCCGGAGGCAGAAAGTTCGCATGCAGGACATCGCCAAAGAGAAACTGACACTGGCCACAAACCATGAGTGAATCGCTTTTCTCCAGCATTGAAGGCCGATTTCTCGCCATCGGCCTGACGCTGACAGCACTGATGTTTCTGGCCTTCGGAATTGCCGGACACCTGTATCCCGATAAAGTTCTCCCTTATGCGGCAATGACCGGGCTTAACTTATTCATCGGCCGGGCTGCGGGCATGAGCCTCGGCTATGCGAATGGTTACAGTCATGCCCAGGTTGTGCCCTTCAACATACTGGTCGAGACCATACAAGTCCTCGTGGTCTATCCATTATTCGCGTTGAGTTCGCGGCAACTGATCCATTTGCGCGCCCTCAAGCCCTTCATCACGCGCATACAACACGCCGCTGAGTCTCAAGGTGGCATGGTCCGTCCTTTTGGCATCGCCGGTCTGTTTTTGTTCGTCTTTGTCCCATTCTGGATGAGCGGCCCGGTGGTGGGGGCCATCATCGGATTCCTGATCGGTTTACGCCCGTGGGTCAACCTCGTCGTCGTGCTGAGCTCGACCTATGTCGCCATCACCATCTGGGCTCTACTACTCAACGAACTCAGCGACTGGGCGGCCACCGTCAACCGGTTCGCCCCCTGGGCCCTGGTCATCGCCATCGTACTGATTGTGGTCGCGATGAATATGCTGCACCGGCGTCGCGACCGACTTAGTAAAGACAAGTAAATTCTCTGATCCTCTGAATTAAGCTATGCAGGCACAAATCAGGATAATGACATGAAAAAAGAACCGCGCATCACAACAGCCAGCGGCCGCTACTTCCTTACCGACCGGATCCGGGACGAAGTCGACTTCCAAAGCACCCCGCAATCACAAGGTGTGCCCCGCCGGCCAGTGCAAAAACCCTTACCTGCCGGGAGCAGACTCATCCCTCTCCCCGGACGTGACAGCTGGTCGATCCCGTTTTGCAACCTCGAAGACGCGATGGCCGAACGCCAGAGTCACCGTCACTTTACCGATGAGCCTCTGACCCTTGCGGAACTCGCCTTTCTCCTCTGGGCAACGCAAGGCGTCCGGGAAACACTTCATCCTGCAGCGGTCCTCCGTACCGTCCCCTCTGCCGGATGCCGTCACCCCTTCGAGACTTATCTTGCCGTTCTCAACGTCGAAGGTCTCGACAGCGGTCTGTATCGTTATCTCCCTCTGGAGCATGCACTTGTCCGCCTGCGTGAGGTCGACAACCTGCCGGCGCACCTGGTTGACGCCTGTCGCGGTCAAAAATTCAGCGGCGCGGCGGCAGTCACTTTTTTTTGGACAGTCATCCCCCTCCGCACCGAATGGCGCTACGGAGAAGCCTCCTACAAGGTCATTGCCCTTGATGCCGGCCATCTTTGCCAAAATCTTTATCTCGCCTGCGCCGCCATCAAGGCCGGCACCTGCGCAATCGCCGCTTACAACCAGACCCTGGCGGATGAACTGCTGGGGGTTGACGGGGAGGAGGAGTTCACCATCTATATTGCGCCGGTGGGGAAAACTCCTGCACCACAATGAGCCAGGAAACAACGGCCACTCAGAACTGGCAGGTCTATATCCTGCGCTGTTCGGATAATTCCCTTTACACCGGGATTACGACAGATCTCGCCAGACGCTTTCAGGAACATCTCGCTGGGCGCGGCGCCAAATATTTTCGCGGGCGGCAACCGCTGCAGGTCGTCTACCTTGAAGCAGAGCACAGCCGCGCTTCGGCCAGCCGCAGAGAAGCTTTTATTAAAGGATTAAAACGGGAAGAAAAGGAACGCCTGCTGTTACAGCAAAAGAGCGAGGCCCCCTGACGGGAACCTCGCTCTTATCATTTATACGGAACCAGACCTTATGTTCAGACGCCAGTTGTCGGCGGCACAAAGACACGGGTAGCCAACTCCTGATCGAGCATGAGCAGACCGCGTCCATCTCCTTCCACCCGCTTGAGCTTGCGGATGATCAACGAGAAGTTCGATTCCTCTTCAATCTGCTCGGTGACAAACCACTGCAAAAAGATCTTCGCACCGTGATGATTCTCTTCAATGGCAACATCCATGAGCTTGTTGATACTGTCGGTGACAAAATTTTCGTGTTTGAGCCCGTAGGTCATTGCTTCTAGGGGCGAAGCAAAATCGTTACACGGCGCAGTAAAGGCGCGCAAATCGGTGCGCCCCTGGGTGTCGCAGATAAATGTGAAGAATTTCTCGCCATGCGTCATCTCTTCCAAAGCCTGAACCCGCATCCAGTTGGCAAAGCCGGGGAGATCTTCCGATTGAAAGTAACCGGCCATAGCCATGTAGAGGTAGGCGGAAAAGAACTCATTCTTCATCTGCTCGTTAAGAGCATCCTGCAAGCGCGGCGTTATCATGTTTTCCTCCTCAAAAAAGTAATGTTTCCACAGCAACATTAATCAAGATAGCAACAACTGTCAAGGATTCAACCATTTCGGTTATTTAACAAGTCGTAATTTAGCACCTTTGACGGTTGGCTCCGGACTGATCTTCGGCGGCGACGGTTCAGGATCGTCACTCGGGATGTGTCCGGCCTGCCACATATTAGCAATGGCAGCACCGAGAGTTTCACACTGCTTCATGCAGACCCGGCGCACCGGGCAGGTGGTGCAGTCAGCCGTTCCGGCGGCGACGTGCAGGGCATGGATCACCAACTCAACACTCTCAGCCTGATTCAGAGGGATGAAATACATGAAATCTCCGTACGGGGTTTAAAGGGTGCGCTCCGCTGCCACGACAAAGGCAGCCAGCTTCTTCATCATCACTGCAAATTCGGCGGGGCGCAACGATTGCGGTCCATCGCTGGCCGCCTTTTCCGGGCAGGGATGGACTTCGATGATCAATCCGTCGGCGCCGGCGGCAACTGCGGCATAAGACATCGGCGGTACCAGATGGGCATGACCGGTGGCATGCGACGGATCGACGACGACGGGCAGATGGGTTAACTCTTTGAGGACCGGCACCGCCGAGATATCAAGGGTATTGCGGGTAGCGGTCTCAAAGGTGCGAATACCGCGTTCACAAAGGATAACCCGTCGATTCCCTTCCGAGAGGATATACTCGGCGCTCATCAGATATTCCTGAATCGTCGTTGCCATGCCGCGTTTGAGAAGGATCGGCTTATCGATCTGGCCGACGGTCTTGAGCAGCGCGAAGTTCTGGACATTACGGGCGCCGATCTGCAGGATATCCGAATACTTGGCCACCAGTTCAACATCGAGTGGATTAACAACTTCGGTGACAATCGGCAGACCACTGGCCTCGCGCGCCAGCGCCAAAAGACGCAAGCCTTCTTCCTCCATCCCCTGAAAAGAGTAAGGACTGGTACGCGGCTTGAAAGCGCCGCCGCGCAGCACCGTAGCCCCCGCCGCCTTGACCGCCAGCGCGGTCTCGACAATCTGTGATTCGCTCTCGACCGAACAAGGGCCGGCCATGATGATCACCTGCGGCCCACCGATCACCAACCCCGGCGCGATCTCGAAAACGCTTGTTTCGCATTTGACTTCGCGACTCGCCAACTTGTACGGCTTCAAGATCGGCACGACACTCTCAACCCCGGAGTAGGATTCCAGCGCCTGGAGAATACTCTTGCCGCGTTCATCGCCAACCGCACCGATGACGTTGCGCGTTTCACCGTGAATGATGTGAGGACGATAGCCGAAGGCACGGATCTGCTTCTTCACTTCCGCCAACTCTTCCTTGCTCGCATTCTGCTTCATGACGATGATCATAGCGGTTTAAACCTTTCGTGACCGATGAAGATGAATAAAAACAGGCCGCCGGAATCTTTATTCTCCTGCGGCCTCTTCATTCATCGGTCCTAAAATGAAAAACCACGGGAGAGCCTTGCAGCCTGCCCGTGGTTTGATGTGACTTTGTCCGTTGAAAACTCCTTCTCCCGACAAACCTCAACCCAAGGCAGGCAGCGCAAAATAATAAGCGCGCCAAAAGCCGAAAAAGTTAAAGTGAGTAAAGGAAAAGATGGTGTTCATCCGGAAATATCCTCAAGTGGAACGAGAAAAGATTTTTCTTTATAAAACAATCCCCCCGGGAAAGACAAGGGTGAAAATGATCGGCAGCGATCTGCTACATAAATTTACGCGGGTTCAATGGCACATTGTTGAGACGGACTTCATAATGAACATGAGGACCGGTTGAGGTCCCAGTATTACCGGAGGAAGCGATGAGATCACCGCGCTTGAGGCGCTGCCCAACCTTGACCATCAGCTTGGAGTTGTGGCCGTAATAAGTTTTGTAGCCGTAACCATGATCGATAACGACCAGCTTGCCATAACCGTTTTCGGTACTCGCCCGACTGACAATCCCGGCGGCCGTGGCGTAGACGGGAGTGCCGACACGGGCAGCAATGTCGATCCCTTCATGCATGCTCCGCTTACCAGTGAATGGAGAGTTGCGAATACCAAAACCGGAAGTCAGCCAGCCCCGCGCCGGCCAACCGCTTGGTTTGGATGAAAGGAGAGAACTTTGCTCCGTCAGGAAACCGCGCACCTCTTCCTGGCTTTCCCGCCGCAGATCGATCGAGGCGCGAATCTGATCAATCTGTTGCTGCAGATCGCTCATATCGCTATCCGGCGCGCTCTCCGCCGGACCGCCGATACCGACCTGAATATTTTCCACCGGGCCGTCCGGACGACTGATTTTGGCCAGTGCCCGCATCTTCGCGTCGTTCTGGGCGAGGATCACCATCTCTTTACGGACATCTTCCAGACGATTGGCAAATTCCCGCAACTCATTATGCTGCAACTGATTCTGTACCCGTAAACGTTTGAGCTCGGAACGATCGACATTGGTGCGGAAGTAGTCGAAAAGGAGAAATCCGCCGAACAGAAAGACACAGGCAAACGTTGCCGTCACAGAGTAAAGCCACTTGCGTCCAATCATATAACGACGGACTTTATGCGATCCTTCCGGAATCAGTAGAATCGTATAGTTTTTATTCGGCATAAAGCTGTACCTCCGGCTTCCCTGAAAAAAGAGCGCACAGTAAGCCACAGGAAGAAGAAAATGTCAAACTTACGTGGGGCTACAGGAGTTCGATACTCATCGCGATTTCGTCACATTCGGGGAATTTCGGGCACTTAATGCAGTCTCCCCAGATTTTGTGCGGCAGTTCTGATTTTTCAAGGAGATGAAAGCCAAGCTTGGCAAAAAACTGATCTTTATAGGTCAAGGCGAAGACTTTCTTCAAGCCGATCTGCCGTGCTTCCTGCAGACAGGTCTCGACAAGTTGCCGACCGATTCCCCGTCCTTCAAAGTTTTCCTCGACAGCGAGACTGCGCACTTCGGCAAGATCTTCCCAGCAGATATGCAGACAGACAGTGCCGACAACAACGCCATCCTCTTCCCAGACATAAAAATCGCGAATCGCTTCGTAGAGCTCGGATAGTGAACGGGAAAGCATCATGCCGCTGCTGGCATAGGTCAGCAATAATTTGTGAATCGCCCGAACGTCGGGAATAGTTGCTTTACGAATCATGTTGAACCTCCTCAAGATCAGGCCCGACCGAGTGTTTGATCAACTCGCGGGCATGGACGGTGGTCGAATCGGTAATTTTAGCGCCACCGAGCATACGGGCAATTTCATGAACCTGCTCTTCGGCGGCAAGCAGTTGAACCGTGGTAATGGTGCGAGCGTCGGCAGTCTCAGCTTTTCCGACTCGATAATGGTGATGGGCAAAAGCCGCGACCTGGGGGAGATGGGTAATGCAAAGGACTTGCCGGCTGCTTGCCACAGCCCGCAACTTCTCGCCGACCGCCGTCGCTGCTGCCCCGCCGATCCCGGCATCGACCTCATCGAAGATCAGGGTCGCCACCTCGGCGCCGGCCGGGGCCGTACGCTGAATCGCCAGCATCAGCCGTGACAGTTCGCCTCCGGAAGCGACTTTGGCCAAAGGCCGCGCCACTTCGCCGGGATTGGCCTGCAACAGAAACTCGATCTTTTCACAACCCAGCGGACCAGGTGTCGGCAAAGGGGCCAGAGCCACCGAGAAACGTGCCTTCGGCATCGCCAGATCGCGCAATTCCCTTTCCACCCCGTGTTGCAAGGTGACCGCGGCGGCAGCGCGCCGCCGGGTTAACTGCTCCCCGATTTGCAATAAGGCCGCGTCATCTCCCTGCAGCTTTTTCTCCAGAGCAGCACGGGTGGCGTCAAGATTGGAGAGCTCGGCAAGTTCATGGCATACGGCCCTATGATGCGCCAGAATGGCTTCAATCGTTGCGCCATATTTACGTTTCAGCCGATGCAAAAGATCGAGACGGAACTCAATCTCTTCCATACGCACCGCATCAAAGGCAATTTGCGCTGCATAGTCGCGCAACTGCGCGGCACTATCTTCGAGAACGTAAAACGCGCTCTGCACGGCTTCGGCCAGGGGGGTCAGGTGCGGATCGATCCCTGCCCCTTCCTGCAGCTGGCCGGCCAAGCGCGTCAGGGTTTCACAGATCGCGCCTTCTTTGGCATAAAGATCGTCATAACCGCCGCCGGCAATTGCGGCCAGTTTCCCGGCATGCTGCAACAAAGTGCGTTCGCTCAAAAGTTGTGCATCTTCGCCGGGCTGCAGAACAGCAGCGGCAATCTCCTGCTGCTGATAATCGAGAAGGTCGAGACGTTGCTGCCGCTCCTGTTCGGCGCGATCGAGACGGGTCAATTCAGCGCGCAAATGCCTGATCTCTTCGTAAAGACGGCGATAAGCAGCTACTTCATTCTGGATCCCGGCATAGCTGTCGAGAAGCTGACCGTGGATCTCGGCCCGCGCCAGAGTGAACTGTTCGTGCTGGCCATAAATTGCAACAATCTGCGGCAGCCAGCTTTGCAGTTGAGCCGCTGTTGCCAGGGTGCCGTTGACATAGATGCGATTCTTCCCGGAAAGCGACAGGATCCGCCGCACCAGGAGTTCGTCACCATTGTCAACGCCGGCCTCTGCCAAAGCAGCACGGAGATTGGTCGCCTGCTTCAGATCGAAAAGGGCTTCAACCACCGCCTCTTCTTCGCCGGTACGGATCAGATCGGTGCGCGCTTTCCCCCCCAAAAGAAGGTCTATGGCATCGATGATGATCGATTTTCCGGCACCGGTCTCGCCGGTGAGAACATTCAATCCTGACGCGAAGGAAAGAGAGAGTCGATCGATAATGACAAAATTGCGGATGTTCAGTTCACAGAGCATACAAACATTCCTGAAGAGGTCGCAAAGTCAACGCTCGCCCCAGCGTAACTTGGCGCGAAGAACCTCGAAGTAATCCTTGGTCGGACTCTTGATCAGCAAAGTATGAATGGACGACTGCTGTAACTCAACAACATCTCCGAGTTGGAGCTGCATTCCCACCTGTCCGTCGGCAGTGAGATGAACCATTTGATCGTCAAAGATGACATGAATGCGAATCACCGCAGCGCCGGGGACAATGAGAGGACGGTTGGTCAAGGTATGCGGACAGATCGGGGTGATCACCAGAGAATGAACCTGCGGGTCGACAATCGGACCACCGGCGGCCAGGTTATAGGCGGTCGAACCGGTCGGGGTCGCGACGATCAGTCCGTCCGCCTTAAAGGTGGTCAAATAATGACCGTTGACCGTTGCCTCCATGTCGATGATCCGGGCTAGTGCTCCCTTGTTGATCACTATATCATTCAAAACGGAATATTGTGCCATCCGTAACCCGGCGCGCAGCACCACACAATCAAGCTTCATCCGCCGGGAAAGTTCAAAGTCCCCGGCCAGAACCCGCTCCAACATGGCAAAAGTTTCATCTTTGGTAATTTCGGTGAGAAAACCGAGACTGCCAAGATTGACCGCGAGGATCGGCTTTTCCTGGTCGCCGAGATGACGTGCCACCGAAATTAAAGTGCCGTCGCCGCCGAGGATGATCACCAGATCGGCGCGCTCGGGGATATCAGCATCAACATAATCCCGCACAATTCCCAGCGAACCAGCCAGATCCTCTTCGAGCAGAACTTCCAGACCGTGCTGATACAGCCAGTTCATGACCTCCGACGCAAAAATACTGGCGAGTGGATGATTCTTCTTGGCGTAGATGGCAACCCTTTGCATCGATGATCCTTCCGCAACTGAAGTGGCGCATATTATTATCACAGCTTGAACAAGCTGTCCACGGATTGCTCGGCGCGATGGCGACAAGATAGATTGCTGAATGCCTCGGTCATATGCTAATTTATCAGCTCATTATCCTTGCACTTGACGAGCAGAAATCATGGATCTCTTTGACGAAATTGCCCCGGAAAAGAACGGCCCCCTTTCCGAACGGATGCGGCCGCAGCGTCTTGATGAAGTGGTCGGGCAGGCCCACCTCATCGGCGAAGGGAAGATTCTGCGGCGTTTGATTGAAGCTGACCGTCTCACCTCGGCGATCTTCTGGGGACCGCCCGGGACCGGGAAGACGACCTTGGCTCAAGTTATCGCCCAGACCACCCAGAGCCGCTTTGTCTTCTTCTCTGCGGTCTTGAACGGCATCAAGGAAGTGCGGGAGATCGTCGCCAAGGCACGGGAGGAGAGGCGCTACCATGGGCGCAAGACCCTGCTCTTTGTCGATGAAATTCATCGCTTCAACAAAGCACAGCAGGACGCCTTTCTCCCTTATGTCGAGCGCGGCGAGATCTCGCTGATCGGCGCCACCACCGAGAACCCTTCCTTTGAGATTAACGCTGCCCTCCTTTCCCGCTCCCGCGTCTTTGTCCTCGAACCCCTCCCTGACAGCGAGATTCGCCGCCTCCTTGAACGTGCCTTGATCGATCCGCGCGGCCTCGGCGACCGACAGTTGACGGTCGATGCCGAAGCCCTCGATTATCTGGCGGAGATGGCACAAGGGGATGCCCGCATCGCTCTCAACACCCTCGAAGTCGCCGCCGATTCAGCGCCGCAGCAAAAGATTTCCCTCGACATTATCCGCGATGCTCTGCAACGCCGCGCCAACCGTTACGACAAGAATGCCGAAGAGCATTACAATATCATCTCCGCCTTTATCAAGAGCATGCGCGGCTCTGACCCCGACGGTGCCCTGTACTGGCTGGCGCGGATGCTCGATGCCGGCGAGGACCCCATCTTCATCGCCCGGCGCATGGTCATCCTCGCTTCTGAGGATGTCGGCAATGCCGACCCCCGTGCCCTGCAGGTCGCCGTCGCCACCCAGCAGGCCGTCCACCTTATCGGCCTCCCCGAAGGGCGCATCCCCCTGGCGCAGGCTGCCACTTATCTTGCCACTGCCCCGAAAAGCAACGCCGCCTATCTCGGCATCGATGCCGCGCTCGCCGAAGTGCGCAAAAGCGGCGGTCTCCCTGTGCCGCTGCATATCCGCAACGCCCCGACCAGGCTGATGAAAGATCTCGGCTATCATCAGGGCTATCGTTATGCTCACGACTCCAGCGAAGGTTATCTTGCCCAGGAATATCTCCCGGAAACCCTGCAGGGGACGCAATACTACCAACCGACCGAACATGGTTACGAAAAGATGATTGGTGAACGGATGCGATACTGGCAGGGAATCAAGAAACGGGCAGGGAAAGAAGAAAAATGAGAAAGGCGACCACAAATGGTCGCCTTTCTCATTTTTTGGTTAAGCGGAGAGCGTCTGCCAAAAGAGGGCCAAAAGCATGGTCCCGGTCACACAAAGAACGAGATAAAGAGCGAGAACCCGCTTGTGAAACATGCTGTACAAAACGGCCATCACCGGCAGCGCCGTGACCGGACCGCCGATCAGGAGCGCAATCCCCGGCCCCTTGGCCAAGGCGATGGTCTGACCGGGATCCGGAAGATAAAAGCCGTAGAGCATCGAAGCCGCCGTGACTTGCGGCAGATGCATGGGGATCGTTGCCCCCATGATCAGAAGAGTCTGCAAAATCCCCCCGTGACTTAACAGCGAGGTCATCCACTCGACGGAAATAAAGGAGAGGGCAACCACTTCGACGACCAGACCGATCAGGACAAACTTGCCGATTTTGAGCGACCCCTCCCAAAAGCGGGCAACAAAGACAAGAAATTTGTTGTGGGTACAGCGATCGACCCGATGGGAGAGTTGTTGGCCGCACTCACAGCGCAACGACTCCACCGGATAATCGGGGTCGTGAAAATCTCCGACCGGAAGTTTCTCCTTGAAAACAATCTCTTCGCTAAAGCCATATGGACGCAGGAAGAGGGTCAGATAACCGGCAAAAAGACCTAAAAAGATGGCGCTGACCAGAATCAAGGTCGCCCATTCGATACCGAGCATCCCGGAGATCATCGAATAGGACGAAGGACTCATGATCGGCGAAGTGACCAACAGCGCCACTGCCGGGGCCAGCGGGACGCCCGCCATGAGCAGCGAGATCACCAACGGGAGGGTGGCACAAGCGCACAAGGGGCTGACCACACCGAGAAGGGCCGCCGCCGGAATCGCCCAGGGACCGAGACGAACCAGAACTTTACGAATCTTGACGTGCCATTTGAAGGTTCGGATAATCGCTTCAATCAGGACACCAACCGCGAGATAAGGAAGAATATAGACAAATTCTTTCCAAAGATCGGCCCCCAACTGCACCAGGATTCGCATAAAATCATCCATCATTCTTCAACCTTCCCTTGATTGACTTTTGTCTCGGCAGCGCTGCTGAGACGGCTTTTCGTCAACAAGATTCAACGACAGAAGCACCGAGTCGTCACCTCGTGCGAACTTTCACCTTATCTGAGCTATAAACGCTGCAACGCCTGCAGAGGTTAGCAATTCCTGTTCCATTTCATCCCTGGCGGGAAAATCACAGCAAGTTCACTTTGCAAGTGTCGTTTTTCGTGCTATCTTGCTAGCTCATCATTTCGCGGAAGATTCCGCCACAAAAGGATAGCGAAATTTATGGCCCGCAACTTCAAAGACAAAGTCCGTGAACAATTTGGACGGACTGCTGACGGCTACGTACGGAACAAAGGCTTTGCCCAGGGGGAAGACCTTGCCGAGGCCGTGCGATTGCTTAAACCGACCCAGGATGACGTGATGCTTGATGTCGCCTGTGGCGGTGGTCACACGGCACTTTATTTTGCCCCCTATGTGCGCAGCGTTGTCGCTTCCGACCTGACTATGCAGATGCTGAAAAAGGCCCAGGAGTATATCAGCGAAGAAGGCGGGGTCGAGAATGTCACCTTCCGCGAAGCCGATGCTGAAGACCTTCCCTTCCCTTCCGGGGCCTTTACTATCCTCTCCTGCCGCGTTGCCCCGCACCACTTTCCGGATGTGCCCCGCGCCCTTAAAGAGTTCCACCGGGTATTGCGGCGCAAGGAAGGGCGACTGGTGATTATCGACACGCTTCTCCCTGAAGACGAGGAGGTCGCCGAATTTCTCCAAAAAGTCGAAAAGACCAGGGATGTGACTCACGTCCAATCGTATCGACAGGAAGAATGGGTGCGGATGATTGACGAAGCAGGTTTTGATGTCCGCGAAACCGAAATCATTCCCAAGACTCATGAATTTCAGGAGTGGGCAAAGCGAACCGGCATGAGTCGGGAAGCAGTGCAACAACTCAATCGCACCTTTACCGACGCTCCGGCCAAAGTGCAGGATTACTTCAAGCTCGAAACCTTTGCCGGCGAAGTTGAAAGTTTTACCGATCAAAAAATCCTGATCTTTGCCACACGGCGCGACATAAAATAACACGAAGCAACTACTCCCGATGATTCATGAGCCCACTTCAGAAATGAAGTGGGCTCTTTCAATACATTAAAGATTCAAAGCTTGAGATTCTTGGCAAAAAGGGCTATTAATGAGCACTTTGTTGCACTTGGGTTCATTCCGGGAAACCAGAAAATATCTGCCATTTTCATTTAACAGGGACATCCCATGCTACTCATGATCGATAATTACGACTCCTTTACCTATAATCTCGTTCAATATTTTCAGGAACTTGGTACAGAAGTCGAAGTTTATCGTAACGATGCCATCACCATGCAGGAGATCGAGGCCAAGCATCCGCGCCGCATCGTCGTGTCGCCAGGGCCGGGAACACCGACAGAAGCCGGGATTTCGGTTGAGACCATCCGGCACTTTTCCGGCCGCATCCCGATTTTAGGGGTCTGTCTCGGTCACCAGGCCATCGGCGAAGCCTTTGGCGGCAAGATCATTCGCGCTAGCAAACTGATGCACGGCAAGATCAGCGAGATTCATCATGACGGCACCGGCATCTTTCGCGGTCTCAGCAATCCTTTTGCAGCGACGCGCTACCATTCCCTGGTTATCGAACGCAAATCGATGCCTGCCTGTCTGCGTATCAGCGCCTGGACGGTCGATCATGAAATCATGGCGGTCGAACACCGCGAACAAGCATTGTGGGGGGTGCAATTTCACCCGGAATCGATTTTGACGGTCGAAGGAAAAAAAATGTTGAAGAACTTCCTGGAGATGACCTGATTTTTGTCGGGGCGCCCCTTATCATCGCCCGCAAGAAGGAGTTTTCATGATCAAGAGCGCTATTGCCAAAGTGGTGGAACGTCAAAATCTCTCAGAAGGGGAGATGATCGAGGTCATGGACCAGATCATGTCCGGCGGCGCGACTCCGGCGCAGATCGGCGCTTTCATCACCGCCCTGCGGATGAAAGGTGAAACTGTCGCCGAAATCACCGGGGCGGCCCGGGTTATGCGCGAGCGCGCCACCCCGATCCGGGTCGGCCGCAATGTCCTCGATATCGATCGCGACGACATCAATCTTGATCAGGAAACGATCCTCGATGTCGTCGGTACGGGCGGTGATGGCACCAACACCTTCAATATCTCGACCACCGTTGCCTTTGTCGCCTCAGCCTGCGGCGTCAAGGTGGCCAAGCACGGTAACCGCTCGGTCTCTTCGGCCTGCGGCAGTGCCGATGTCCTGGAAGCCCTCGGCGTCAATCTCGACGTCACTCCGGAAATCGTTGAACGCTGCATTAATGAGATCGGCCTCGGATTCCTCTTTGCCCCGGCCCTGCATGGAGCGATGAAATATGCCATCGGGCCGCGCAAGGAGATCGGCATTCGCACAATATTTAACATCCTCGGGCCCTTAACCAACCCGGCCAAAGCCGACTGCCAGGTCATGGGAGTTTACCGCGAGGATCTCGTCGAAACCCTCGCTCTGGTGCTGCACAACCTTGGCTGCCGCAAAGGCTTCGTCGTCTGCGGCAGTGACGGCATGGACGAAATCACTCTGACCGGCGCTACCGCCATTGCGACCGTGACCGCTGCAGGGGTCAAGATCGGTCGCATCACTCCGGAGGAGTTCAATTTTCAGCCCTGTACCATGGCCGATCTGCGCGGCGGCAATGCCCAAGAAAATGCCATCATCGTCCGCGCCGTCCTTGCCGGTGAAAAGGGATCGAAACGCGACGTCGTTCTTCTCAACACCGCCTATGCCTTAGTGGCTGCCGGTAAAGTTGCTACCCCGCGCGAGGGGATCAAACTCGCGGTGGCAGCGATCGATTCCGGCCGCGCCCTGGCACAGGTTGAGAAGTTGGCGCAATTGACCAACGCCTGATTTTTCTAATGTAGGGGCACGGCGTGCCGTGCCCGGTTAAATGCAATGAGCAAATGGGCACGGCACGCCGTGCCCCT
>JACUTW010000138.1 GCA_014859605.1 Desulfuromonadales bacterium
CGCCATGTTGAAAATTCTTGGTTTTACGGTGATCAAAGCAACCGATGGCCGGGAAGCGTTACTGTTATATCAGGAGCATGCCGCAACGATCGATCTCGTCCTCACCGATATGGGGATGCCGGTGATGAGCGGTCAGGAGATGATTTCGGAGCTGAGAAAAATCAGGAGCGATCTGCCGATTATTGTCAGCAGCGGCTTTGGCGAGAATGATGTGAGCGCGGCCCTCAAGGCCGGGGAGGTCGCGGCGGTTCTCAATAAGCCCTACAAGTTTGATGAACTGCGGCAGGTGTTGAAGGATGTAACGGAGAGATTACTGCCAAAGCAGGGATTTTAGTGCGATTGCAATGAATTGAGAAAGGTCAGCATGGACAGACATTTTTTCGAAACGATTCTTGCCAACTTGCAAAGTGGCATTATTGTCATCGATCAAGATTGCCGGATAGAGATGGTCAACAACTACGTGGCCGAATGTTGTGGTCTCCCTTTGGCGGAGTTTGCCGGCAAGAGTCTTAATGATTTCAGCCCGAAGCTGTATGAAAAAGTTCTGGCGGGAAAGACCTCTGACGAAGTTCCCGCCAATGTCTGCGGGGTGGAGAAGATCATCGGTTTTAATCTCTCCCCTCTGACCGATAAGGACGGGCAGCAGGTCGGCTTTATCATCAATCTCAAGGATTTGACGGAGATTGTGGCGATTCGCCATGATCTCCGGCAAAAACAGCGATTGGCAGCCATCGGCGAGATTGTCGGCAAGGTTGCCCACGAAATGCGCAATCCCCTCTTTGGGGTCACTGCTGCCGCCCAGATTTTAGAGATGGAGCTGCCGCTGACCGAGAGTCATAAAGAGTTGATGGATTCCCTGTTGCGCGAGTCCCGCCGCTTGAATAACCTGGTTGAGGTGCTGCTGGAGTGTAGCAGCGGCAGTCGTCTCCACAAAAAGCGGGTTGATCTGATCCGGGTGCTGGCAGAAGCGGTGCGGGATGTGGCCGCGACGCTGCAAGAGAAGGGGGTCGCGCTGAAGCAGGATTGCGAACCGGAGCTTTGGCTGACAATCGATGCCGAGAAACTGAAGCGGGCGATCATCCATCTGCTCAACAACGCACTTGAGGCGTCCGCAACCGGCAGCGAAGTCACGCTGGCTGCCGGGCGCAATGACGCCGGCGTTTTTGTCACGGTGAGCGATCAGGGGGAGGGGATCTTGCCGGAAAATCTCGACAAGGTCTTTGAGATCTTTTACACCACCCGCAAGAATCACACCGGGTTGGGCCTCCCTTTCTGCCGCAGCATCCTGGCAGCGCATAACGGCACCCTGACCGCGGTGCACAACCCGGAGGGGGGCATGGTGTTTATGTTGCAGCTTCCCGGTGACGAGGTGTCGCAATGAAGGCGTTAATTATCGATGATGAAGTCGGCATCCGGCTGGCGCTCGCCCATTTTCTGCGGCAACGTGGGTATGAAGCCCTTGAAGCGGCTACCGGTGAAGACGGCCTCTTGATTGCACAAAAAGAACTGCCGGAGATCGTCTTTCTTGACCAACGCTTGCCGGATATGGATGGCGATACGCTGCTGGCGCGCTTGATCGCTCCCGAGATCGGGGCCTGCGTGATTATGATGACCGCTTATGTCGATCTCGATCACGCGGTGCGGATTATGAAGGAAGGGGCGGAATACTTCTTTCCCAAGCCCTTTGACCTGACGCAACTGGCACTGATCCTCGAAAGTATCGAAGAGCGCTTTCGGGTGAAGAAAGAGGTTGTCCACTTCCGCAACCTGTATGATGACTCGGCCGATCCCACCAGAATCATCGGTTTTTCTCCCCATATCCTCAGAATTCAGCGGCTCATTTCGCTCCTCGCCCGGAATCTGTCGACGCCGGTCCTTATTTTCGGGGAATCCGGCTGCGGCAAAGAGTTGGTGGCTAAAGCGATTCATCAGCAAAGCGGCGTGACCGGCCCGCTGATTGAGATTAACAGTGCCTCCCTTTCCGAAACCTTGCTGGAGTCAGAGCTCTTCGGCCATGAAAAAGGCGCTTTTACCGACGCGTCCAAGAGTAAAAGCGGCCTCTTCGAGTTGGCGGAGAATGGCACCATCTTCTTTGACGAGTTGGCCGAGATGCCTTTGACGATTCAGGCCAAGTTGCTCAAAGTTCTGGATACCAAGATCTTTCGTCGGGTCGGCGGCGTCGTTGACCTGCAAAGTAACACCCGTTTTATCGGTGCCACCAATCGCGATCTGGCGGCGCAGGTCAAGGCCGGCCTGTTCCGCGAAGATCTTTATTACCGCATCAATGTCATGCCGATCACCCTCCCCCCTTTGCGGGAGCGCGGCGGCGATATTATTATCCTCGCCGAACACTTCATCAAGCTCTTTGCCGCCGAGATGGGGCGAACCAGGCTCGGTGCGTCCACCGCTTTCATGGATGCGCTGACGAAATATTGCTGGCCCGGCAATGTCCGGGAGTTAAAAAATGTCATTGAGCGGGCGCTGATCCTCGCCGAAGGGGACGAAGTCACGGTCGAGCATCTCCCCATGGAGTTGCGCAGTTCCCGGCCCTTGTCGCCAAACCATTCGTCCCCGCTGCAGATGCAGACCTTGCAGCAGATTGAAGACGAACATATTCGGGCGGTTTTGCATTATACCGGAAATAATCACAGCCGCAGCGCAACAATCCTCGGCATCAGCCGCTCAACCCTGCTGGCCAAACTGAAGAGATTGCCGACGGATAAAAATTGAAATGACCAACACCGGGGCCCGGCGTTAAAAACGGGCACGGCGTTGAAATCGGGCACGGCGTTGAAATCGGGCACGGCGTTG
>JACUTW010000061.1 GCA_014859605.1 Desulfuromonadales bacterium
GCCTTCACACGGCAGTGGTCGTAGGTTCGATCCCTACTGCGCCCACCAAATATCAATGGGTTAGCCGTTTTTGGCTAACCCATTTTTCGTAGTGACTAAAAAGTGACGACTCATTTTCTGCTGATTCGGCTTGCACCTTCATTCCATCCCGGTGTTTGTCCAACGCTCCATACGCTTTTGCTGCGGCGTCCTTTCTTCTGCTTCTCCCTGTGTTCTAGCAACCATCACGCTGGTCGTTGGTTTTGTTGGTGGCTATGCTGATGGCGATCGGACAAAAGCCTTTCGTTACTCCCTCGCTTTTGTTCTCGGCTTATCGCTGACCTTCACCGCCTTCGCCGCCGCTGCCGGTTTGCTCGGGACGATGTTCGGCACTCTCGGCGGCGGCTGGTATATTGTCGCCGGGATTGTGGCGCTGGTGATGGGCGGGCCGAACAGACTTTACGAAATTCGTCTGCCGATCAAGCGTGACTTCAAGCCGAAGCAGGGCGGCATCATTGGCTCCTTTATCCTTGGACTCTTCTTCGGCGTCGTCTCCTCCCCTTGCGCCACCCCGGTGCTTGTCGTCATCCTCACTTACGTCGCCACCAAGGGACAGGGCACCGCTCTCCTCTTCACCTACGCTCTCGGTCACTGTCTGCTCATGCTGCTGGCTGGCACCTTCACCGGCTTTGTTGAAGCTTTCGTCAAGAAAAAGGGGATCGTCAACTTTTCCCTCTGGACAAAACGCATCGGCGGTCTTGTCGTTGCCGGGGTTGGGGTCTGGCTTTTGTGGCGGGCATAATTCATCCCATCCTGACCACAAACCTAAACACCCACCTTATTGCTCAAGTGCTGCGGGCAATGAGTCAAAAATATCCTCCCGGAACAACCAAAATTGCTTTGATCAATGACTTCAACTCAGCATCATCTTCATGCCGGCAATGACCAGAACCAACGAGAGCGCTTTGATAATAATCGGAGTGCGTAAGCGACTGCTGCCGTAGAAGGACCCGAGGGTGCCGCCGAGGAGAGCCATGCCGGCGATCAGGGGAATGAAGCTGGGAAGGTTTGAGGTAGCATTCAGGTGGCCGGCCAGACCAGCGAGGGAGTTACAGAGAATAAAGAGGGCGGAGACGCCGGCGACTTCACGAGCTTTCCCCCAGTTGAGCAGAAGGAGGAGTGGACTCAGGAAGATCCCGCCGCCAACACCGGAGAGACCAGAGATGAGACCAAGAAAGCCGCCGAGAATTAAGGAGACGGCAAGGGGAGGATTTTGTGTCGGAGTCAGGGCGTCGTCCTGATATTTCTTGCGCAGCAGACTGAAGGCTGCCAGTAGCAGGAGGACCCCGATCAGCGGCCGGTAAAGATGAGGAGGGAGCAGGATGCTCCCTCCCAGGTAGCTGCAAGGGATGGCCGTGGCTGCAAAGGGCCAGAAGAGACGCCAGGAAAAGTGGCGGGCGCGCATGAAGGTGAGTGCAGCCACCAGTGAGACGACGATATTGAGAACGAGAGCGGTCGGTCTGATAATAATCGGCGCAAATCCGAGCAGAGCCATGATCGCAATATAGCCGGAGGCTCCGCCATGCCCGACGAGAGAATAAAGGATCGCCATCAGGAAGATACCGGCTACTAAAATAAGTATCTGCTGGTCCATCGCCTGTCTCTTCTTTCAACTCTGATTTAAAGGATACATGCGGTGAATTTTGACAATGTCCGTCAATCTAAAGAAGAAGCAACCCCTTGCCGGTGAGAATCATTCAAAGCAGAATCTCAATTTCATTACCCGCCTGCACTTGCCCTGCTTCAAGCACCCGGGCAAAGATCCCTTCTTTAGGCATGACACAGTCACCGGCCTGATAGAAGATTGCGCAGCGGGTATGACACTCCTTGCCGATCTGGGTCACTTCCAGCAAGGCTCCCCCGACCTTGAGTCGGCAACCGATCGGAAGAATAACCAGGTCAATGCCACGGGTGGTGATGTTCTCGGCAAAGTCCCCCGCCTGCACATCTAACCCCAGTGCCACCATCTTGTCGATGCTCTCTTGCGCCAGCAGGCTCACCTGACGGTGCCAATCGCCGGCATGGGCGTCACCGACGATGCCGTGTCCCACCCGCAATTCAACGGTTTCTGCCGGTTTTTTCCGCACCCCTTTATTTGCGCTGGTACATACCGCCAACACCTTGGCCATCTCGTTATCCTCCGATCTGCGACATCATGAAATTTTCATGGGTATAGCCATCCGTAGAAATATCGTGCTGCGCAGGCTTGCTGGAAACGATCCGTCTCAGCGCCGCAGCCAGACCCTCCCTGTCTGGTGGCCGAAGCCAGGGGACCAAATTTGTCTTCGCATCGCTAAAGAGACAGCCTTTGGCCTGACCGGTGGAGGTTACCCGGATACGGTTACATTCATGACAGAAGTGTCCCGACACGGCAGTAATGATACCGATACTGCCGCGTGCGCCGGGAATACGAAAATCCCTTGATGGTCCCGAAAAAGGACCCTTCTCAACTTGTTCCAGAGGATAGCGAGTAGAAATTTTCGCCAGAATTTCATCCCCTGCAAGGCAGTAGCGCTGCCAGCCGTCTTCCTTTATCGCCGGCATATACTCGATGAAACGGATAGAGTTGCCGTGCGACAAGGTTCTGTCGGCAAAGTCGAGGATCTCGGCATCATTGACCCCACGCATAATCACACAATTGATCTTGGGTGGTGGAAATCCCGCATCTTCGGCAGTCTGTAACCCGGCAAGGACCTTGTTCAGGTCGCCGCCGCGAGTGATCGCGCTGAAGGTCTGCGGGTTGAGGGAATCGAGGCTGACATTTAAACGCTGTACACCCGCCTTGTAGAGATCGAGCGCCATCTCTGCCAGGAGCAGACCATTGGTGGTCAGCGCCAGGTGCCGTAATCCAGGAATTTCGGCCAGTTGACTGAGAAAGCCGACGATACCGGCCCGAACCAGCGGTTCGCCGCCGGTAATGCGGATCTTTTCGATCCCCAGCCCGACCGCTGCCTGAGCAATCAGCAACAGCTCCTCGTAGGAAAGGATCCCTCCATGTTCTTTCTTGGTGATTCCGTCCTTGGGCATGCAGTAAAAACAGCGCATGTTGCAACGATCGGTCACCGAAAGCCGCAGGTAGTTGATCTTTCGCCCATGGGGGTCAACAAGGGGTATGCGACCGCTTAACAATTTTCATCCTTCTTTTTGGGTGCCTCTGTTTTTGTTTCGGTCACTTCACCGACCCCCTCCTTGAAATTTTTTATCCCCTTGCCAAGAGCACCGCCGATCGAGGAGAGCTTGCCGGCGCCAAAGACAACCAGGACCAGCAAGAGAATAATCATGAGTTCCGAGGTGCCAAGTCCAAACATAATGTCTACTCCTTTTAGTTAGAGGTGAATGGGCTTTAAACGTTCTCAGGGCTGTCCGGGGGGCATGCGCAGCAGCAGAATTTCGACTTCGCTCCCGGCGGCCAGATCTGGACTGTGCTCCGCGATCGGCAGGAGGGCCTGCGCCCCTTGCAGGCTGCGGTTCTGTCCTGATCCCTGGTAATGCGCTGATGTAAAGCAAAAAGAACCGTTACAAATTTCCAGCCTCCCCCACAAAAAGCGTTGCCGCTTTCCCCCACCTTTAATCGCTTCGGTCAGGGTCACCCGCAGACGGGGAGGGCGGGTCGAAGGAAATCCAGCCAGACGGCGCAGTGCCGGTAGCACAAAGAGCTCAAAGGTAGCGGCGGTGGCGGCGGGATTGCCGGGAAGGCCAAAGACCGGCTGGTCATTGATCGTCCCAAAGAGGACCGGCTTGCCTGGCTTGATCGCCACTTTCCAGAATTTACGGGTAAAGCCGAGTTTGATCAGGGATTCCTGGACGTGATCGCAATCGCCGACCGAAACCCCGCCGGTAGTCAGGAGAAGATCAGCCTTAAGCCCTTTTTTTAAGGCGGATTCAAGTTCCTCCGGGGTGTCGCGGGCGATGCCGAGCAGGATGGGCTCACACCCAGCTTCGTGAAGACGGGAAGCCAAAAGGTAGGCGTTGGAGTTGATAATTTTCCCATCGACGGGCGGAGTTCCCAATTCGACCAATTCATCGCCGGTGGAAAGGATTGCCACGCGCGGTGCCGGATAGACCTGCACGGATTCAATTCCCGCTGCGGCGAGCAAGCCAATTTCTCCAGCAAAGAGCGAGGTGCCGGCGTCGAGGATGAGTTCGCCACAGCGTAACTCCTCGCCGCAATAGCGGACATTATCTCCCTGTTGCGTGGTTGTCTTGAGGCGGATAGAGCCGTCAAGTTCCTCGATATCCTCAATCGGGACGACAGTGTCGCAATCCGGGGGGAGGGGGGCGCCCGTCATAATCTTGACGGCATTGCCGACAGGGACCGCAAGTTGGCGAGCGTGGCCGGCCGCAACGAAGTCAATGACCGGGAGGGGGTGTTCAGCTATTTGTTCGTTCCAGGCAAAGGCGTAGCCATCCATGGCGGAGTTGTCACGCGTCGGCAGATTGCGGCTGGAGATGACGGCGGCGGCAAGAACTCGACCGGACGCTGATGCCAGAGGGACCAGGACCGGAGGGCGGGGTGTGACGGTCTCCAGAACAATTTGTAGCGCTTCGTCATAGGTCAGCATCGTCATTTATCTTTCGTCAAAAGGGTGATTGTCGGCGTCGAATGCAGCGCAAGAAGCGAAAGTTTCCATGAATTTGTTGTCAACGTGACGATTGATGCCGCAACGAAGTTGATCGTAGCGATTAAGAAGATCAAGTGCGGCGGCCGTCAGGGTCGATTCACCACCCCCCGTCCCCCCCTTGCTGCGGGCAATCATCGGGAGGTCCAACTTTTCTTCCATGGCTTTGAGTTGGCTCCAGGCTTTGCGATAGGAAAGGCCCAGTTCCTGAGCGGCGGCGTTGATCGATCCGTGCTGATGGATGAGGCGTAAAAGCCGCTCGCGACCAGCACCGAGAAAGGGTTCGCCGTCAAGTTCCAGCCAGATTTTCGAGCGGACCTGCAAGCGATTCATGTCAAAAACCGGGCGACAATGAGATCGCAGATGCCGGGTGCGTCATTGAGATCAAAGACCGGCACATCGAGTTGCAGATCTGTATCAGCGGCGACGGCGAAAAGATGGGGGTCAAACTCTTCGCCGCGACATAACAGCGCTTGCTGACACTCCTGACGATGAACTTCAATCTTCGGCATGGTGCTGCGTTTGAAGCCTTCGGTGAGAACAATGTCGAGATCACGGCAGTAGCGCGCAATCGTCTCGCCCAATTCGGGTTCTTCACCGGCCCGGTTCATTTTGACCATAGCGACCTTGGCCGGAGAGGTAATCAACATGGTCTCGGCACCCGCCTGGGTTAATCGCCAGGAGTCCTTCCCTTCATGGTCGATACTGAAACTATGCGCATCGTGTTTGATCGCACCGACGCGGTAGCCGCGCCCTTTCAGTTCGGCGATGAGCTTCTCCAATAAGGTGGTTTTGCCGGTGCCGCTCCTGGCAACGATCGATACAACCGGTGGTGTCATAGTCTCTCCTTGTCAAGGCGCTGGAGATCTTCCGGGCTATTGAGGTTGAGCAGGGCACGTTGCCAACCGTCGGGAAGGATTTCTGTGTCGAGGTAATAGACTCGAAGCTGATCGTATAAATCGTAGATACGGTAATTCCCCAGCGTCAACATTCTTTCCATCGCCGGCAGGCAGCGTTTGTGGTACAGGGCGAAGACCGGCTCGAAGCCCTCGGGAGTGCGCGGGACCACGACATCATAACCGTCCCTGTGTTGTAAAATAAACCGCGCTAACTCCGCATCCGGAAAGGCGAGATCGCAAGGTGAGACGAAGATCCAGTCGGTCGTTGCTGCCGAGAGTCCGCTGTGAATCCCTCCCAGTGCGCTCCCAGGGAAAATATCCGTGACACAGGGGAGATCCGCCTGTACCAGATCAGGGCGGTCGCCGGCAATAATGACGCGCGGGAAGAGGCGGCGCATGAGCGTCAAAGTGCGGGTGAAGAGGGTCGCGCCGGCGACCACCAGCGTCGCCTTGTCCTGCCCCATACGGCGACTGCGACCACCGGCGAGAATGACGCCGGTGACGTCGGCATACATCTCGTTTATTTCAGGTGTTGCGATGTGCGAAATGTGCATAACGAAGACCCATAAGATGCCGGAGTGCCTGCGCCCCCGGCTTTTATTCGATTAACCCTGGATATTCCCTGAATGAACTTGGATGGCTCCATCCAAACAAAATTCACTGCACAGACCGCATCCTGTACAAAGAAGATGGTCAAAAATCGGCATAGTCTCGGGTGATTCTGTTTGTAAGGCACCCGTGGGACAGATAGCGACACACCCCTGACAGCTTGTGCAGTTGTCGGTAAATGCAACCAGCGTGTCGAAATTCTTCTTTAATTGGACTTCACCTTCCGGGGAAATCGATGCCCTGATTCTGTTCAGTAATTCTCTTCTGACAGGCAGTCGTTTTTTGCCATATTCGCTGCGTTGTTGCTCCTGTTCATTCTGAGGAAAAAGGACGGTGTCTGCGCCCTTGAACAGGTAACTGCCGACAGATTTGAAGAAGCTCCGCCGGTCTACAACCTCTTGATGATAATTGAGATTCTCTGCCGAATCTGCCATAACAATATGACATTTTCTACTGAAAAGGCTATCCGCAGCCAAGGAGTCGAGTCGCTGCAGGAGTTGAACAGTCATGGCGCTATTTGGACAATCAGGACAGGAGGTCAGGTTCAGGGTCAAGCGCCCTGTCAGCGCATGAAAAAGCATTAACAGGTGCTCATCAGCGAGACCCCCCAGGCAGGCCAAAGTTGCATTGGCAGCCCCTCTAGTGCGGATGCAACCTAGAACCGGTTCTGGAACTTTGGATAGCCGTGCCAGGCAGACAGAAAAATTGCTACCCGCTTCCAAAGCGCCGACCGGACAGACGGTTGTGCAAAGCAGGCAACCTCTGCATTGGTCCGGATGGATAGCAAGTCCGCCCTCAAGCGTAACCGCTTGGTGCGGACAGATGTCGACACAGCGGCGACACCTACTTTCATTGAAGCGCATCTTCAGGCAGCGGGAAAGATCCACTGCCAGGTTATCCCTGCTTCCGACCGCAGATTTGCTTTCAGGCATTCTGCGCACTTGTGAGGGAAGAATGATCGGCATTGATAAAGGCGGCAGTACAGTTTGCAAGAGCTTTGTAAAACGGGGCTTCATCGTCAATGACAATGGCTGAAGTAAACGGCTCAAGCCACGGCATCAGGAACCGGTCGAGAAACTCCCTTTGCAGCGATACCAGACGTGTCACTTCACCCTTATCGCCAGAGACCTCGGCCGCACGTTCTTTGAAGGCCAGGTAGGACATGAACTCCAGCTCCACGGCAAAATGATCCGGCAGTTCGTGGAAGTCATCGGCCAGATGAAGGCCGCAGGCGTGGTAAAAAGCTGCGACCTTGGCCGTCGAATCCCCCATAACTGTTTTGGCATCGTCGAGATAGATTGAACCATACGGGGGCGCGACTAATTGAAAGGGGCCCACAAACAAACGCGCATGCTCAACCGCCAGCGCTTCAATTGTGCTATTGCAAGCGGCATCGGCTGAACTGGCAGCATATGGTGCTGCCTCCGGGGCAAGATCTTCGAGCAGGGTTGCCAGTGCAGCGCAGCAGCCTTCTTCCAGCAGTCCCGATGTCGGTGAATAGTAGCAGGCCGCCAGCAGGCGGTACACATCTTCGCGGTTTGCAGTGATACGATTATTTCCGATCATAACAACCTAGTCCTCGAAAGTTACCGGGATGGGACCTGAGCCCCATCCCGGAACATGACATCAACAGAAACCAGCAAGCTCTCAAACCTTATTCGCACCTTTGAAAGCACGGATGTAAGCTACATTCGGCTTGGTCCCCTTTTCTTCCTTGAGACGCATCGGCTTGTACTGTTTCAATAATTTTGCCGGTTCACTGGCAGGATCATTCAAGTCGCCGAAGATGCGCGCCTGGGCCGGGCAGACCTCGGCACAGTAAGGTTTTAAGCCCTCTTTCACCCGATGCTCACAGAAAATGCACTTTTCGACCACGCCTTTTTTCCGGATGTTTTCATAATCCGGATGGCTGTATTTGTGCTGATAAGGCGGAGCAGCTCCGGCTAGTTTGGCGACTTCGGCGCCGGAAGCGGTGCAGCCCACGATCATCTCGCTGCGATCACGGGACGCCGCATGCGGGGCTTCCGAACCGATGTTGGCGCTGATAACCGAGTAGTCCGCTTTCTCCTTCTCCACATCCATAGCGCTGTAGGGGCAGGCTTTTTGACAACGGCGGCAGCCAATGCAGCGCTCATCGTTGTGCATGGTAATACCGTCGGCGGTCTTAAACATCGCCTTGGGCTGTACCGGGCAGGCCTTGACGCAGGGAGCGTCCGTACAATGGTTGCAAAGGACGGGAATAGCAGTAAAGGAGGGTTTGGGAAACTTTCCCTCTTCGCGCCGGATAATATCCGACCAGTTGAAAGTCTGGCCGTTGCCCCTGGCTTGGGTATTATTTTCGGTCTTGCAGGTCATAGTGCAGCAACCGCAGCCGACACATTTTTGAAGGTCAATGACCATTCCGTATTGTTTTGGCATAGTGTTATATCACCCCTTTCCTAGGCTTTTTCAATCTTGACGCCAGTAAAGCCGCCATTGCGGGCCGTAGCCCCGCTCAGACGATCATAATCGTCAACGAGAAGCTCATTGTTATTGCCGCCGCGCGGTTGTGCTTTGGCATAGTCCTTGGCGGCGACGCGGCCATAAGCCCAGTGCCCCTGGCCAAAGCACTTGGCAACAGTGCCGGGACGAACCCCTTCCCACAGTTTGACGGTAGTGATGATCGAACCGGTTGTCGAAGTAATCTTCACGGTGTCACCGGTTTTAATGCCGAGTTTTTTGCCGTCGGCCGGGTTGATTTTAACCACGTCGGCCCAGCTATCATCGCCGACATCGACTTTCTTGAACTCATGGTACCAGGTCAGATTGGCACTTCGTCCCTCGCGATTAAGGCGGGATTTGTGGTCAATAAAGGTAAACGGATACTCCTTGTCACTGCCATGACGCTTGGGTGACTCGTAGTGGGGGACAAAAGCCAGCTCCCCTTGCGCCTCGTAGCCGCTGACCTGCAAGATATCGTCGATGCTGGTCTTGTGTTTCTCTGCATGTTCAGTGAGTGCTTTTTTCATCGTTTCACTGTAGAACTCGAACTTGGTCGTCACGGTCTTGAACTTACCGGCAAATTTACCAGTAACTGGATCGACAGTGCCCCAATTCTTTTTATACTTGTAGGTCTCCGAGTTGTAGATGCCCCGTTTTTTGAATTCGGCCCAACCGGCAATCTGATCGCCTTTCTGCTTTTCCTTGCCGTCCCAGACCTTCTGAGAAGAGATTTTGGCAGCGATTTCGGCGTATTCTGCGGCGTTAGTCGGTTTTTTCTGGGTCTCGGGATCGACCAATGAGGCGTAATAATCATACAAATTGGCAAAGCCACGGGCCTTGAGCTTCTCCGCCAACAGCCACATGACTTCGGTTTCCTCCGCTTTGACATCCCAGAGCGGTTTGGTGACGGCCTGTTGAATGGTCATGTGCCCATGCAGGTTGGCCATGTTACTGATGATCGATAGCTTCTCCGTCGGTCCAAAGGTGGCCGGCAGGACGATGTCGGCAAACTGGGTCATCTCCGAGGCATTGGTCACCATGTGAACAAAGAAGGGGACCTTGGCCATCGCCTGATCCCAGCGCTGCGCACCGGTGCAGGAGAAGTTGAAGTTACTCCAAGTGCTGATGAAGACCTTGATCGCCTCCGGATTCTTGAGCAGACCATTGGCGACATTATTGGTGACCACGCCGCTCCCCGGCTTCCCCTTCATCATTGCCGGCATATCTTTGGCGCCGCGCCCGTCGAGTTTCTTGCCCTTGCCCGATTTTTGGGCCAGTTCGTCAATGAAGCTATCTATGGCCGGGAATTTGGTTGTTGGTACGCTGGAACTCTGGAAGACGCCACCCTCGGTTTCTATGGAGCCAAGAATACCATTCAGCGCATAGACCGCCATGGAGGCATAGGTGCCGCGCGGGCTCATGCCGACACCGGGGCCCATCCAGACGGCACAAGCGGTGCCGGCCTTGCCCATGGCGCGGGCAACGCGGATGATCTGCTTTTCAGAAATCAGAGTAATTTTAGCCGCCCAGGCCGGCGTCTTGTCCTTGATTTCAAGGTTCCACCACTTTACCACCCCGTGCGTCTGGTTCTCGACAAACGCGGCCTCATCAACAGTGACGCCCGTCTTAAAGAGATTCTTTCCTTCCTTGAAATCACCGACAAACTCTTTGCTCCAGAATCCTTCAGTTAAAAGGATATGAGCGATTGCGGCTGCCAATGCACCATCTTCACCCGGTTTGATCGGCAGCCATTCATTCGCTTTGGCCACTGAGGTGCTCATGCGGGGATCGATCGCAATCAAGGTGCCACGGTCAAGGATGCCGCTGAATTTGGCGATGGCATTGGGCACCTGACGGTTGGAAGAGAGGGGATCGCAGCCCCAGACGACCAGGCACTTGGTTTTGGCGAGATCGTAGTCGCGGTAACCGAAGAAACCCTGGGTATAGCCGGGGCCCATCTTCTCGGCCTCGGCGCAGATGGCGCTGTGGGAGAAGGCGTTGGGGGTGCCATAGATTTTCGGTAGCGTTCCGTACAGAAGGTCGGTGGAGGTCGGAGAGTAGCGACCGCGCATATACATCAGTTGTTCCGGTGTACCCGCTGTGCGCAGTTCCATCATCTTGTCAGCAACGGTATTCAGCGCCTCGTCCCAGGAGATCGGTACGAATTTCGGATCGATGCCGCGCCCCTTCTCGGGATTGGTGCGCTTCATCGGCACCTTGACCCGGTCCGGGTCGTAGGTCTGCGGAACCATCATGTGGCCGCGCGGGCAGACAAAACCACCATTGGCCTTGGAATGCTGGTTACCACGTACCTTGACGATGCGACCTTCCTGAACGAGAAACTCCACCGGACACCAGGCTGTGCAGCCCTGGCAGGTGGAGGCAATCCATTCACTCTTTGGCGCTTCGCCCGCCATCGGCAAGTGATTTGATGCAAAGGCGTTCAGCTTCGGCAGACCGATGGCTGCAACGGCACCGGCAGCGGCAGTGACTTTCAGAAAATCTCGACGTTTGATTTCCATTTAAGTTTCTCCTATTTGGTATGACACTTGGCGCAATCGCCTTTGATTGAAAACGCTTTCTTGCCGTCGTGACAGGCTCCGCAGGATTTCCCCTTCCCCATCTGCTTCATGGAGACAGTCTTGTGCTGCTTGGCGCTGGTGTAGAGCTCGGCATGGCACTCGGTACAGGCCTGAGCCATTCCTTCCACATGAGTTTCGTGACTGAAGATGACATCGCCCCCCGTATTCTTCAGGGTGATGTCCCCACCGCCAACGGCTGCCAGAGCGCTTCCTGCCCCGAGCAACACGATACCGGCGACTACTGCTAGGCATCTTTTCATCTCCATGATCCTCCTTGAATGTTGTTGTATCCCACGCCCAGACTGTACCCGCCGAAGACTAGCAAACTTTTCCGACAATTCCAGCGTTGGACAATAAAAAAATGTGTTACCTGTCGGTAACGCTTTGGTTATTTGACTACATTATCTTCTGATGAACCCTCTTCACGTAACTTTTCCCAGAGGGATTTACGGGAGAGCCCGAGAATCGCGGCAGCCCGGCTTTTGCGGCCGCCGGTTCCAGTCAGTACCCGTCGGATATAGTTCCGTTCGAACTCGGCGACTGCGACCTTGAGCGGTACACCCACGGTTATCTTCTCAAAGATCGTGCCAAGGGGCTGGGCAGCAACAGGCGCGTCAGGGATGTGGCGGCTCAGGATCTGTTCTCCGGGATAGAAGAGGGTGAGTTGCTCGATGAGGCTGGAAAGTTCGCGGACATTGCCGGGCCAGGGGTGATGCAGCAATCGTTCAATCGCTTCCGGCGTCAAGCGAATCTGTTGCTGTCGTTCTTTGGCAAAGCGCCCGATGAAGTGTGCCGTTAGCAGAGGGATATCTTCGCGCCGATCGCGCAGGGGAGGGATGGTCAGGTTAATCACGTTGATACGATAGTAAAGATCCTCGCGGAACTTCCCTTGTGCGACCATGGCACGCAGATCGCGGTTGGTGGCGCAGACCAGTCGGAAGTTAAGAGCGTATGAGGAGGTTCCGCCGAGTCGCGTCGCAATGTGCTCCCCCAGCACCCGCAGGAGTTTAGCCTGAACCGCCGGACTCAATTCGCCGATTTCATCAAGAAAGAGGGTGCCGCCGTTGGCAAGCTGTAAATATCCCTGACGGTTTACGGCGCCGGTGTAGGCGCCTTTCTCGACACCAAAGAGCTCCGCCTCGATCAAGGTCTCGGGGATCGCGGCACAGTTGACCCGCACCAGCGGCCCGTGACTGTGGGCGCTCATGTTATGGATCGCCTCCGCCATCAATTCCTTGCCGGTGCCACTTTCGCCGAGGAGAAGAATGTTCGCCTCACTCGCCGCGACAACGGCAATGGTCTCCAATACCGCCCGCATGGCCGGTGAACGCGTGACAATTTTGGCGCGGGGATCAAATGCCCCGGTCAAATCCGCCAACTGGTTTTCGAGATGGCGGTAGTCAAGGAGCCGCTCCAGTTTCATCATCAGCACATCGAGCGGGAAGGGCTTAGTGATGAAGTCGAAGGCTCCGAGCTTCATGGCGCGTACCGCCATCTCAACGGTGGCCTGACCGGTCATGACCAGCGCCTGACAGCGTGGCTGCCGGGCGATGATTTCGCTGAGCACATCGAGTCCGTCGGCGTCCGGCAACCGGACATCCTGTAGAACTAAATCGAAAGACTCATCGTTGCTGAGAGCCAAGGCTTCGGTGCCACTGTTCGCCAGGCGGGTCAGATAACCCTTTCGACCCAGCGCTTCGTACAAGGCCGCACCCAGTAGCGGGTCGTCTTCGACCAGTAGCAGTTTGACATCCATTATGCGTTCCCTTGGAGTGGTGTGAGCGGGATGCTGACTGTAAAGGTCGTGTCACCCGGCCTGCTCTCAAAATCCAGATCGCCACCATGCATCTCAATGATGCTTTTGCAGATAGCTAGTCCGATGCCGGTCCCTTCGCCAGCGGCCTTAGTGGTGTAGAAAATATCGAAGATCTGGTTGCGCATCCCTTCCGGAATCCCACCGCCCTGATCATGGACTGAGAGGCAATAGACATTCTTTTCGATAGTGGCGGTCAGGCGTATCTCCCCCCCAGCCGGGGAGGCATCGGCGGCATTGATCAGAAGGTTGAGGATCACCTGCTGAATCTTCCCTTTGTCAAGACTCAGCACCGTCGGCGGTTGGCAACGATCTTCGGCCACAAAACGCACGTTGTACTTTTTGAGGGCCATGTGCGCAAACTCAGCGCTTTCGGAGAAAAAGGCGTCACTGGCAAAGAGTTGGAGTTCAAGAGCACCGGCCCGGCTGTAATCAGTGAGTTGGCGGACGATCTGCTCGATGCGTGACACCCCTTGCATAATGATTTTTAAATGATGTTCAGATGGCTGACCCGGCTGCTGTTCGATGTTGTAAATGCAGGCGCTGATAGTTCCCAGCGGGTTATTGACCTCGTGGGCCACCCCGGCGACGATCTTGCCGATGGAGGCCATCTTTTCGCTTTGGACAAGCTGTGTCAGCGCCCGCTCCCGTTCTGTTTCGCTGCGGCGCAGTCGCTCTAGCATGGCGCAGAAACTTTCCTGGAGTATGCCGATTTCGTCAGGACGACGGGGATGAAGTTCGATCGCGAGATTTTCCGAAGAGACTGCTGCCATTAGAGTGGTGAGTCGTTGCAGAGAGCGGGCCATGCCGCGACTCAGTAACCAGGAGAGAAGGATGCCGAAGAGAAAAAAGGCGAGGGAGACGAGAATGATATAGCGAGCCAGGGCCGCCAACTGCTCTTCCAACGGGGTCGTTGAGACTCCGACCCTGAGTGTGCCCCAGCTCTTGCCATGGATACGCAGGGGCATGGCCATGTCGAGAAGGGTGGCGTGGCTGCTGCTGGCCGTGACCAATTGGCTGACATAGCGCCCTTCGCTGAGGGCGGTGTGGGTCAGGGAATCACTGTAGATTTTGCCGTATTCGGAATATTGGTTGTGGGCGAGGATCTTGCCGCTGTTGTCGGTCACATAAGCGTGGACGACCGGAAAACCGTTGTTATTCATGATCTCTTCGATGAAGTTGTCAAGCAGTCCCCCTTCTTCAATGACTCCCATCTCTTCGTAAAGCAAAGCATTAATGATCGGCGTTGCCAGCGATGACGTCATCTGCTGAGCTTTACCCTCCAGGCAGTCGAAGAGGAGATCGCGCTCGCTCTTCCAGGACCACCACCCCCACAAGGTCGATGAGACCGCCAACAACAATACGGTCAACAGGACAAACTGGGTCTTGATGCTAAAGAGTAATTGCGGTTTCATTGGTGACACCTGAGGCCGCAGCCTTGGGGAATATTGTTAATCATGCGGAAAATATCCTGATAATCTTCAGTCGAGGCAGGGGCAAAGCCATGGTTGAACTCATCATCCCAGGTCTGCATCATCTTCTGGTGATCCGGGTTGTTGCGGTCAAGTTTGAGTAAGGCGTCGGTCAGGGCCTTGACTATATCCGGAGATGCATCCTTGCGGACCACCAGCGGTACTGCCGGTATCGGCGCAGACCAGGCAAGGATACGCAAACCATGCGACTGATACTTTTCAGCCACCACATCCTTGACTGCGCCGGCATCGAACTGCCCCTTGAGGATTGCTTTAGCCACGGCATCATGGTGTTTCAGATTGGAGAATGATTTCAGATCGCGCAGACCTACCCCGTTTTCCCATAAGAGATAGCGGGGGATCAGGTTGCCCGAGGTCGAATGAATGGAACCGAAGGCCATACTCTTGCCACGCAGTTCCGCGATTTCCTGAAGAGGGGAGTCGGTCCGAACGATGATGGCGCTGCGATAAGTGGTGATACCATCCTTATTGAGCGGTTTGAGGATGGGGATAGCAGCATACTCGGTACATGCCTCAGCAAAGGTCACGTCTCCCAGCGAACTGACTTGCGTCACCCTCTCCCGCAGGAAGCGAACCGCCTCAGGATAGTCTTTACTGATCTTCAGTTCGAAGCGATAGGGAGTTTCGGCGGTTAGATAGTCCATGATCGGTTGATAGTGTTTGTACATGATGAGAGGGTTGTAGCGGGGGATGACACCGAAGCGGACCAAGGGCTTTTCGATGGCAAAGGCGGGTTCCACGAAAAAAATTGAGAACGTGCAAATCAGCAAAGCAATGATTTTCAAGTTAACTCCTCCTGGTCACTTTTCGATCTTCTTTCGGTTTCTGCGGCGACATCTTGTTACCTCAAGGTAACATATTAGGGGAAAAGACTGAATTTTTTGAGATCTTTTCCTATATTTCAGTACCGCACACCCTGCCAACGCAATCATTTACACATAACCTGCCAAGTTTTGTTCAAACAGGAAATGGACTCGCAAAAGTATAGATTTGACAATATCCTTGTAGACGGATATGGTTCGGCCCATGAAAAGTCATGTGCAACTTTTTAAAACCCTCGCCGATGAAACTCGCCTGCGTATCCTTATGCTCCTTTACGCGGAAGGTGAACTCTGTGTCTGCGACATTATCGCGGCCCTTCTTCTTCCACAATCGACTGTCTCCCGGCATCTCGCCTATCTGAAGAAATCGGCCACAGTCATTGACCGCCGTGAAGGACTCTGGATCTATTACTCCATCAATCGCAGTCACCTCCTCCTCGAAGAAATGGAACCTTTTCTGCGCAGGACTCTACAAGAATCTTCTGTCACTACCAGCGATCAGAAACACTTGCAGCATTACGACCACAACTGCGCCTAAAAAATTTTTCCTCACTATATCCGCCCGAGCAAATATTCCAAGGAGGTTTTACCATGAAAAAACGTGCCCTTTTTCTCTGCACCCACAACTCCTGCCGTTCGCAGATGGCGGAAGGGCTGATCAACCATTTTCTCGGCGACCGCTATCAAGCCTTCTCTGCCGGCACGGAAGCGACCAGAGTCAATCCCCGTGCTATCAAGGTGATTCAGGAACTCGGCATCGCTATGTCCGGGCACCGTTCCAAGACTCTTGACGAGTTTGACCAGGAGCGATTCGATTATGTCATCACCCTCTGCGGCGACGCCCACGAGCGCTGCCCCCTCTTCTTTGGCGGCGTCGAGCGACTGCATATGGGCTTTCATGACCCCTCAACCGCTAGTGGCGGAGAGGAGGAGATTCTGGCGGAGTTCCGCAAGGTCAGGGATGAGATCAAGGAGACGCTGGTCGAATATTTAGGGGGGAAGTAAGTCTGGAACAGGCTGTTTGGTACTGACATCACAATAAAAAAGGAAGCACATCATGTCCGAAGCCATCTCCAAAAAACTCTCTTTTCTTGATCGCTGGCTGACCTTCTGGATCTTCGCCGCCATGGGACTCGGCGTCGGACTCGGCT
>JACUTW010000139.1 GCA_014859605.1 Desulfuromonadales bacterium
CCAGAATCACGCGTAACAGCAGGATGAATGCGACCAGGCCGAGCGCCACCAGCAGGGGGCGCCAAAGATGATTCTTCACGGATAAGACCTCCCTTGTTGTCGGGCGAAAATTTCGTCTTCAGGGATTAATTTAATCGGAAGCGTAACAGTTAAGGCGGGAATGTCAATGGTTAAACCAACCCCCCTCAATCCCCCCTTAACAGGGGGGAAGTTTTTAAGCCTCCCCTGTCAAGGGGAGGCTTGGAGGGGTTAGCCTGTTATTCCGCTCGCCCGCAAATGCCGCAACGGCTGCAGCCGGATGCGCAGCGGGGGCTGAGCTTGCCGGCGATGGCGCGCTGGTATTCGTTCCAGAGGTGGCGGCGCGATACGCCGCAATCGATGACCTCCCAGGGGAAGATTTCGTCCTTGCTCCGCTCGCGGCTGAGGTAGAAGGTCGGGTCAAGATCCAGTTCGCGGCAGGTGGCGCGCAGGTTCTTGCCGGCCGCCAATACCGGGATGGCGGCGCCGAGGCGTCGATCGCCGCGGGCAAGGAAGCCCTGGAGCAGGGCGGCGCGGGGCGATTCGACATGCAGTTCGCAATTCGGCAGGCGGGCAATGGCGCTGCGCAGGGTGCGGATGCTTCTCTCCAGCCCCTTTTCATCGAGCATCGCTGCCCACTGCAGCGGCGTGAAGGGTTTGGGGACAAAGGGATTGACCGAAAGGGTGATGGTGCCGAGGCGGCCGCGTTTCTTCCCCTCCGCCACCCAGATGGTGCGGATCTGCGTCGTCAGTTCCAGAATCGCCGCAATATCCTCCTCGTTTTCGGTCGGCAGGCCGATGAGGAAGTAGAGTTTGAGATTGAGGATTCCCGCTGCGGCGAGATGACGGGTGGCAACGAGGATCTGCTCTTCGTTGATCCCCTTGTTGATGAGATCACGCATCCGCTGACTCCCCGCTTCCGGGGCAAGGGTGGCGGTACGATGTCCCGAGGTCGCCAGCGCTTGAGCAGTGGCAGCGTCGATGGCATCGATGCGCAGGCTCGCCGGTGACAGGGTTCCCTCGCGGTCGTGAATCACTTCGCTTAAACCGGCAAAGTCGCTGTAATCCGAGACTGCTGCTCCCACCAGCCCCTGTTTACGGTGCTGGCGCAGGCCGCATTCGAGCTGACCGGTGAGCTGCTCCAGAGAGCGTTCCCGCGGCGGCAGGAAGATGAAGCCGGCCGCGCAGAAACGACAGCCGCGCGAACAGCCGCGCGAGATCTCGGTGAGGGCCATCCCCGAGAATTCCGCTTCCTCGCTGACGATGAAAGAGCGGCATTCACTGCTGTCAAGATCCGCCAGCCACTGTCGTTCCACCCGCGCCGGGGCCGGCGGTTGTGGAGTGATGGCGGCGATGCTTCCATCCGCGTGGTAGGTGATGTCATAGAGGGATGGAACGTAAAGGCCGGGGACGTCTGCGAGGCGTTGCAGCAACTCTCTCCGCGTAACATTCTCTTTGTCGAGGAGCACCGCGAGGAGGGGATCAAGGAGGACCTCGGCCTCACCGACGGCAAAGAGGTCGAAGATCTCAGCATACGGTTCTGGGTTGAGAAAAGCGCAGACCCCGCCGCACAGCAGGAGAGGATCATCGGCGCTGCGTTCTGTCGCCGACAAGGGGATGCGGCCGAGTTCGAAAATGAGCGGCAGATGCAGGGCGTCGTTCTCAAAGGAGAGGGAGACGGCGATGAGGTCGAAATCCGCCAGCGGTCGTCCTGATTCGAGGGAGAAGAGGGGGTAACCGGTCTTTTGGTGCTCGGCGATATCTTCCGGATCGGGGAGGAAGAAGCGTTCACAGAGGGTGTCGTCGCGTTGATTCAGAAGGTGATGGACGGTGAGAAAGCCGAGGTTGCTCATGGCGTGGCTGTAGCGGTTGGGGTAGATCAGGGCGATGCTGAGACGTCCGCCCCAGGGGTGGATGACGCCGCCTTTTTCCGAGGCAAGGCGGCGGCGGGCTTTATCGAGCAGTTTACGGGACATGAAGCTCCGGAAGTGGGGATGGGGAGATACTGATCAATGTGTCGGAATGAGAGACTGTGCCGCCCCGTGCAACCGTTTATCAAGTGTCCAGAGGGGGATGTTGTTGAGTCTGGAGGACATGAGTAAATGGATATCGATATATCCCAGTCCTTTTCCCATCAACTGGTGATCGTTAATAAATTGAATCACCTCGTCATCCTCTGCGCAGGATGCCATCGGCAGATTTTGCAGGAGGGCCAGAATTTCACCCCGGTTTTTGAGATTCCCGCAGGCAAGTTCACCCATAATGAAGGGGTGACAAAAAACCTGCCCGTCGATCAAGAGGGTTTCAAGCCCGATTGTCCCGGATCTTAAATGTTCGACCCAGACCGAAGTATCGACCAGAATCATCTCACATCCCCTCGGTATTTCTGCGTGGGATCATTTTCAGATTTTTTTCTGTCCCTGCCAATCCGGCCAACCGCTTGGCGCTCTCTCTGGCGATCAGAGCTTGTAACCCCAATCTGACCAGAGAGGTTTTTTCGGTGATACCCGTCAGTTTCGCGGCTTTTTCAATTAGATTGTCTTCTATATTGAGGGTAGTTCGCATGAGTGGGCTCCTTGTGTGCGCAGGTCATATGCATAAGGATGTATCAAGCGGATGTATCTGTCAAGGGAGGATTTAGGGAGAAGGGGTCGGGGACTGGCTCCGCAGGTGCCAGCCCCCTTTGTGTC
>JACUTW010000140.1 GCA_014859605.1 Desulfuromonadales bacterium
CTGTGGCGGCCTGCTTGCCATTTTTCCTTTGACTTTTATCCGGCCAGTCATTACAACTGCCGCATAATTGATGACCAATCGGTCTGGTGCCGTACCATTGCTAGGTACGGATAATAGGGAAGAGGGTGCAAATCCCTCGCTGTCCCGCAACTGTATGGGTGGACTGACCTCGCATTATCCCACTGGGGAAACCTGGGAAGGGGCGAGTGAGGGTTGATTCCCAAGCCAGGAAACCTGCCAAGCCGACGCTGTTTTGGAACCTCCGTGGAAAGAGGGGCCGGGACCGGAGGTCTATGCGTACCCTCGATTTCGAGCCCTATTCCGCCTGCGGAGTGGGGCTTTTTTATTGCTGAATCACTATGCGTTTCGTAGGTCGGGTTAGCGCAGCGTAACCCGACATCCTAAATTGCACCACGAACCATGTCGGGTTACGCCCTGCGGGCTAACCCGCCCTACACTGGAAGAGGAAAAATCATGTTGACCCAGATCGAGTCGGCCCGGCAGGGGGTCGTTACCCCGCAAATGTCCATCGTCGCCAAAAATGAAAACTTAAGTGAAGCCTACATCCTGAAAATGGTCGCCGAGGGGAAGATCGTCATCCCCTGGAATCACCACCGCAAACCGACCCACATCGCCGGGATCGGTAAGGGGCTCTCGACCAAGGTCAATGCCTCGATCGGCACTTCCTCTGATATCGTCGATTATGCCGCGGAAGTCCGTAAAGCCATCGCTGCCCAGGAATCGGGAGCCGACACGTTGATGGAACTTTCCGTCGGCGGCGATCTCGACCGGGTGCGGCGCGAAGTCATCGCCAGCGTCGATTTGCCGGTCGGCAATGTCCCCCTTTATCAGGCCTTTTGCGAAGCGGCACGGCGTTACGGCGATCCCAACAAGCTCGACAAGGAACTCCTCTTCGACCTCATCGAGCAGCAGTGCAGCGACGGCATGGCCTTCATGGCCGTCCACTGCGGCATCAACCTTTATACCATCGAGCGGCTGCGCAAGCAGGGCTACCGTTACGGCGGCCTGGTCAGCAAGGGCGGGGTGTCGATGGTGGCGTGGATGATCGCCAACCAGTGTGAGAATCCCCTTTACGAACACTTCGACCGGGTGGTAAATATCCTCAAGAAGTACGACACCGTCCTCTCCCTTGGCAACGGCCTGCGCGCCGGGGCGATCCACGACTCTTCGGACCGGGCGCAGATTCAGGAGCTCCTGATCAACTGCGAGCTCGCCGAACTCGGCCGCGACATGGGCTGCCAAATGCTGGTCGAAGGGCCGGGGCATGTGCCGCTTGATGAGATCGAAGGGAATATCCAGCTGCAAAAGCGGATGAGCGGCGGCGCCCCTTACTACATGCTCGGCCCGATCGCCTGCGATGTCGCCCCCGGCTTCGATCACATCACCGCCGCCATCGGTGCCGCCCAGTCGAGCCGTTACGGCGCCGACCTGATCTGCTACATCACTCCCGCCGAGCACCTCGCCCTCCCCAACGAAGAGGATGTGCGCATGGGGGTCAAGGCGGCGAAGATTGCCGCTTACATCGGCGACATGAACAAGTATCCGGAGAAGGGGCGCGAGCGGGACAAGGAGATGAGCAAAGCGCGCCGCGACCTGAACTGGGGGAAGCAGTTCGAACTCGCCCTCTTCCCTGAGGATGCCAAGGCAATCCGCGCCAGCCGCACCCCCGAGGACGAAAATACCTGCACCATGTGCGGCGATTTCTGCGCCTCGCGCGGCGCCGGGAAGTTGTTCAACGGCGATCTGCGCGGAGATAAGATTTGAATCCACCACCCCCGACCCCTCCTTGTAAATAAGGAGGGGAGGTTTTGATCAAAGTCCCCCTCCTTGACAAGGAGGGGCTAGGGGTGGTGGTTCTTGGCAATGGGAGGCCCGTATATGAATTTCATCAGGTTTAAACAATGACGACCTCCCTCCTCCTCACTTTCCTCGGCGCGTCAATGGCGATCACGGTTGCGCCAGGGCCGGACAACCTCTTTATCCTCACCCAGGGGATTGCCCGCGGCCGGCGGGCGGCGATCATCACCGCCCTCGGCATGTGCAGCGGCATCAGCATCCATACCCTCGCTGCCGCCTTTGGGATCTCGGCAATCTTCGCCACCTCGGCCCTCGCCTTCAGCGTCGTCAAGTACGCCGGCGCTGCCTACCTCCTTTATCTCGCTTGGCTGACGCTTCGTTACAGCGGGGCGGTGCGGCTCGGGCAGGCGGATGCGCGGCCGGCGCTGGTCCTCTTCAAGCGCGGCTTCATCATGAACGTCCTCAACCCCAAGGTTGCGCTCTTCTTTCTCGCCTTCCTCCCCCAGTTTGTCAATCTCGCGAACGGCTCCGTCCCGATGCAGATGCTCCTCCTCGGCGGCCTCTTCATGGCGCAGGCGGTGGTCCTCTTCACGGTTCTCGGTTATTTTGCTGGGAGCATCGGCGGTTATCTGCTGGCGCGGCCGTGGCTGGCGAGATATCTGGATGGGTTGACTGCCGGGGTCTTTACGGCGTTGGCGTTGCGGCTGGCTTTTGCGGAGAGATGAGGATTACGAAAGGCGTTTCACACGGATTGTACGGATGAAACGGATAAAATCAGATTAATCAAGGCAATAGACTCTGGATC
>JACUTW010000062.1 GCA_014859605.1 Desulfuromonadales bacterium
CGCCGGGAGCGATGGGACAGGCGGGGCCGCAACCACCGGGGGCTTCGGGGCGGGCTTGGGAGCATAAGCGGCCAACCGCTTGAGCTCTTCCTTTGCCTTGCCGGCGTATTTGCTCTGCCCCTGTTCTGCCTTGATCCGCTCATAAAATCGATAAGCGGCAGCCGGGTCATCGAGATTCTTCTCCGTCAACCGGGCGGCGGCCCACAGTCCCTCCACGGCATAGGGACTCTTCGGCGTCACATCGGCGACAGCAAGGTAGGACTCCTGCGCCGCAACAAAATCCCCGGACAGACGGGAGATCAGCGCCATCTTTTCCTGCGCTGTCGCTGCCAGATAAAGAGCCTCTACGCTCTTGGGGTGGCGAGAGTGGCGGGCACTAAAAGACTCCAGATCAGCAATCACCTTCACCCAGCGGTCGCGATAACCACGCGCCTTCCCTTTGTCGGCATCAAGCCGGCTCAGGGCGGCCTTGGCCGCGGTGAACTCCTTGTCCACATTTTTGCTCGCGGCGTCAGCAGCGGGCGCCAACAGCGGGCAGAGGAGCAGAAGAAGGAGAAGAAATGTCAGACGATTTTTCATAAGAGCCGTTTCAAATGATCGAGAAAGTTGAGCGCTTCCAAAGGGGTCATCAGCGCCGGATCGCAGAGTTCGAGTTCCCGGCGGATTTCAATGCCGCTGCCGCTGTCAAAGAGAGCCATCTGGGGGGTGGGGGCTGACTTCTGCCCCCCCTTGCGACTCTTGGCGAGACGCGGCGCCCCTTCATCTTCAAACTCGCCCGATTCAAGATTGCGGAGGATCTCTTTGGCGCGTTCGATAATCGGGGCGGGCAGACCGGCGAGACGACCCACCTGAATCCCGTAGGAGTGACTCGCCGGACCGGCAACGATGCGACGCAGGAAGATGACCTGATCATTCCATTCGCGCACAGCGATATTGAAATTCTTCACCCGCGGTCGGGTCAGGGCAAGATCGGTGAGCTCGTGATAGTGGGTGGCAAAGAGGGTCTTGGCCGCCACCGGGGCGTGATCATGCAAATACTCCGCCACCGCCCAGGCGATGCTGATGCCGTCGAAGGTCGAGGTGCCGCGACCGATCTCGTCGAGGACAAGGAGGCTGCGCTCAGTGGCATGGTGGAGAATATGGGCGGTCTCGGTCATCTCCACCATAAAGGTCGAGAGACCGCGGGCGAGGTTGTCGCTGGCGCCGACGCGGGTAAAGATGCGATCGACCAGACCGATGCGCGCCGATTTGGCGGGGATGGCGCTCCCCATGTGCGCCATCAGGGTGAGGAGGGCGACCTGGCGCATGTAGGTCGATTTCCCCGCCATGTTCGGGCCGGTAATGATGAGGATCTGTTCGTCCGCCAGGTTCATCCGCACATCGTTGGGGACAAAACGCTCGGCCAGACTCATGGTCTCGACGACCGGATGGCGCCCTTCAATAATGATCAGATCGCTGCTCTCATCGAGCTCGGGGAGGACATAGTTGCGCTCGTGCGCCACTGTCGCCAGGCCGAGGAGGACGTCGAGCTGCGCCAGAGCGGTGGCGCTCCCCTGCACACGCTTCCCCTCGGCGGCGACCTGCTGACGGATCGACTGAAAGAGCTCGTACTCGCGCTCGACCAGCTTCTCCTCGGCGCCGAGGACCTTCTCTTCATAGACCTTGAGCTCGTCGGTGACGTAGCGTTCGGCATTGGCCAGGGTCTGTTTACGCTGGTAATGCTCGGGAATGCGCGCCACCTGCGAACGCGGCACCTCGATATAATAGCCGAAGACCCGGTTATAGCGCACCTTGAGGGTGCTGATGCCGGTCTGCTCCTTCTCCTGCAACTCCAGCCGGGCGATCCAGCCCTTCCCTTCCCGGCCGATCAGACGGAGCTCATCAAGCTCGGCATCGAAGCCGTCGCGGATCAAGCCCCCTTCCCGCAAAATAAAGGGAGGATCGTCGACGATCGCTGCGGCAATCAGTCCTTGGAGATCTTCGAGGGGGTCGATGTCACCACAAAGCGAAACCAGAAGCGGACTGGCGAGATCGTCAAAGCGGGCGCGCAGCGCCGGCAAGCGCCCGATGGAGAGACGCAGCGCCACCAGATCCTTGGCGTTGGCGGTCGCCATGGCGATCTTGCCGTTCAAACGTTCGAGATCATAAACGCCGTCAAGGTCGCCCTGCAGATCACCCCGCAGCAGGCTCTTCTCCACCAGCTCGGCAATCGCCCCCTGGCGGCCACGAATCCGCCCGAGATCGAGCAGGGGCTGCTGCACCCAGCGCCGCAGCAGGCGGCCCCCCATCGCTGTCATGGTCCGATCGAGGATGCCGAGGAGGGAACCTTTGCGGCTGTTATCGCGCATTGTCCCGACCAGCTCCAAGTTGTGCCGCGTCGTTTCGTCAAGGAGCATATACTCGGCGACCTGATAAGTCGCCAAAGCGCGGATATGGCCGAGTGCCCCTTTTTGCGTCTCCTGCAGATAATGGAGAACCGCACCGGCCGCGCTGATGGCGCCAGGGAGATCCTGGCAACCGAAGGCCTCAAGCCGCTCACAGTGAAAGAAATCACAGAGGAGGCCGCTGGCGCGGTCGCGGGCAAAGACCCACGCCGGCAGCCGGTTAAGCATCCGCCCTTCAAGGAGGACAGCCAGCGTCTGTGCTGCCGCCGCACCGCTTTCATCATCGGCAATCAGGATTTCCGCCGGATCGATGGCAACGATCTCGCCCCGCGCTCCGTCAAGATCGGCAACTTCCGTCGCCCGGAATTCGCCGGTACTGAGATCGAGAAGGGCAATCCCCCAACGCCCCTCTTCCCCGGCCGCCAGCGCCAGCAGGTAGTTGTTCTCCTTCGGCCGCAGCAGCTCCGCCTCGGCCATCAGTCCGGGGGTGACGATACGGACGATCTCACGGCGCACGATCCCTTTGACCGCCTTGGGATCTTCGACCTGCTCGCAGATGGCGACCTTGTAGCCGGCTTCAACGAGCTTGACCAGATACGGCTGGACGCTGTGATAAGGGATGCCGCAGAGGGGGACTTCGTCGACCGACCCCTTGTTGCGCGAGGTCAAAGTGATGTCGAGAATGCGCGAGGCAATGACCGCATCTTCAAGGAACATTTCGTAAAAATCGCCAAGGCGAAAGAAGAGGATGGCATCCGGGCAGCTGGATTTAATCTCCAGATACTGGCGCATCATCGGGGTCAAATTGACCTGGGGGGGAGTTAAGGAATGAATTTCAGACATAGACGATAATACTAACAAACCGCGGCGGCTGGTGTAAACTGTTTATCTCAAAAGGAAGGACAGTCGTGACTTTCTTTGCCCAGCGAAGAAAACGCACAAAATCTCCCCCTCAGCCCTTTCCCCTTTTTTTGAAAATTCATACAATCTGTCAGATTTTTATAAGAAGCGCCGACTAAGATTCTTCAGAGTTAAATCTCACAGGAGGATCCCATGCAGAAAGAACCCTGCTATTACGACGGCGACTGCGAGTTCCGCCACAAATGCTCCTGCAGCGGCAATCAGCATCTCCTCTGCGGTATTACTTATCAGCTCGGCGGACTTTTCTTTGTCGAAAAAGAGACGCACCCGAACTGCAATGCCAAGACCTTCTTTGGCGATGCCCATATCTGTCTCTGTGCCGCCAAAAACAACACCCGCTGATTCCTTCCACTCCCCCCTTCTCAGCCCTGCAAACCATTAACTCATGTCAACATGGCGCACCCCTTCGGGACGCCAGGCCGGCGAGATAACGTGCGACCCTTTATCGAGCTTGGCGAGTAAAGACGCAAAGGTTACAGTAAAATCCCCCAACCTGTTATTGACACTGTCCATCGCCGCCGTTAGCCGCACCGCGCGCCCGTCCTCATTGAAGAGGGAGAGCTGCTGCCCTGCAGCGTCCCAATCGGACAAGGTAATGCCGAGGAGCCGCACCGGCTGTTCGAGAACAATGGTGTCAAGAATTTTCAGAGCGGCATGGTAAATATCGGTACTGAGAGTCAAAGGGCGGGATTGTTTTGCTTGCCGGCTGAAGGTGGTGAAATCAGCGTAACGCACCGTCAGAGTGAGAGTGCGGCCGGCCAAAGCATAACGGCGTGAACGGCGACCGACCATTTCAGCGAGTTGCAGCAGGACCACCGCGATAGCGGAACGATCGCTCAGATCCTGCGCCAAAGTCGTGCTGTGACCGATCGACTTGACTTGCTCTTCGTCCGCGGCAGCAATCACTGGAGAATCGTCTCTCCCCTGCGCCATGCGCAGCAGCTGATCACCGACAATGCCAAACTTGCGCCGCAGGATCTCCCGCGGAAAGGCGGCCAACTCCCCGCAAGTGGTGACACCGAGCAGCGCCAGCTGTCGACTGGTCTGTCGACCGATGCCACACAGTTCGCCGACCGGAAGATTCTGGAGAACGGCCGACACCTGCTCGGGCCTGATGATCGTCAGTCCATCGGGCTTTTCCATCTCCGAGGCGAGCTTGGCGAGCAACTTGTTCGGGGCAATCCCGACCGAGCAGGTCAAACCGAAGCGGGTCTTGATCCGCGATTTGATCAGATAAGCGATGCGTTGCGGAGTAGCAAAGAGGCCGAGGGAGCCGCTGATATCGAGGAAGGCTTCATCGATGGAAAAGACTTGGACGAGGGGGGTGTAATCCGCCAGAATTTTCATGATTTCCGCGGAAACATGGGCATAAAGACGATTACTCACCGGCACCGAAATCAATTGTGGGCAAAGGCGCCGTGCTTCGAAAACCCGCATCCCGGTCTTGACACCAAAGGCCCGCGCTTCGTAGGACGCCGTGAGAATGACGGTGCGCGCCGCGCTGCCGACGACCACGATCGGCTTGCCGCGCAGGGCCGGATTCGACTGTTGTTCAACCGCAGCGAAGAAGGCATTCATATCGACATGAAGGATGATGCGCTCCATCACAGGGTCTCAATGCGCAGCAGTTGCCAGGTGGCGGCGCCCGGGTTAAAAATCAATTCAAAGAGAGCGCCGTCATCAGTGACATGAAAGTGCCACTGCATCACTGCGCCCCGCCGCTCCTGCCAGCGATTGGTGATCGTCCGCACGTCGTGCCGCCGACTCTTCAACTCAAACCAGACCGGCCGGATGCGCCCGTCCGGGCCGAAGATCACGGCGACGCGGATATCGGAACAAGGCTCTTGCATTCGCACTAAAATTCCCGCATCAATCCGGTCACCTTACCGATGATCGCCACCTCGTCCCCGCTCTGATCAAAAAAGATCGGCGCCATCTGACGATTTTCCGGTTGCAAACGAATCCGTCCTTTCTCCCGGTAAAAGCGCTTCAGCGTCGCGTCCCCCGCGATCAAGACCACGACAATCTCGCCATTTTCCGCCGTGGGCTGCGGCCGCACCACCACCAGATCGCCGCTGCAGATCTGGGCCTCGATCATCGAATCCCCCTGCACCCGCAGCACAAAAGAATCGGGAGAACGGATCAGGGCGGGATCGACGATCACCTCCCCGGCCAGCTCCTGCTGCGCCAGTTGCGGTATTCCGGCACGAATGACGCCGAGCAGCGGCAGCGCTTGACTACCGCGTACTGCTTCGGTGAGAACGATCGCCCGGGAACTGCGGGGGGTGCGCCGCAGCAACCCCTGGCGTTCCAGAGCCGCCAGATGACGCTGCACCCCGAGGTTACCGCTAATCCCGAGGGACGCGGCAATCTCCTGCAGAGTCGGCGAAAAGCCATGCACGCCGATAAAGTTCCGGATAAAATCGTAAGCTTGGCGCTGCCGGGCGGTGAGCATCAATAAAACTCCTGATAGTTACTATAAAGTAACTATCATGGCGCAAAAAAAGAGTCAACGCCTTTACAGCAAGACTCAAAAGACGCGTACAGGGCCGCGCAGAATGCTGCCCTGTACGCGCAGAAGATCAGTTTTCGGTCAGAAAATGCGCTTCGTAATCATCTTCGAGGGCACGTAAATGCCGGGCTTCATCATTCGCCATCCGGGTAAAGATCGCCGCCATCGGCGCGCCGGCGCAACCGCTCGCCATGCCCAGATAGAAATCGAGTGAGATCTTTTCGAGGTGGATGGCGTAGGCGAGAGCTTCCCGCGCGTCCGCATCAGGGCTCAAGGTCTTTTGCGCCAGAAGATAATCGAGATCCATCGTCGGCACCGGATGGTCGAATTGCTGGTGGTCGATCGTCCCTTCAACCAGCGCTTTTTCGAGCTGATACTTATGCTCAAGCTCGTCAAGGGCAGCATCTTTAAGGATCATGCGGGTGGCGGGTTGATGACAACTGCGCAGCGCCGCCAGATAATGGCGAAAACCGCTCTCCTCCATCGCTATCGCCATCTCCAGGGCTGCTTCAAAGGTAAAACAGACATTGGGACTGCTCATCCTCTTCTCCTTCCGTGTGCTTAATAGATGACAATATAACCATGTCTTCCGGCAATGGCACTGATTTCAAGAACATCGTCAATCTGGTAAACCGAGCCATCGAGGACAAATTCATAGCCGCCCTCGGGTTTCGGCTTCGCCAGGTCGATGAGATATTCAAAACTGGCGGTCTTGATCGTCTCCATAGCGCTCCCTGCAAATACTTTCCTGAATAGGTTAACACACGAATCGACTGTCGTCTAACGGTTGCGAATCCGCGGATCGGCAAAGGCATAACAAAGATCAGCCAGGAGATTGCCGATCAGAGTGAGGATGGCCCCCATCACCAGAATCCCCATAATCAGGGGATAATCGCGCATCATCACCCCGTCGTAAAAGAGTTTCCCCATACCGGGGATGGCAAAGATCGTTTCAAAGATGACACTGCCGCCGATGAGCCCCGGCACCGAAAGTCCGAGGATGGTAATCACCGGCAACAGGGCATTGCGCAACGCATGACGATAGATCACGCTCTGCTCCGAAAGGCCTTTGGCGCGAGCGGTGAGGATGTAATCCTGGCGGATGACTTCCAGCATATTCGAACGCATATAGCGCGAGAAGCCGGCAAGACCGCCAAAGGTCGAGATAAAGACCGGCAGGATCAAATGGCGGCCGAGATCAAGGATTTTGCCGAACAGACTCAGCGAATCATAATCCAGCGACTTGAGGCCGGCAATCGGCAGAAGTCCCAGGCGCACTCCGAAAAAATCCATGAGGAGCAGCGCCAGCCAGAATGAGGGGGCGGCAAAGCCGATAAAGACCAGAATTGTCGTGAGCCGGTCAAAGAGGGAACCACGGTGCGTTGCCGAATAGATACCGATAGGGATGGCGGTGGCGAGGATAGCGAAGATCGACAAAAGGTTAATACTGATGGTGATCGGCAGCCGTTCAACAATCTTGTCGAGAACCGGACGCCGATCCTGGGAAAAGGAGTTGCCGAAATCGAGACGGACAAAGCGCCCCAACCATTCGCCATACTGAACCACCAACGGCTTATCGAGGCCATACTGGTCACGCAGACGATTGCGCAGCTCGGTGCTGACTTCGGGGTTGAGCTGGGTCTGCATGTCGGTCGGTTCGCCTGGCGCGAGATGGATCACCACAAAGGAGATCAGGGTAATCCCGATCAACAGGGGGATCATCAGCAAAAAACGCCGAGCCAGATAATTCAGCATAAAGGGCTGTCACTTCCAGAGAAAGATCGTTAACGGGGCGACAAAAGGTTGCAATTTACTGCGTGTATTTCCATTCCGCTTTCGGCACATGCCACTTGGTGAAATTGTGCATGATCCCGGCGGGGGCCGGCTCTATCCCCTTAAAGCGGGCCGCAACCACTGGCAGCGCATCCGGGACATAAAGGAAGGTGTAAGGCTGTTCCTCGGCGAGAATCTCCTGAAAACGATCGTAATATTTCTTCCGCTGCGCTTCGTCGAGAGTCTCCCGTCCCTTTTCAAGCAGTTCATCGACTTCCGCATTCTGGAAACCGATAAAGTTCAATTCGCCGGGCCGGGTCTTGCTCGAATGCCAAACATTATAACTGTCGGGATCGATCGGCACGCTCCAGCCGAGGATCGTCGCTTCGAACTTGCCGGGGTTGATGAACTCTTTGAGGAAGGAGGCCCACTCGATCACCCGGATTTTGACATCGACGCCGACATCATGGAGGCGCCGCTGAATAATCTCGGCGCTCTTGATCCGGGCTTCATTCCCCTGATTGGTGACGATAGTGAAGGACAGGGGACGGCCATCCTTGTCGACAATGCCGTCGCCGTTGCGATCACTCCAGCCGGCTTCGGCCAAGAGCTTTTTCGCTTGCGTCGGGTCGAAGGGATATTTTTTGACATCCGGGTTATTCGGCCAGGTGCCGGGTTTATAGGGACCGGTCGCTTCCTGACCAAGGCCAAGGAGAACGCCGTCAATCAATTCCTGCTTGTTAATCGCATGGGACAGGGCCTGCCGCACCCGCTTGTCCTGAAAGAGCGGATTTTTGAGATTGTAGCCCAGATAGGTGTAAGCAAAAGAGGGGTAGCGATACTTACTGAACTGGCGGCGAAATGCCGCCGTATCGGTCTGCCGGGCATACTGAAGCGGCGTCAACCCCATCTGATCCACCCCGCCGGCCTGGAGCTCGAGAAACATCGTCGATTCATCGGGGATCACCCGATAAACGACCCGGTCGAGATAAGGAGCGCCTTCCCAATAGTCACGATTCGCTTCCAGGACCATCTTCTCGCCGCGTTTCCACTCCTTGAAACGATACGGACCGGTACCGACCGGTGCACTCGCCAGCGGGCTTTTGCTGAGATCCTGACCAGACAGGAGGTGTTTGGGATGAATCGAGAAGCCCCAGCTGATCAGGGCCGAAGCAAGCGGCTTGGCATACTGGACCCGAAAGGTCAGGGGATCAAGGACTTCCGCCCTGGTCACGAGCTTATAGCGGTCAGCATAAGCTGTCGGCACCTGCGGATCGACCAGGAGTTGATAGGTAAAGAGGACGTCTTCGGCGGTCAAGGGGGCGCCGTCGTGCCACTTCACCCCCGGCCGCAGATGAAAGGTAATCGTCAAATTATCCGGAGAAATCTCCCAGGACTGTGCCAGCTCCCCCTCAAGTTTCAGATTCTTGTCGTAACGGACCAGGCCGTTATAAACGAGTTCGCTGACTTCTGAAGAAGCACTATCCGAGGACAGGACCGGCAGCAGATTGCTGGCATCGCCGATCATCCCTGAGATCATAGTGTCGCCATGCACCGGCTGGGCCGCCGGCTGGTCGGCACTCGGCGGCATCACCGTGCTCTCCTGGCGATTACAGGCCGTCAAGAAGGTCGTGCTGAGAAGAAGAATGGTCAAAAGCATCAAACGCAACATTGAGTAAAACTCCTTATGACGAAACAAACCGATCCAGCCCGCGGATCATATTTCTATCTGAAGCGCTAACCTTCCGTCGGCCTCTATAAGTGTCATTCCCGAAACGACTCTCATCGGGAATCCAGTTTCTAAACGATCGAAATATGGATCCCCGATAAAGACATTCGGGGATGACAGGCCTTTTGCGGAACATTGACACTCATCAGGTATTTCTATGGCAGCTCTTGTACCATCATCCCGTCCGGAACCTTTAAAATAAAATTATGCGGCGGTATCGGCACATTAAGGACGCTGTCACTAAAGGTCATCGTGACAACGACCTGACGTTCCGGCATGCTGACTTGTAATTTGCGTGGGAAATCGTCGAAACGGGCATTGAACCCGGAATAATCAGCCTGCAGCTGTAAACGCTCGCCGAGCAGATAAGCCGCCTGCAGTAAATTTCCGGCGGCATCGAAAGTAAAACGCTGCTCGATCCCCCCCGCAGCAGTCAGGACGAGACGATCGCCGGCAGCCACGCGGACCGCAGAGGCCTGTTCAAAGGGGAAACGCGGCGGCGCCATCAAAATCATGCCGACCAGGTCTTCGACGCGCAACGGCATTCTGGTATAGCGGGCAATATTGACGACACTGGCGCTCCCCTGGGCAAAGGTACCTTTGAGCGGCTGATAAACCGAGAGCTGCTCCTGATCGGCACTGAGACTCATCACCGGCGTCGCAAAGGGGCCAAAGAGAACTTCACTGCGCAACTGGGCAGGACGCTGCACAAAGAGGACCTGACTGGCGGTAAAGGACTCACTGCCGGTGACGACTTCGATCCGGGCGGAGGACTGCAACGATTGATAACGGCTGGTCACCGCGTCAAGCTGGGCGTGGAGTTGACTTTCATTCCTGAAGGGGAGCAGCAATTCAGGGGGCACAGGACGCGCACAACCAAAGACAGCCAGGACAAGGCAGGGGAGAACAATTTTCAGCAATTTAACGGGCACAGGTTTTATTTCTCTTTCCGGAGCTGAAGGGACTTTAGTTTATCACGCAAAGGCGCGTTGTCGGGTTGCAAGGCGAGACTGCGCTGGTAAATAACAATGGCCTCTTTGAAAGCTTTTTTCGCAAGGAGAGCATCGCCGTAGTGTTCAAGAATAATCGGGTCATCCCCGTCCTTTTTAACGGCCTCGGCTAAAAACTTTCGAGCGCTGTCAAAATCGCCCCGGACAAAATAGACCCAGCCAAGGGTATCAAGGATATGTGCCTCGGCTTTGACCGCCAGGGCCCGTTGGGCCAGAAGCAGCGCTTCATCGAGATTTTCCCGACGCTCAGCATAATAATATGCCAGATAGTTGAGCGCTTCGGCATGGTTTGGATCGAGAACAAGCGCCCGCCGCATCTCAGCGAGGGCGGTCTCGGGTTGCTGATAGCGATCAAACAGGAGCCCGAGCCGGTAAGCTAATTCGGCATTATCAGGAAAACGCTCGCGGGTCTTGTGCAGCGTTGCTTGAGCCGACTCGTCACGGCCGCTCAGCTCATAAAGAGACGCAAGATAAAGATAGATTTCCGGGGAAGCCTCCGTACGCGTCAACCGCGTCTCCAGTAATTCGGTCGCTTCATCCAGACGCTGCAACTTGTGCAGAATAAAGGCGCGATGCAGCAGGGCATCATTATAAATTTCGGAATGCTCGGAAACTGCTTCAAAATGGGGCAGAGCCTGGATCAGCTCCCCTTGCCGCTCATAGGCGGTGCCGAGATAGAACCGCACTTCGTCGAGCTCGGGCGCCGATTCAATCAGGGATCTGAAGACCGGGATGGCCGCGGAATAGTCCTTGCGCTCCAGATGAATCAGTCCGACTTTACGGCGGGCATCGAGATCTCCGGGATTGTGCTGCAAGATCGCATCAAATTCCGCCAGCGCTGCAGAGAAATCGTTCTGTTGTATGTAAATGCGGGCAAGATGGTGACGAATGGCGATATTTTCAGGATTCAGCTGAACAGCCTTCCGGTAGTAGCTGATCGCCTTGGCCCAATTCTGTCGGCCTTCAAAGAGCGCCCCGAGTTCAAGCGCCGGAGTATCGAGCTCAGGTTCCCGTTTTTCAAGACGCAGAAGAATCGCTTCCGCCGCCGGGAAATCGCCCTGCTCGCGATAAATTCGCGCCAGCATCAACTCGGCTATCGGATTCTCCGGTTGCCGCGCCAACATGGTTGTCAGAAGTTCTAGCGCACGATTCAGGTCACCGCTTTTAATGATGGACAGGACGAGATGAAAGGCCCCCACTTCCTGAGCGGAATCAACATCGTAGGCACGTTGCAAATAATCGATGGCAGCAGGAATCTCCTCCTGACTAAAATAAAAATTACCCAGGAAAAGGAGGAGATCCCTATCTTGTGGTGCGGCCAACAGCGCCGACTCCACAAGGCGCAGGGCGGCAGCTTCTTCTTCGGCCCGGAGCAAGGCCTCGGCCTGCGCCAGGATCAGGGTGGAGTTCCCCGGGGCAGCGGTCGCCGCTTCAGCAAAGAGCTTGGCGGCCCCGGCATAATCTCCATCCTCAAGGCGGAGTTGCCCCTCGACAAATGCCTGGTAAATCCGGGCCTCCGCCGGCAGATTGATCGGCGCCGGAACTTCGGGACGGGCCGGGAGCGTCTGACAGGCGGAGAGGAAGAAAAGGAGCAGGCAACTGCAAAGAACGAAAAGAACGGGCATTAAACCCCCAGAAAAATAACTGAAAATAGCATGACAGAAACGGAGCGTCAATTCCCGCCCAGTTCATTCACGATCCCGCCGGCAGCAAGGACAATCCTCCACTCTTCGGCGGTAACTTCCTGTACAGAAAGACGATTGCCCCGCTTGAGAACTGCCATGCCACCGAGCAAAGGGTGCGCCAGCAACATCTGACGCGTCAAAGGACGCGATAAAGGAGCAATGGCCTGGACATCGACCATATACCAAATTGGGTCTGCATCCGTTGCCCGCGGATCAAAGTGTTCATTCTCGGGGTCACGGGCAGTAAAATCCGGATATCCTGCCCGAACCACGCGCGCCACGCCGACAATTGCCGGTTCGGGAATATTACTGTGATAAAAAAGGACGCCATCGCCGACCTTGATCTCATCGCGCAGGAAATTGCGCGCCTGAAAGTTGCGGACACCGTCCCAATGCTCAACACTGTCCGGACGCGCCTGTAAATCGGCAAAGGAGAAACAGGAGGGTTCGGACTTCAGCAGCCAGAAGCGTTGCTTTACGCTCTGCGTGGGAAGTGTCAATGCGTATATCCTCTTTTCCCAGTTTTTGATCTGCGTCAATGATTGCGCCATCATAATTAGTTATTGTCTCGTTGCAAAGAAGAAAAAATCATGGATACTTAGCAAAGTCAACGTAATTTCCCACCCACAACAAAGGAGCTCAAGCAATGTTTTGTTATCAATGTGAACAAACGGCACAAGGGACTGGCTGTACAAAAATCGGCGTTTGCGGTAAGCAGCCCGATGTCGCCGCCCTTCAGGATCTACTCGTCCATCAGCTCAAAGGGATCGCTTTCTGGTCAAATCTCGCGCGCAAAAACGGCGCCAAGGATGCAGAGATCGATCGTTTCCTTCTGGAAGGACTCTTTACCACCGTCACCAATGTCGACTTCGATGCTGAAGCGATTGCCAAGATTCTCCGCAAAGGCGCGGCCATCCGCTCCAAAGCTCAAGCCTTGGCAGGCCCTTACTCCGGCGCAGTTCCGGATGCGGCCAGCTTCACCCTGGCAGCTAATACCGCCGCCATGGTCAACCAGGCGGAAGCCTGTTCGATTGCCAATGTTCATGCTGACCTCGACATCAAATCGATGCGGGAAATGATCATCTACGGGCTCAAAGGGATGGCCGCTTATGCTGACCACGCCCTGATTCTGGGTCTGGAAGATGAGTCGATCTACGCCTATATGCACAAAGCCCTCGCCGCCACCCTCGATGACTCTTTGGGGCTCATGGATCTGGTCGGACTGGCCATGGAATGCGGCCAGGTCAACCTGACCTGCATGGGCCTTCTCGACTCTGCCAACACCGGCGCCTACGGCCACCCGGTCCCGACCCCGGTCCAACTCGGCACCAAGGCCGGTAAAGCGATTCTTGTCTCGGGCCATGACCTGAAGATGCTCGAAGAACTCCTCAAGCAGACCGAAGGTAAAGGGATCAACATCTACACCCACGGCGAAATGCTCCCGGCGCATGGCTATCCCGGCCTGAAAAAATACGCCCACCTCGCCGGTAACTTTGGCGGTGCCTGGCAGGATCAAGCCAAAGAATTCAGCGAGTTCCCCGGTGCAATCATCTTTAACACCAACTGCATTCAGCGTCCCAGTGACAGCTACAAAGACCGCCTCTTCACCTGGGGACTGGTCCAGTGGCCTGATGTCGCCCACGTCGAAGGCTGGGACTTCTCGGCCGTCATCACCAAGGCGCAGGCCCTCCCCGGCTTCAGTGACAGCCCCGGTAAAGAGATTCTGGTCGGCTTCGGTCACAATGCGGTCCTCGGCGTTGCCGGGCAGGTCGTCGATGCGGTGAAGGCCGGACAGATCAAACACTTCTTTCTCATCGGCGGTTGCGACGGTGCCAAGAGCGGCCGTAACTACTACACCGAGTTTGCCGAGAAGGTACCGAAAGATTGCGTCATCCTCACCCTCGCCTGCGGTAAATACCGTTTCAACAAGCTCGACTTCGGCGATATTGGCGGCATTCCGCGCCTCCTCGATGTCGGCCAGTGCAATGATGCCTACAGTGCCATCCAGATTGCTGTCGCCCTCGCCGGCGCCTTCAAATGCGGTGTCAACGATCTGCCGCTGTCGATGATCCTGTCCTGGTACGAGCAGAAGGCGGTGGTTATCCTCCTCACCCTCCTCCACCTCGGCATCAAGAACATCAAACTCGGGCCGTCACTCCCGGCCTTTGTTTCGCCGAATGTCCTCAACTTCCTGGTTGAGAACTTCAACATTGCGCCAATTACTACTGCTGAAGCCGACCTCAAACAGATTCTCGGCTAAGCTCTGCTCCTGTAAACAACAACGCCGCCAGCGACTATTTTCGCTGGCGGCGTTGTTGTTTCTTCTCCTCACGCGTGATAAATTCTGAAACTATGACTGAAACCGCTGCCACCCCTGTGGTACATGCCCAGGATCTCAAGAAAACCTACGGCACAATGACTGCCGTCGACGGGGTGACCTTCTCTATCCGCCGCGGTGAATGCTTTGGTCTGCTCGGCCCCAACGGCGCCGGCAAGACGACCACGATCCGCATGTTGTACGGCTTTACCCCCCGCACCAGCGGCGCCCTCGAACTTTTCGGCACGGACTGCGACAATTCCTGGCGAACGATCAAATCACGCATCGGCGTCTGTCAGCAGGACAACACCCTCGACCCCGATTTGACGGTTGCCCAGAATCTCAAGGTCTTTGCTGGTTATTTCAACCTCACCAAAAGACAACTGCAGGACCGCATCGATAACCTGCTGCGCTTTGCCGCTCTTGATAATCGTCGGGATGCCGACGTGCGCGGTTTGTCGGGAGGGATGGTGCGCCGCCTTGTCTTGGCCCGCGCCCTGATCAACGAGCCGGAACTGCTCATCCTTGATGAACCGACGACCGGACTCGATCCGCAATCCCGCCACCAACTCTGGAGCCGCCTCGAAGATCTCAAAGCCCGGGGACTCACCACCCTCCTCACCACCCACTATATGGATGAAGCCGAACGCCTCTGCGATCGGTTGGTAATCATGGATCAGGGCCGCATCCTCGTCGAAGGGGCGCCAAACGAGCTGATCAACGCCCATGTCGGCCGCACCGTGATTGAAATCATAGCGCCGGGGAGCAGTATCCGGACCTTCTTACAGGAGAAATCCGTCGTTTTTGAGGATCTCGGCCACCGCCTGATCGTTTACCACCGTGATGGAGAAGAACTCTATCGGCAGTTGATCTCCGGCGATTACCGCCAAGGGTGCATGCTGCGCCCGGCCACCCTGGAAGATGTCTTTTTGCGCCTCACCGGAAGGGATCTGCGCGAATGATCCGATTTGACCTGAGTCGCCGATTTATCCGGGTCTGGCAACGTAATTTCGTGGTCTATCGCAAGACCTGGAAGATCGGCTTTATCCCGCCCCTCCTTGAACCGCTCTTTTACCTCGCCGCCTTCGGCGTCGGGCTTGGTATCATGGTCGGCAACGTCAATTACGCCGGCAGCAGCATCCCCTACACCACCTTTATTGCCCCGGCCCTGATCGCCGTCAACATCATGCAGAGTGCCTTTTTTGAAACGACCTTCTCTTCTTTTGTGCGGATGTTTTATCAAAAGACCTTTGATGGCATGCTCGCCACCCCTCTCAGTGTCGACGAAGTCATCACCGGCGAACTCCTTTGGGGCGCCACCAAGTCAGCCATCGGCACCTTCCTGATGATGCTGGTGATCAGTGCTTTTGGATTGCTGCACTATCCGGGCGCCTTCCTTTTGCTGCCGATCGCCTTTCTCGGCGGCCTCGCTTTTGCCTGCACCGGCATGGTCTGCACCGCCATCGTCCCGACCATCGAAGTATTCAACCTGCCGATCTTCCTCTTTATTACGCCGATGTTCCTTTTTGGCGGCACCTTCTTCCCCCTGAGCAATCTCCCCGCCTGGGCACAAATTGTCGCCCACACCCTCCCCTTGACCCATCTCGTCGAACTCTGTCGCGGCGTGAATCTGGGAGGATTCCGCAGCGAACTCATTTACTCCCTCCTTTACCTCCTCCTCTGGATTGCCGTCTTCTATCCTCTCTCCATCGTTCTCATGCGGCGGCGCTTAATCAAGTAGCTTCCGCACAAAGAGAGAAT
>JACUTW010000063.1 GCA_014859605.1 Desulfuromonadales bacterium
ATTACGACGAAATCGCCATGACGGTGAAGAGCTTCCAGAAGGCGATGATGGCGATTAAGTACTCAAAGATTCCGGTCGTTGCGGCTCCGCACAGCTTGGTCATGGGGGGCGGCTGCGAGATCTGTCTTCACTCTGACGCCATGAATCCCCATTCCGAGACCTACATGGGACTCGTCGAAATCGGCGTCGGCCTCCTCCCCGCCGGTGGCGGCACCAAGGAGATGGCGATCCGTGCCATCAAGCTTGCCGAGAGCTATGACCTCGACGCCAGCCCCTTCATCTTCAAGAACTTCATGAATATCGCCATGGCCAAGGTCAGCATGTCGGCCGCCGAACTGATCGGCATGGGCTTCATGCGTCAAGGGGATGCCATCACCATGGATCTCGACAAGCGCATCTACGACGCCAAGCAGAAGGCGATTGCCCTCGCGGTCAATTACCGTCCCGGCCGCCCCCTCACTGATCTGAAAGCGCCGGGGCGGAGTGTCGCCGCCAGCATCAAATCCCAGCTCTACAATATGCGCATGGGCGGCTTTATCAGCGAATACGATCAGTTCCTCGCCGCCACCATCGCCGATGTCATTACCGGCGGCGATGTCCCGGCCGGAACCTTGATCACCGAGGAGTATCTCCTTGACCTTGAGCGCGAAGCCTTTGTCCGTCTCTGTGGCCAGAAGAAGACCCTCGAACGGATCCAGCACATGCTCAAGAAGGGGAAGCCGCTACGCAACTAGCGGTACTGGGCAAGATTGATCCTGACTCAAAACATTACGGAGGAATAAGATGAGAAGTGCATATATCCTGGCAGCATATCGCACCCCAGGTTGCAAAGCGAAAAAAGGCAAGCTCAAGGATGTCCGTCCCGACGACCTCGCTGCTGCCGCCATTGCCGGGCTGATCGAGCGAACCGGAATCGACCCGCTGACCATTGAAGATATCATCATTGGCTGCGCCTTTCCCGAAGGGGAGCAGGGGATGAATTTCGCCCGGATCGCAGCGATGAAGGCCGGCCTTTCTTATCAGATTCCGGCACAGACGGTTAATCGTTTCTGTTCTTCAGGGCTGCAGTCGATCGCCTCGGCCGCAGAGCGGATCATCGCCGGCTTTGCCGACTGCATCGTCGCCGGCGGGGCCGAGAGCATGTCGTTGATCCCGATGGGGGGTGGAAAGTTCAGCGCCAACGCCTCCCTCCTCAGCGTCTGGCCGGAAGCGTATGCTTCGATGGGGATCACCGCCGAGCTCGTCGCCGACCAGTACAACATCAGTCGCGACGATCAGGACGCCTTTGCGGCGACCAGCCACGTCAAGGCCGCCGCCGCTATTGAAGCCGGCAAGTTCAGTGTCGAGATCATTCCGGTCGAGACCGAGAGCGCTTCTCTGGTCAACGGCAAGATGAAAAAGAGTCGTGAAGTGGTGAAGATCGATGACGGTGTGCGCGGTGATACCACTGCCGCCGCCCTCGGTAAACTTAAGCCGGCCTTTCGCACCACCGGTTCGGTGACTGCCGGCAACTCTTCGCAGATGACTGACGGCGCTGCTGCCGTCCTCGTCGTCTCCGAGGAATACCTGAAAAGATTCGGCGGTAAGCCGCTGGCCCGTTTTGTCTCCTTTTCCGTCCGCGGTGTACCTCCGGAGATCATGGGAATCGGTCCGATCGAGGCGATTCCGGCTGCCCTGCGGCTGGCCGGACTCAAACAGGAAGAGATCGGACTGATCGAACTTAATGAAGCCTTTGCCGCCCAATCCCTTGCCTGCGTCCGGACTCTCGGCCTCGATCCGTCCCGGGTCAATGTCAACGGCGGCGCCATCGCTCTCGGCCATCCTCTCGGTTGCACCGGTGCCAAGCTGACTGCCACCCTTTTGCACGAGATGCAGCGGAGCAACACCCGCTACGGTCTGGTTTCGATGTGTATCGGCGGCGGTATGGGGGCGGCCGGAATCTTCGAAAAGATGTAGGGGATACAATCGATGTAGGGGCAAAGCAAACGTCTTACCTGCTTTGCCCTTGTCAAAGGCGAGCGAAGCAGATGAAGCTTGCTTTGCCCCTACTTTAACCTTCGCGTCAACGACTACTTTCTATGAGGTGACACCATGACAACAAGACTCTTCAAAGGTGCTGAGTATCTGATTACCGAAGTGAATAAAGACGAGATCTTTACCCCGGAGGATTTCACCGACGAGCAGAAACAGATCGGCAATACAACCGAGCAGTTTGTTCTCAATGAGGTCCTCCCCCTGCGCGACGAGATCGAGAATCACAACTTCGACAAAGTCGTGGAACTAATGAACAAGTGCGGCGAACTCGGTCTTTTGATGATCGACGCCCCCGAGGAGTACGGCGGGCTCGAACTCGACAAAGCAACGAGTATGCTCGTTGCCGAGCGCATCTCCCACTCCGGCTCTTTCTCCGTCGCTTTTTCCGCCCATACCGGTATCGGGACTCTCCCCCTCGTCTACTACGGAACTCCGGCACAGAAAGAGCAGTACCTCGGCCGCATTATCAGCGGCGAGTGGGTTGCGGCTTACTGCCTCACCGAGCCCGGCTCGGGGAGCGATGCCCTCGGCGCCCTGGCGACCGCCACCCTCTCGGAAGATGGCAAATATTACCTCCTCAACGGTACCAAGCAGTTCATCACCAACGGCAGCTTTGCCAACCTTTACACCGTCTTTGCCAAGATCGACAGGGAGCACTTCACCGCCTTCCTCGTCGAACGGACGACCGAAGGACTGAGTGTCGGCCCTGAGGAGAAGAAGCTCGGGATCAAGGGCTCCTCGACGACTCAAATCATCCTCGATAATGCCAAAGTGCCGGTGGAGAACCTCCTTGGCGAAATCGGCAAGGGGCACAAGATCGCCTTCAACGTCCTCAACGTCGGTCGTTTTAAGCTGGGTGCCGCCGTTACCGGCGCCGCCAAGCATGCCCTGGTTACCGGAATCAAATACGCTAACGAGCGCAAACAGTTTGGGGTGCCGATTGCCAGCTTCGGCGCCATCCGAGAGAAGATCTCCGATATGACTGCCGGGATCTTTGCCGCCGAGTCTCTGGTCTACCGCCTTGCCGGTCTCATCGATGACCGTCTCGCCACCATTAGCAAGGAGACGCCGGACTACTACGACGCCTACCAGCAAGGTATCGAGGAGTACTCCATCGAGTGCGCTATTGCCAAGGTCTTCTGCAGCGAGATCCTCGCTGACGTCGTTGACGAAGTCGTGCAGATCCACGGCGGTTATGGCTTTATTCAGGAGTATCCGGCCGAAGGCTTCTACCGGGACGAGCGCATCAATCGCATCTTCGAGGGGACGAATGAGATCAACCGTCTCCTCATCCCCGGCATTATTCTCCGTCGGTCGATGAAAGGGGAGATTCCTTTGCAGAAGGAGGCGATGAAGGCCTTTGAAGCGTTGATGACCCCCTCTTTCGTTGAACTCGATGATGCCGATCCCTTTGCCCGGGAGAAGGCCCTTTTGACCGGCCTAAAGCAGGCCTTCCTGATCATCGCCGGGAGCGGCGTCCAGAAGTATATGGATGCGATCAAGGATGAGCAGGAGCTCCTCCTCGCTGCCGCCGATATGGCGATCAATATCTTCGCCATCGAGAGTGCTATGCTCCGCGCCGAGAAGATGCTCCCAACCTTGAGTGGGGCGAAGCAGGCCAATGCCATCGCCGCGGTCAGGGTCTTTACCTTTAACGCCGCCGAGAAGACCGCGACTGCCGCTCGCAAGGCCGCCTTCTTTATCGAGGAGGGGGATAACTTGACGATGATCCTCGCCGGGATCCGCCGTTTCACCAAGTACGATGCCAGCGGTCTGCTGCAGGCCAAGCGCACCCTCGCCGATGCGGCGAGCGCGAGTGAAAAGTACATATTCTGAAAAACGGGAAGGGTAGCGTTATGCAGCAGCACACTATCGCCACCCCCTATATGGTTGGGGATGTGCACTGCTACACCATCGAGATCGAAGGTGAACTCGTTCTTTTCGACACCGGGCCGAGTACCGAGGCGGCGCAGGGAGACCTGCGCCGCGCCGTCGACCTGCACCGGCTGAAGTATCTCTTTGTCACCCACTGTCATGTCGATCATTACGGGCTCATCGACTTTGTTGCGAGAAACTCAGAGGCGCGGATCTTTATTCCACACATGGATGCGATCAAGGTGCAGCGCCATGAAGAGCGTCTTGAACGCATCGCTGATCTCCTTGCTGCCTGCGGCTATGATCACGATTTTTCCCGGAGTTTCCGCAGCGGACTGGAGGTCCACCGCCTCTTCCCGACCGTGCCGCTGCGCTACGAAGTCGTCGAAGAGTCGGATGTCCCAGCTCGCCTCGGGATCAGCTGGCTAAACTGCCCGGGCCATTCGCAGAGCGATCTCGTCTACCGTTACGGTGAGCACGCCGTCACCGGCGATATTCTTTTGCGTGATATTTTTCAGGTACCGCTCCTCGATGTCGATCTGACAACTTTTGACGGGCGTTTCCGGAATTATGAGGCCTACTGCGCGAGTCTCCACAAGCTCGCCGGGCTGCGCGGTTGCATCATCCACCCCGGCCATCGACTTACGGTCGAGAGTCTCGATGCCACCATCCTCTTTTATGCCGGCAAGCTTCTGGAGCGAGCGCGGGCGGTGCACCGGCTGGCACATCTGGAGAGGGAACGTGACGTTGTCGAAGCCCTCTTCGGTGCGACGCTGCGCGAGCCTTTCTTCATCTATCTCAAGGTGGCAGAGATCGTCTTCATGCGCGATTTTCTCGCCGATCCGGAGCGTCTCAAGCGCTCCCTTGAAACGATCGGACTCTTTGCGCCGCTGAGCAAAAGTTACGCCGCAGTCTTTGCTTAAATGACAGGTAACCTCACAGGAGCCATCATGAACGACCTGCTCTTTCAACCGATCCGCATCAATCAGCTGGAGATCAAGAACCGCATCTTCATGCCGGCGATGCACATGAACATGGCGCGTAATTACATGGTGACCGAGCGTCTCGTCGCTTTCTATGCCGAACGGGCCCGGGGCGGGGCCGGGATGATCACGGTCGGCTACGCCACCGTCGATGAACTCTCCGGCAACCCCGGCAATATCGGCGCCCATTGCGATGACTTCATCCCTGGCCTGGCGCAGCTCGCCACGGCGATTCGCGACAACGGCGCTCGCGCTTCGGTGCAGTTGAACCATGCTGGTCGCTACAACCACTCCATCCTCCTCGGCGGCAAGGTGCCGGTCGCTCCTTCGCCGATCGCGTCGCGCCTGACCCGCGAGACGCCGAAGGAGATGACTCTGGAGGAGATTGCCACCACGATTGGCGCCTTTGCCGCTGCCGCTTTGCGGGTCAAGAGTGCTGGCTTCGATGCCGTTGAAATCCTCTGCGGCACCGGCTACCTGATCAGCGAGTTCCTCTCCCCTTTGACCAACCACCGTAGCGACGAATACGGCGGATCTTTTGAAAAGAGGATACGTTTCGGCCTCGCCGTGATTGCGGCTGTTCGTCAGGTCGTCGGCGTCGACTTCCCGATCCTTGTCCGGCTTAACGGCAATGAATTCATGACCGGCGGTTCGACCCGGCAAGAGCTGCAGGCCTTTGCCCGGGCTCTGGAGGCGGCCGGTGTCGACGCCTTCTGCGTCAATGTCGGCTGGCACGAAGCCCAGGTCCCGCAGATCGTCACCGCTGTGCCGCGCGGCGTCTTTGCCTATCTTGCCCGCGGCATTCGCGAGTGCGTCACTGTCCCGGTCATTGCCAGTCACCGCATCAACGATCCGGAGGTCGCCCGCGCTCTCCTCGCTGACGGCTGCTGCGACATGGTCGCCATGGGCCGGGCTTTGATTGCCGACCCGCAGCTACCGGAGAAGGCGCGCCGCCATCACGAAGAGGAGATTCTCCACTGCGTCGCCTGCGGCCAGGGGTGTTTTGACAATCTCTTTAAATTCAAGGCCGTGGAGTGTCTCTGTAATCCCCGTGCCGGCTATGAGCGGGAGCGGACCGTGAAGCCGACCGCCACGCCGCGTAAGCTTATGGTCGTCGGCGGCGGCGCAGCCGGGATGAGTGCGGCCCTGGCGGCGGCGGAGCAGGGGCATGAGGTCTCTCTTTACGAGCAGAGTTTTCGTCTCGGCGGCCAGCTTTATCTCGCCGGAGCGCCGCCGGGACGGGAGGAGTTCTCTCTCCTTGCCGCCGACCTGGCGCAGCAGGTCGCTCTGCAGCCGATCCGCGTCCATCTCAACTCCCCGGTCGATAGCGCCCTCCTTGCTGCTGAAAAGCCCGATCGCGTCATCCTCGCTACCGGTGGCGAGTCGATGACTCCGCCGATTCCCGGTGTTGATCTGCCGCAAGTTGTGCAGGCCTGGGATCTCCTCGCCGGGACAGTCCTTAGCGGCAGGAAGGTCGTCGTCATCGGCGGCGGTGCCGTCGGCGTCGAGACCGCCCTCCTCCTCGCCGAAGAGGGGACGATCAGCGGCGAAGCGTTAAAATTTCTCCTGGTCAATGGCGCCGAGACGCCGGAAGCCCTCCTTCATCTCGCGACCCACGGCAGCAAGGAGGTGACGATCGTCGAACTCCTTGGTGAACTCGGCAAGAACTTTGGTCGGACAACGCGTTGGGGGATGCTGCAGGATCTGCAGCGTTACGGGGTCGAGACCAGAATCGGAAGCCGTGCTCTCGAAATCACCGCCAGCGGCGTGCGCATCGAGAAGGACGGCGTCATCGAAGAGCTCGCCGCCGACACCGTCGTCCTCGCTGCCGGGACGAGATCGTACAACCCCCTGGCCGAGAGCGCTGCCGCTTTGGGTCTCCCCTTTGTCGTCGTCGGTGATGCCCAATGTGCGGCGATGGTCTTCGATGCCGTGCATCAGGGTTATGCGGCCGGTGCGGATATAATCCCTTAACAGAGCTGGAGGTTAACCATGAAACGCATTCTCCTTGCCGTCGTCTTTCTTCTTCTCCTTGGCAGCAGTGCTCTTGCTCTGACCGTCGCCGGGGTCTCCGTCGATCCGACGGTGACTCTGAACGGTCAGGCCCTTAATCTCAACGGCTCCGGCCTCCGCAGCAAATTTTTCATCAAGGTGTATGTCGGCTCCCTCTATGCGGAACGGAAGCTGGGCAGTGCCGCAGCGGTCCTCGCCGATCCGGGGAGCAAGCTGATCCGCATGCGCTTTATCCACAGCAAGGTGGCGAAGGAGAAGATTCTCGATGCCTTCAGCGAAGGCTTTGCCAACAACACCCCGCAGTCGGCCGGTAAGGCGGAAGTACGCGAGTTCCTTTCCCTCTTCAAGAACGATTTCATCGAAGGCGACATTGTCGATCTCGCACTGGCCGGCGATGGCACGGTCAGCGCCAGTCACAACGGCCGCTCCCTCGGCACCGTCCGCTCGGCGCTTTTGGCCCGCGGCATCCTCGGCAACTACTTCGGCGACGAACCGGCGGATAAGGATCTAAAGGCGGGGATGCTCGGGGGGGAGGGATGAGCGTCTACAGCACGACCATCGGTCTGCGTTTCGGCGATTTTGATCTCTACGGCCATGTCAACAGCGTCACCTACTTCTCCTATCTGGAGACGGCGCGGGTCAAGGTCTTCTATACCCTTTTTGAAGAACTGACCCGCAAGGGGATCCTCCTTTTGGTGCGCAAGGCCGAGTGCGATTACCTCCTGCCGATCCTCCCCGCCCTTGAGGAGATTATCGTCACCATTGAGATTCTCCGCCTCGGCACGACCAGTTTCACTCTCGGCTACCGATTGCACGACCAGGCGGGGACGACCTACGCCACCGGGCAGACGTTGATGGTGACCTTCGACAGCAAGAGCGGCCAGCCGGTGACGGTGCCGGATGAGATCAGAAAGATGGCCTGAGAACGCGGCCGCAAGGAGAGATATTTATGAGTCATATTGATATCAGCGAAGTTGTCAGGACCCTGGAGGACGGCATCCTCACCGTGCGGATGAACCGACCGGAGAAGAAGAACGCCTTGTCACACGCCATGTACCGCGCCCTGGCGACGGCGCTGCGGGAGGCCGATCAGGACGAGGCGGTGCGGGTGGTCCTCCTCTGCGGCGTCCCCGGCGCCTTTACCACCGGTAACGATCTGAGCGACTTCCTGAAGAATCCCCTTCTCGGTGAAGAGAGTCCGGTCCTCTCCTTCCTGTATGCCCTCGCCGATCTGCAGAAACCCCTCTTTGCAGCGATCGAAGGGCTGGCGGTCGGGGTTGGAGTGACCCTCCTCCTCCATTGCGATTATGTCTGCGCCGGCGCGTCGAGCACGCTGCAGATGCCCTTCGTCAATCTCGGCCTCGTCCCCGAAGCCGCTTCGACCCTCCTGCTGCCGCGGATGCTCGGCCACCTCCGCGCCAGCGAACTTCTCCTCTTTGGCGAACCCTTCTCGGCCAAGGCGGCACAGGAAGCCGGGCTCGTCACCACCGTCTGCGCCGATGATCAGGTCATGGCGACTACCCTGGCCAAAGCCCGGCAACTGGCGGCGCAGCCGGCAGCGGCGGTGCGCCAGACCAAGGCCCTCCTCAAGGCGAGCACCGCAGGCGAGGTGCGCGAAACCCTGCGCCGCGAAGCGGAGATCTTCGTGCAGCGTCTCGCCTCTCCGGAAGCGAACGAAGCGCTCACCGCCTTTGCCCAGCGCCGCGCCCCCGATTTCTCCCGTTTCCACTGAGGAGCGCCGCCATGGGACACCTGCATAACGGCAAGAGCTCGCTCGTTCCCCTCATCGACCGGCTCAACAAATATCCGATCGGACTGGTCGATAGCGCCAAGCTGCGGCAGATCCTCGCCCTCCTCTTCAGCGAGGAGGAGGCCCTGGTCGCCTCGCGCTTTCCGCTGGAGGAAGCGACCCTCCCGGAACTCGCCAAACGCACCGGCCTGCCGGCCATCAAGCTGGCTGGTATCCTGGAGTCGATGGCCGAGAAGGGGCTGGTCATGGATATGCCGTGCGCCGGGACGACCTATTACCTCCTCATGCCGGGACTGATCGGCTTCTTTGAATTCACCTTCATGAAGCAGCGTGCCGATCTCCCCCTCGCCGAACTGGCCAAGCTCATGCGCGAGTATCTGGAGGAGTGCCAGGCACCGGAGTTCTTCGGAAGCAAGACCCAGCTCACCCGCTCCCTCGTTTATGCCGAGCATGTGCCGGTCACATCAAAAGTCACCTCCTACGAAGATGCGCGCCAGATCATCGCCGGTGCCGGCTACGGTGCCGTCGGCCTCTGCTACTGCCGGCACAAGAAGGAGCACGAGAAGAAGGTCTGCGCCAAGGGGGCGCCGGTCGAGGAGATCTGCATCTCCCTCGGCAATGCCGCCCGCTTCATGGTCCGGCGCGGCTTTGCCAGTGAGCGGACGACGGACGAACTGTTGGCGATCCTCGATCGCGCCCGCACCTATAATCTCACCCACATCACCGACAATATCCGCCACAAGCCCTCCTTTATCTGCAACTGCTGCTCCTGCTGCTGCGAACTCCTCGCCGGGGTGCAGATGGGCTATCCCGACGGCATCGCCAAGACCGGCTTCACTGTCGCCATCGATACGGAGCGCTGTAACGGCTGCGGCCGCTGCTATCGCGCCTGTAACGTCAAGGCCCTCGCCATGGCCCAGGGAGAGCGCTACGCCGAGTTGCAGAGAGCGCTCTGCCTCGGCTGCGGCGCCTGCATCGGTGTCTGCCCGCAGGGAGCGCTGCAACTGGTCGAGCTCGCCAAACGGCCGCTGCCGCCGCACAAACGCAAGGATCTCTTTGTCAAGATGCTGCGGGAAAAGGGACGCATGATCCCTTACCTCCTCCTTGCTCTCGGTAAATCGGTCCGCAATCTTTTGGGGATAGAAAAGAAAGTACTTCGCCGAGGAAAACAGGACAGCAGGAGGCAGGTATGAACGTCAAGATCAATGTCAAGATGAAGCTGAGCGAGATAATGAAGCGGGCGCGTTTCGTCCATCACGGAAACAAAAAGCTCCTCCTCTTCGACTTCTCTGGACTGGAGAAGGAGGAGGCGCAGCAGGTCATGAACTACAGCACCCAGATGATCAGCCATATGCCGAAGGCATCGGTCCTGACCCTGACCGACGTGACCGGGCTGAAGTACGATGACGAATTGAAGGAGGACTTCAAGCGCTTTGCCGACCACAACCGGCCGCATGTCGTCGCCGGGGCGGTCGTCGGGGTCACGGGGTGGAAGAAGTTGATCTATCTGGCGGCGTTGAAGCTCTCGGGGCGGACGAATCTGCACCTTTTCAATGATGTTGAAGAGGCGCGCGAGTGGCTGGGGCGGTTTTGAGGAAGGCGGCCGCGAATCTCTGGAGACCGTTACGTTCTTTAATTCTGATAAGCCGAAGGAGACAATGATGATCTATGCCGACATCACGGGCTGGGGGAAATGCGCCCCCCCCGCAATCCTGACCAATGCCGATCTCTCGACATTTCTCGATACCGATGATGCCTGGATCGTCAGCCGGACCGGGATGAAAGAACGGCGCATATCGCATGTCCCGGTCAGTGATCTGGCCCATGTCGCCTGTGCGCGGGCTCTGGCCGCCGCCGGAAAATCTGCTGGCGATGTCGATCTGATTATCTTCGGCAGCTGTACTTTTGATCAGATGGTGCCGAATGCTTCTTCCCGCGTGCAGCAGCTTTTGGCTGCCGACAATGCCGCCTGCATCGATCTGAATACGGCCTGTACCAGCGGCATGTACGCCTTGAGTGTGGCGACCGCGATGATCAAGGCCGGATCCGTCAAGAATGCACTGGTGATCGGGGCCGAGGTGACTTCGGTCCTGATGGACTGGTCGGACCGCGATGTCGCAGTCCTCTTTGGCGATGGCGCCGCTGCATTTTTTCTTGAGGTTAAGGAGGAAAAATCAGGTGTTGTGGCCGAGTCTCTCGGTTGCTTCGGCAAGAACAGAGATATCCTCGACGTCACTGGCTGGGGGCTGAAATATGCTAATAAGGGATTGGTTCTCGGCGAAACAAAATGGAATTTCAATGGCCAGGAGATTTTCAAGCGCGCCGTTGTCGGCATGAGTCGAGCATGTGATATTGTTCTGGAAAAAGAGGGGCTGACTTATGAGGAGATCGACCTGGTGATCCCGCATCAGGCGAATCTGCGGATCATTGATGCTCTGGCCAAGCGTATGGGGGCCAGCGAAGAGAAGGTCTATATCAATATTCACCGTTACGGCAACATATCGGCTGCGACTACACCGATGGCCTTGGTCGAAGCTTTGGAAGAAGGGCGAGTGGCGCCTGAGTCGAAGCTGCTGTTACCAGCCTTCGGCGGTGGACTCACTTGGAGTGCTCACCTGCTTCACTGGGGAGATCGGATCAAGCCGATTGGAACAACGGACGTCGATCTCCCTCCCTGTGATAAGACTGGGCTGCAGTTGGTGCAGGAGATTATAGCTGCAAAAAAATAAGCGGCGTTGGCAATGAAGGGAAAGTGGTCAAGGGAAGGGAAGGCGGGAGTGAAGTCGAAGTTGCCACCCCGCTTTACTTGACCGTCGGGTAGTAGGAGAGGATCTTCTCACGATAGCCGCTGATCTCTTTCTCCAGAGATTGCAGTCGTTGGACTTTTTCCTTAATGCTGTTCATATGAAAATCGAGAAGTTCAACCAGACGTGGCATAATCGTCTCGGGGACTTCTTGTTTCTCCTTGTACATCTGCGCCAGTTCCTGCATCTCCTGCAAGGTCAAACCGAGCTCCTTTAACTTCAGTACAAACTTGAGCCGCTTGATGTCCGGTTTGGTATAGACGCGGATATTACCCTCGGTCCGTTGCGGCGGTGCGGTGAGGCCCATCTGTTCGTAAAGACGGATGGTACGTGTCGTAACGCCGACAGCCTTGGCCAGGTCGCCAATCTGAAAGTACTCATCGCTGCTCAATTTCATCTTTCACCTCTACGTCAATGTTGAATAGGCTATGAATAGTTCCGTAAGGGAAAAAATGTCAAGGTATTTATCGCTGATGAATACCCTGTCTTCAGCGGTGGAATGTCCGGACAAACAATATTTAAAACGTTAGTATGAAATGAACCTTTGTACTTGACATGAACGTTAAGAAGAAGTAAAAGGGTGGTTAACTAACTTATCAACTGGAGTTGCCAATGGAAGCGACGCGGGAAATCTACTGGAACGTTGGTCATGGAGTAGTTTGGGGCATGTATCTCCTTGCCGCCATCGCCTTTGCTTTCTGCGCCTACGGTCTTTGGCAGCGCGTGCTCATCTGGCGGCAGGGGCGGGCTCTGGTGCGTCACGACCAGTTCTCTGCTCGGTTGCTGACAGCCCTGCGCACTATTTTCAGCCAGAGCGGGGTGCTGCGGGTTACGCCGGTCGGGATCTTTCATGCCCTCTTTTTCTGGGGCTTTGCCCTCCTCTTTATCGGTACACTGCTGATCATGCTTCAGGCCGATTTTACCGCTCCCCTCTTTGATATCGTCTTTTTAAAGGGGACTTTTTACCAAGGCTTCTCTCTTGTCCTCGACCTTGCCGGTCTGACGGCGCTGTTGATGCTCAGCGGTCTAACCATCCGCCGTTTTGTCGTCCGCCCGCAGGGATTGCCGACCATCGCCAATGACTCGATCAATCATCTCCTCCTCTTTACCATTCTCCTCACCGGTTTTTTGGTCGAAGGGCTGCGCATCGCCGCGACTGAACTCGTTGCCAATCCGGCTCTGTCCTACTATTCGCCGGTCGGCCGCGTGGTCGCCCTCCTTTTTGCCGGAACGCCGTCCGCAACCTTGCTTTCGTTACACAAGGGGCTCTGGTGGTTTCATCTCCTGATCTCCCTCGCTTTCATCGCCCTCATCCCCTTCGGCAAGCTACTGCATATCTTCACTACCAGCGCCAACGCCTTCTTTGTTGATCGCGGCGAGAAGGGGTCTTTGACCCTGATCAATCTTGAGGATGAGAGTCTGGAGGAGTTTGGCGCCGGCAAAGTGACTGATCTGACCTGGAAGGATCTTTTCGACGCCGATGCCTGCACCACCTGTCTGCGTTGTCAAGATCGCTGCCCCGCCTACAATACCGACAAGCCCCTTTCACCGATGAAAGTGGTGCAGCAGATCGGGGAGATCGCCGCCAGCGACCCGCAGGCGGATCTCTGTGCCGTCGTTACCAGCGATGTCCTCTGGGCTTGTACCACCTGTCGTGCCTGTCAGGAGATTTGTCCGGCGAATATTGAACATGTTAACAAGATCCTCGAGATGCGGCGCAAGCTGGCGCTGATGGATGGCGAATTTCCCGGTGACGAGGTGCGCAGCTCTATCGCAAATCTCGAGGTTAACGGTAATCCCTTCGGGCTTGCCTATGCCGGTCGCGGCGATTGGGCCGAGGGGCTGCCGGTGGTCCAGTTGGGGAGCGGGGTGGAGTTTGACATTCTCTACTTTGTCGGCTGCTACGCTTCTTTTGACCAGCGCAACCGCCAAATTGCCCGGGCTTTCGTCAAAATCTGCGCCGCTGCCGGCATTCGTGTCGGCATTCTCGGCAAGGAAGAGAAGTGCTGCGGCGAACCGGCGCGCAAATTAGGGAACGAGTACCTTTACCAGATGATGGCGCAGGAGAATATCGAGCTGGTCAAGGGGTATGGGGTCAAGCAGATCGTCACCACCTGTCCGCACTGCTTCAATACCCTCGGTCGCGACTATCGCGATCTCGGCCTTGATCTGCCGGTGGAACATTACACGACCTTCGTCGCCGGACTCCTCAAGGATGGCAAGATCCGCCTGACGCCGGAAGCCTTTGACTTCAGCTATCACGACTCCTGCTATATCGGCCGCTATCAGGATATCTACAAGGAGCCGCGCGCCATCCTCGCGGCCGCCGGTGGACAAATCACCGAGATGGCAAAGTCCGGGGTAGAAAGCTTCTGTTGCGGTGCCGGCGGCGGCCGCATCGTTGCCGAAGAGAAGATCGGCCGCCGCATCAATGTCGAGCGGGTGCAGATGGCGAGCGCCACCGGTGCTCCCCTGCTGATCTCCAACTGCCCCTTCTGTCTGACCATGTTCGAAGACGGCATCAAGACCGGCGGGGTCGAAGAGGTCCTACAGGTTCGGGACCTCGCCGAGATAGTCGCTTCCCGCCTCGTTTCATAAGTGACTCAACAAAGGAGAGAAAGATGAAGATCCTTGTCTGCATCAAACAGGTCCCCGACCTCGAATCCCGTTTCAAGGCCAATAGCGCCGGCGTCTGGTTCGACGAAACCGATCTCGCCTGGCGGATGAACGAGTACGACGAATATGCCGTCGAGCAAGCGGTGAAGCTGCGCGAACAGCTCGGCGAAGGGAGTGAACTCGTCGTCCTCTCCATCGGCCCAGACCGGGTCGTCGAGGCGATGAAGAAGGCCCTCGCCATGGGCTGCGACCGCGGTGTCCATGTCCAGGACAGCGCCGCCGCCGTCAAGGATCCGGCTCAGATCGCGGCGACGGTCGTCGCTTATGCCCGTGACCAGCATTTCGATGTCATCTTTACCGGCATGCAGTCGCAGGATCGCGGCTCCGCCCAGGTCGGCGTCCTCGTCGCCGCCGGCCTCGATATCGCCTGCGCCACGACTCTGGTCGGCTTCAGCTATTCCGACGGGACGATTACCGCCAAACGCGAACTCGAAGGAGGGCTCAAGGGGATCGTCAAGCTGAAGACTCCGGCCCTTGTCACCTGCCAGCTCGGCCTCAATGTCCCGCGTTATCCGACCCTTCCCAATATCATGAAGGCAAAGAAGAAGGATATTGCGGCTCTGCCGATCGAGAGCCTCCTCTCCACTCCGCCCCTGGCGGCAACAGTCAGTTTCCATCCGCCAGCGAAGAAGGGGGGAGGGATCGTTCTCGAAGGGGAGGTTGGCATCCTCGTCGATCAGCTCCTTGGCATTCTCAAGGAGAAAACGGCGGTACTGCGTTAATCCGGCCTTTAGTCCCGCAGCCCGGGGGCGCTGACGCCCTCTTCAGGAAGCAAGGAGATGAAGATGAAAATTCTACTGATCGGCGAAAGCCGCGATAACAAAGTGTTGGAGACGACTTACGAACTGACCGGTTTCGCCGGCGCCGCTGCTGCCGAGAGCAGCCTCTTTTTCGTCGGTTCCCCCCATGATCTGCCGGCGGTGAGCGGACGACTCTACCTCGCCGACGTCGCCGCATGTGGCGAGTACAACCCCGATCTCCACCGCGATCTGATCGTTCGGACGGTGGCGGAGGAGAATCCCGATGCTGTCGTCTTCCTCCACTCATCCTACGGCTGGGATCTGGCGCCGCGGGTGGCGGCCGCCCTAAAGGTCGCGCAGATCTCCGAGGTCGTGGGCCTGGTCGAGGGCGGTTTCGAGGTCGGCTGCTGCAACGGCAAGATGCGGCGCACGGTCAAGCCGGCGACGGCACGGGTCGTCCTAACGATCCAATCCGGCGCCTTCCCGGTTAACAAAGAGGGGGGGAGTCCGCAGGTGGTCGCCCTCGCCCCGCCTGTAGCTTCGGGCCGCGTCATCTTTGCCGGTTACGAGGCAGCGGAAGCCAGGGCGATCGATCTCGGCCGCGCTGAAGTCATCGTCAGCGCCGGGCGCGGCGTCGGCAAGAAGGATAATATTCCCCTCATCGCCGCCCTTGCCAAGGCCCTCGGCGGCGAGCTCGGCGCCAGCCGTCCGGTCGTCGATGCCGGCTGGATCGAACACAGCCATCAGGTCGGGACGACCGGCCAGAGCGTGGCACCGAAACTCTATGTCGCCTGCGGCATCAGCGGCGCCATCCAGCACCTCGCCGGGATGAAGAAGTCTGATTTTATCGTCGCCATCAACAAGGACAAGGATGCGCCGATCGGCGAGATTGCCGATGTCCTCATCGTCGCCGATGTCCTCCAGTTTGTCCCGGCTCTGACCGCCAAGCTTTAGGTCTTTGCGTCAACGAGGTCGATACAGGATGCTTCAGAGGAGAGATGGGTCTCGTCTTCGCCGGCAAGCAGACGATCGATGGTGACACCCGGTCTGGGAGATCGCTGCCCGACGGTACCGATGCGGTTTAAGGATATCATCCCCATATTACAGGAGCATGCCATGAACATTCACGAGTACCAGGCCAAAGCTATTTTGCGTAAATTTGGCGTCCCGG
>JACUTW010000064.1 GCA_014859605.1 Desulfuromonadales bacterium
GACCGAACAAGTTCCGGGGGTTGCGCCCCCGACGACGCCTTACTCTTTTTGCTTGCCCAAAATGAGTAAGCAGCAAAAGGGCACCCCATCGCCTGGCCCGCTGCGCGGGTACCCTGCGCCCGGCAGCCGTTTGGCGGGCGAACAAAAACAAGGACGGGCGCAGCATGCGGCGCCCCCACGAAAATCTTTGTCCGCCTTTATCGCCAAACGGCCACCGAGCTCCGGCGGCGGCGATAGGGGGAATCACGATCCAGAAATTCAAAATCATCGGTAGGGGCGGCCCTTGTGGCCGCCCGATTTTGACTTCATGTTTTAGCTCCCCTCCTTGCTTAAGGAGGGGCTGGGGGTGGTCGGTTTTCGAACATAGTCGACCCCAAGATAAATAATTTGACCAGTTACAGGTGTTCGGATACTCTCCTAACAACAAACCGTATTTAACCAACCAGTCAAACGAGGATGCCGATATGATTACCGAAAATGACAAGGCGGTTATTATTCAGTGTGCGAAAAAATATAATGTCTCGTCGGTTATCGTCTTCGGCTCTTCCCTTAATGAAAGTGAAGAGGCGCACGATATTGACTTGGGCGTCAAAGGACTCGACCCCCGGCAGTTTTTTAAATTTTATGCTGAGCTGTTCAAGCATCTGTCAAAGCCGGTAGATCTTGTAGATATGACGAAGAAAACCCTCTTCAACGATCTTGTCGAAGAATCCGGAGTGCGGATTTATGGATAAGCTTCCGCGCCAGATCAGTGCAGAAGTGGAAAACGTCGAGGCCGCTCTTCGTAATCTGGAAGAGACCATGGCGCGTCCGATTAAAACAGTTGTCGAACTGGGGATTGTCCTGAAGACTTTTGACATTGACCCATGACCACCCCTTCTCTCTCCACCCAAATACCCTCCCTGTAGTTGTTTGGTTGTTGCTCGTAGTGGCGATATTTTTCTTGTCAGGACAATGTCTGTACAGTACAATCTCTTCATCACCTGATAAAGGAGCACACCATGCCGGCTTCCCCCCTTTCAAAGACCGAGAGGATCGACGTTCGCGCCAACCGCTCGGTCAAGCAACTATTGCAAGAGGCGGCGCGCACCTGCCACAAGAGCGTCAGCGAATTTTTGCTCGATGCCGGGATCACCGCCGCCAATCAGACCCTGGCCGATCGGCGCCATTTTGAACTCGATGATGCACAATGGCAGGCTTTTCAGCAAGCCCTTGACCGACCGGTGCAGACATCTCCCCGTCTGAAACAACTGTTGACTGAACCGGGGGTCCTGGATTGATTTCCGTCGGTTACGAAGCCGTCCGCAAACTGGCAGCGACCGACCATGTCAGTGCGTTCGATTGCGGTCATCCGGCGCTGAACGATTTTTTGCAGCGTTATGCCCTGATCAATCAAAGGGCGAACAGCGCCCAGACCTACGTCTGCTGCCAAGCGGGGGTGATTGTGGGATTTTACAGTCTGGCGGTGGGGAGCGTCGAGCCCGCAGCGGCCTCCGAACGTGTCGTCAAGGGCTTGGCTCGCCACCCGGTGCCGGTGATGATTCTGGCGCGTCTTGCGGTTGACCGGAACCATCAGGGAGCCGGACTGGGGCGAGCCCTGCTTAAGGATGCCCTGCTCAGAACCATGCAGGCGGCGGCCATTGCCGGTATTCGAGCGCTCCTCGTACATGCCAAGGATGAAGCGGCCCGTGACTGGTATCTGGGTTGGGGTTTTGAACCGAGTCCAACCGATCCTTATCATCTGTTTTTGCTGTCGAAGGACATGCAACAGATTTTTAAGCCGTAGGGCGGTGCTTTTACGGCCATTTTGATCCATCACTCCCAACGGCCTCGCCTGGCCGATCACCACCGGCCTCTACCTGATTTCCGACATTATCCTCTCCTTGGCCTTTGAACCGATCCTGCGCCTCCTCGCGGGACTGGCGACTGTAAGCTTGAAAAAAAGCTGCGAACTCCGTAATGACCCCATGAATTACTCCTCAAACGTACCTGAATCCTACCGCGAAATGAGCGTCCTCACCTATCTGGCGACCCGCTTTACCTATCTCACCGAAACCGTCTGGTCACAATTGGTGCAGGAAGGTCGAATTTCCTGCAATGGCTGCATCTGCGACGGGACAACAACGGTGCGCCCGGGCGACCGCATCAGTTGTGATCTGCCGGATTTCGAAGCGCCGGTGGTCAACTTCGACTACTCCATTGTTTACGAAGATGAATGGCTGCTCGCCGTCAACAAACCGTCGGGACTACGGGTTCACAGTTCCGGCAAATTTATCAATGCCAACCTGATGTACCATCTGCGCCACCTCCACCAGCCCCCTTACCCCGACGCCAATCTGGTCAACCGCCTCGATGCCGATACTTCGGGGCTGGTGCTGCTGGCGCGCGACAAGGTGGTGCTCAGCGAGTTGATGCGTCAGTTTGCCGAGGGTCAGGTGGTCAAGAAATATCTGGCCGTGGTCACTGGTCGCCCCTGCCCCTTTATAGTGCGCACACCTTATAAATTCATCCAGTTCTTCGTCCTCAACAGCCCGCCCGCTTGACGCGGAAGTTACACCAGTTATCGACTGGACACTGGTCCATCCGGGTCTGGAAACCATGAAAACTCCCCCTATTCTGTTGTCAATCACAAAATCATTAACCAATCGAGACTAAAACCGATCCCATTAAACCGATTCCTTGCTAAAACGATGCGACATTTCCTCCTCTGATCAAATTAACCCTTGATAATTCCCAATAAAGGTATTATCGTTCCCAATATGGGTATAAAGATAAAAAATACAACTTGCATAAGTGACGCGCTCTTTACCGGGACGCAACGTCAGGTATTGGGCCTCCTCTTCGGCAATCCGGACAGGAGCTATTACCTTAACGAGATTGTTCGCTTCGCCGGGGTCGGCATCGGCACTGTCCAGAGGGAAGTGGAAAAACTCTCGGGCGCAGGACTGCTGACCGTCAAAAAAATCGGCAACCAGAAGCACTTTCAGGCCAATCGCCAGGCGCCGATTTACGAAGAATTGCGCGGCATTGTCCTCAAGACTTTCGACATTGGTCCATAACCCCCCTCCCCCTCCAATCAAATCCTGCCCCAACCTCATAGACCAAGTGAGTCAGTACCCGCATCTACCGGAATCAGGATCTCATTACGGCGCATAAACCACAGCGTAAAAGGTGAGTTATAACGGGCCCAGACCGGTTCACCGGTGACAGTAAAGCGGTTATCTTTAATCCATGCTTCCAGCTTTGCTTTATGGACCAAGTACTTACCCTCACTCCAGAATCCCGAATAACGAACAGCGGCCACCCTGCGGGCAGAAACCTGCCGGAGCTTGATGTTTGGATCATCGGGAATCGGCAGTGTTTCCAGGGTGTAAGAGGCCGGCATCATGAAACTTACCGCCCACCTGCCCTCTACTCGCTCCTGACTGACCGGAGCGGTCATGGATATTTTCTCCCCCTTCTCTTCCTGCGAAACAGGTGCGGTCATAGCAATCTTGCTGCGTGCTTTGTTGTCACCGGAGATATAGCCAAAAAGCGCCTTAAAAGCTTTGTTACCAGCACCTTCGAGGTCGCCGTCAACAATGATTTCGGCAAGTACATGAGGTGCATACTCGCGCAGTTCGAAAATACCGTCAGTTTTAATAACTGTAAAAGGTGCTTCTTCGATTGCCATGGCGGGGACCAATCCTGTGATTATGAGTAAGGTTACATTGACAATTAATCTGCACAGTCTTATTGCATTCGAGATGTTCATCGTTTAACTCCCTTTCAACAGATCTCCTTATATCGTTTCACGCGTCCACACAGCACCGATCATCTTGCCAGTGCTCCTCCGGTCAGGGACGGGAACCTGAACCCTGCGTCGTTTTCTCCCCCCAGAGCTCTTTTAATCGTTTGTCACGACCGCAATTCCAGCGATATGCATTGTAGCGTATGGGATACTTTTTATAGTAATCCTGATGGTAACTTTCCTCCCCTTTGATCGGATAGAAAGTCGAAACATCTAAAATCGGCGTCACGATTTTTTTGCCGGGAAACTTTGCGGCAACCGCTTTTTTACTCTCTTCGGCCATCGCCCTTTCTGTTTCATTGGTAACAAAAATTGCACTCAAATAACTCGGACCTTTATCACAAAACTGTCCACTGGCATCAAAGGGATCGATGTTGACCCAGAAATATGCCAACAACTCTTTGTAACTCACCTTGTTGGGATCATATGTGATTTCAACAGCTTCAAAGTGTCCGGCATGGTTGCCGCTGTAGGTCGGATCCTTTAAAGTTCCGCCGGTAAAGCCGGAGACCACATCCGTGACACCCGGAAGTTTTTCAAAATCCGCCTCCATACACCAAAAACAGCCGCCTGCCAATATGGCCTTGGCTGCAAAGGCAGGAAAGGCTAAAGAGAGCAGGATGATCAAGAGGAGCAGTATCCGTTTGTTTTTCATAAAACTCCTCATTCTGAGAGCTTAAAATCTAGCCGAGCGCGGCGGCGTAAAATCAACCACGTTCTATCAGGTCGCCGGCGAGTGACTGGGAGAAATGGTAACAGAGATAGCGGGCAAGTCAAAATCCTTAATCGACAACGTCCACTCTTCCACCGGCGCCTTGAGAATGGCTTCCATAACCCCTTTTTTTAAGTATACTGTTCAGATATCACTTCCCTTACGAGCTTGAACAATCCAATCACTGCAGGCAAAAGGAGCGCAAAATGAGTCATGAAAGCAAATGTCCGGTCACAGGCCGAACTGACAAACCGACCGCCAGCCGGGGCACATCGAACCGGGATTGGTGGCCAAACCAGCTAAACCTCAAGATACTGCATCAGAATTCTTCCTTGGGCAACCCGATGGGGGAGGAGTTCAACTACGCAGAGGAATTCAAAAAACTCGACCTACAGGCTCTGAAGCAGGATCTTTATGCTCTGATGACGAACTCGCAGGAGTGGTGGCCGGCGGACTGGGGTCACTATGGCGGGCTCTTTATCCGCATGGCGTGGCACAGCGCCGGCACCTACCGCACCGGCGACGGCCGCGGCGGTGGAGGAGCCGGAAACCAGCGCTTTGCACCCCTCAACAGCTGGCCGGACAACGTCAACCTCGACAAAGCGCGGCGTTTGCTGTGGCCGATCAAGCAGAAGTACGGCCGGCAAATCTCCTGGGCCGACCTGATGATCCTCGCCGGCAACTGCGCGCTGGAGTCGATGGGATTCAAGACCTTCGGCTTTGGCGGCGGCCGCGAAGATATCTGGGAGCCGGAAGAGGACATCTACTGGGGGAAGGAAAAGACCTGGCTGGACGACAAGCGCTACAGCGGTGACCGGAATCTCGAAAATCCCCTGGCGGCCGTGCAAATGGGCCTGATCTATGTCAACCCGGAAGGCCCGAACGGCGAACCCGACCCGGTCGGCTCGGGCCGGGATGTGCGCGAAACCTTTGCCCGCATGGCGATGAACGACGAAGAGACCGTCGCCCTGGTGGCCGGCGGCCACACCTTCGGCAAGTGCCATGGCGCCGGCCCGGCATCGTATGTCGGTCCGGAGCCGGAGGCGGCGCCGATCGAAGAGCAGGGACTCGGCTGGAAAAGCAGCTTCGGCAGCGGCAAAGGGGGCGATACGATCAGCAGCGGCCTTGAGGGCGCCTGGAAACCGAACCCGACCCGGTGGGACATGGGTTATCTCAAGGTGTTGTTCAAATACGAGTGGGAGCTGGTCAAGAGCCCGGCCGGCGCTAATCAGTGGCTGGCCAAGGATGTCGCCGAAGAGGACATGGTGGTGGATGCGCACGACCCGACAAAGAAGCGCCGGCCGATGATGACGACGGCGGACCTTTCGCTGCGTTTCGATCCGATCTACGAGCCGATCGCGCGCTCCTACCTGCAGAACCCGGAGAAATTCGCCGACGCCTTTGCCCGGGCGTGGTTTAAGCTGACCCACCGCGACATGGGCCCGCGCGCCCGCTATCTCGGCGCCGAAGTCCCGGCGGAAGAGCTGATCTGGCAGGACCCGGTCCCGGCAGTCACCCATCCCTTGATTAACGCGCCGGAGATCGCCGCCCTCAAGGGGAAGATCATCGCCTCTGGACTCCCGATCTCGCAACTGGTCGCGACCGCCTGGGCTGCGGCTTCCACCTTCCGCGGCTCTGACAAGCGCGGCGGGGCGAACGGCGCCCGTATCCGCTTAGCGCCGCAGAAGGACTGGGAAGTGAATCAGCCGGCGCAACTGCAGAGCGTGCTGCAGATCCTGGAGGGAATCCAGAAGGAGTTCAACCGCGCCCACACTGGCGGCACAAGAGTTTCCCTCGCCGATCTGATTGTTCTGGGCGGTTGCGCCGGGGTCGAGCAGGCGGCGCAGAAGGCCGGCCATAATCTGACTGTCCCCTTCACGCCGGGCCGTACCGATGCGACACAGGAGCAAACCGACGTGGAGGCATTCGCCGTCCTCGAACCGATAACGGACGGCTTCCGCAACTACCTCAAAACCAGATACACCGTCCCGGCCGAGGAGCTACTGATCGATCGGGCGCAACTTCTGACCCTCACCGCCCCGGAAATGACCGTCCTCCTTGGCGGTCTGCGCGTTTTGAATGCCAACGTCGGAGCGTCCCGCCACGGTGTCTTCTCCAAGCGTCCGGAGACGCTTACCAATGATTTCTTCGTGAATCTCCTCGACATGGGGACTACCTGGAAGGCGGCTGGGGAAGGAGATGATGTCTTTGAGGGACGGGATCGTAGCAGCGGCGAACTCAAGTGGACTGCGACCCGGGTCGACCTCATCTTCGGGTCAAACTCCCAACTCCGGGCCCTGGCGGAGGTCTACGGCTGTCAGGACTCGCAGGAGAAGTTCCTGCACGACTTTGTCGTAGCCTGGAGTAAAGTCATGAATCTTGACCGTTTCGACCTGGCCTGATCGATCAAGCTCCGACAAGGCACAAAAAAACCCAACCTGAAGAGGTTGGGTTTTTTTGTGGAGAAATCAGGCGGCGGGAGGTTTGTAGAAGAGCGCCTCGTGCAGGTTGACTGTGTGGTTCTTGATCCGCCGCAGGGCGACCGCCATGTCACTGAAGGTCAGGGCGGGGAGTGCGCCGCAGGAACCTGCCTTCATCCGCTTGAGGTGGTTATCGCGAATCGCATCGGCAAGATCGTTGAGGCGACGGGCTTCGTCATAGATCTTGCGGCTACTGACGACATCTTCGTTCTTGAAATCGTTGCAGACCAGGATGAAGAAGGCAAAGACCTCGCGGTGGTAATCGAGAAGATCCTTCCAGGCTTCCTGACTGAAGTCGAGTTCGTATTTGTCAAGACGCTTCATATACGAACAGAGCGAAGCAGCGTAATCGGCTATCGATTCGAGTTCGTCGGCGGCGCGCACATAACTGTAGGCACGATCAGACTGACTATTGCTGGCATTACCTGACTGCATCAGGGTGACAACAAAAGTGGTGATTTCATGCTGCATGATATCTGTTTCGTCTTCAAGCGCCGCCACCTTGCGGTAGAAACGATCGCGCCCCTTGAGATCGCGCTGCAGATAGCTGCCGGCGTGACGCAAGGCTTTGTGCACCCGGGTCTGCATCCGCCTGAGTTCTTCAAAGACCATCGAAATACCCATGGAGACCGGAATGGTACCGGGCGCACCGATATACTTGAACGCACCTTTAACCGCCCCTTCTTTCTCTGGCACCATCCTGGTCACCAGTTTTGCCAAATGCCCAAGAAACGGGAGCATCACCAGGGTGGCGGTGACGTTGAAAAAGGTATGCCCCATGGCGATGTGGGCAGCGATATAAGGGTGATTCCCTTGGCTATCAATAAAGCTGGAGACGCCTGGGACGAATTTTTCGATCATCTCGACGTAGGTCGAAAAGAAGGAAATGATGATAACGACTCCCAGAACATTGAAAACAGTATGGGCCATGGCGGCGCGGCGGGCGGTAATGGTCCCGCCGATGGAGGCGAACTGGGCGGTAATGGTGGTACCGATATTTTCGCCCATGACCAGGGCGATAGCGGTGTACAGGGGGATGGCACCGGTCGCTGCCAGGGCAATGGTGATACCGAGCATCGCCGAACTGCTCTGGACAACCATGGTCATCAGGCAGCCGATCGCGACACAGCCGAGAACACTCAACAGCGTGCGCCCATCGAGCGTCAGCATCAGGTTCATGAAGCCTTCGTCTTTACGCAGGGGCTTAAAGGCATCACTCATGATCTCAAGGCCGAAGAAGATCAGGCCGAGGGCGACCAGAATCTTGGCACTGGCCGAAACCGTATCATTTTTTGAAAAGAGCATCGGAAAGACGCCGAGAGCGATGAGCAGCAGACCGTACTTGCCGATCTGAATCGCCAGAATCCAGCCGGTGATGGTGGTACCGACGTTGGCGCCGAGAATAACGCCGATGGCCTGGGTCAGTTGCATCAGTCCGGCGTTGGTCAGGCCGACGACCATGATCGTGGTGATCGAGGAGGACTGAACAAAGCAGGTGACAAAAATACCGACCAGGACAGCAAGAAAACGATTGGTTGTCATTGACGAGATCGCTTTGCGAATCAGTCCTCCCGACAGCATCTGCAGGCTGTCGGAGAGGTACTTCATCCCGAGGATAAAGACCCCGAGTCCGCCGATGGCGGTATAACCCATCTTGAATGGTTCGATCATTACTACACCCTTGAAAGATTCATTTTGTGATTTATTGGCGACCTGATGATGTCAATGCGGGGGCAATCTAGACAGCTTTGGTTTTGCTGTCAAGTATAAGGCGTGCCTAACTTAAATCTGTCAGGGAGATCTGGCGGAGAGGGCGAGCTGGTCGGAAATTGTTACGCAAACCCTCAGCACAAAAAGTCTTCAGGCGGACCCGGTCACCACGCCGGAACGTCGTCCCTGCTCTACAGCCTTCTCGCGCGGGCGGCGGATCATTTCAATGAAAGAAAAAGCTTGCGCCACGATGATAATGCCGCAATAACCGAGAAAGAAACAGATGAATGGCCCCTGCACACCGTTCATCCAGTCCGGCAAGAGGCGGGAAATGGTCACGACGCCGAACAGGAGGGCAGCACTCGTCACCCCGAACAGGATTAATTTTGTCGCGATTTTCATAATAACCTCCCGAATGACCAGTCCGGAGCCATGTCGATGGCAGCTCTTTCCCGGACTTCCGTTGTTGTTTACGCCGGCTTCTTCCAAAGGGTTCAATAATTTAAAAAATATCATTAGAAGTCAGAAAATCAAGTTCTCAAAGAAAATCCATGTCTCTCTCCGCGGTATGCTGTCATTCGTCACGTGCCCCCTACCCTGCAATCTCAGCAAAATCGGCAACGAGAGCGGCAATGTCAGCCTCGGTCGTGCTCCACGAGCACATGAAACGAGCCTGACCGCTGCCGATAAAGGTGTAAAAAATCCAGCCGCGGGCGCGCAGGCCGTCGATGAGGCGCGGCGGCAGCGCCATAAAAACTGCATTTCCCTGACAGGGGTGGACAATCTCGACACCAGGGAGTGCGGCAACCGCGGCGGCGAGACGTTGTGCACAGTCGTTAGCATGAGCGGCGTGGCGCAGCATTGCACCGCTGCGCAGCATCCACACCCAGGGGGCGGCAAGGAAGCGCATCTTTGAAGCAAGCTGACCGGCCTGTTTGCAGCGGTAATCAAACTCTTCGGCAAGCTCACGGTTAAAGAAGACGACGGCTTCGCCGACGGCCATGCCGCTCTTGGTGCCGCCAAAGGTAAGGACATCGACTCCGGCCTCCCAGGTGATACTCCGCGGCGCCACCTGCAGCGTCGCCAAAGCATTGGCAAAACGGGAACCGTCCATATGCAGACGCAAGCCGTGCTGACGGCAGAGCTCACCGAGGGTGGCGAGCTCTTGCGGGGTGTAAACGGTGCCGAGTTCTGTCGATTGGGTGACACTGAGAACACGCGGTTTGGGATAGTGAATATCACTGCGCCGGGTAATGGCATGCTCAATCGCTGCCGGCTCGACCTTGCCGTGCGCGCCGGGGACAAGGAGAATCTTGGTGCCGTTGGAGAAAAATTCCGGCGCACCGCATTCGTCCGTCTCGATATGGGCGAGTTCATGGCAGATGATGCTGTGATAAGAGCGACAGAGACTGGCGAGAGCAAGGGAGTTGGCGGCAGTGCCGTTGAAGACGAAGAAGACCTGGCAATCGGTTTCGAAGAAGTCGCGGAGCATGTCGCAGGCACGTTCGGTCCAGAGATCGGCGCCGTAGGAGGGGAGATGACCGACATTCGCCTCCGCCATCGCCTCCAGCGCTTCAGGACAGATCCCGGCATAGTTGTCACTGGCAAACTGGTAGCGCGGCACGACACGTTGCACATCTTCCATGGGAGGACTCCTGTAAAGAAATTTTATAAGAACAAGCCTACAGCAACCAGACAGCAACGCAAAAGGCAAAAAAGGGCCCGAACGATAGAATCGTTCGGGCCCTTTGGTTCTTGCTTATCGATCAGATGCACTTACGCGGCGGACGAACGCCGGTTGCCGTAAGGGCTACGTTTGGCAGCTCCCTCCTGCCGCCGGGCATAATCCGTAGTCTTGCCATAATTATTGCGGTCATTGCGATTATAGGCCTTCTTTTTGCCATCAAGAACCATTGGGCGGGTCGGCTCTAACCCTTCGATGGTCGTCTGCGGCAAACGTTTACCGATAAAACGTTCAATACGCTCAAGGCGCTGCTGATCGTCACGACTGGCGGCAAAGGAGATAGCAATGCCGGTGGCGCCAGCGCGACCGGTACGACCGATGCGATGGACATAATCTTCAGCTGCCTGGGGCAGATCGAAGTTGATGACGTGACTGATACCGTTGACATCGAGGCCACGGGCGGCAACATCGGTAGCAACAAGGATACGAACACGCCCATCGCGAAGATCACGAACAGCGCGGGTACGGGCACTCTGTCCCATATCACCGTGCAGCGAAGCCGCCCGATGTCCCTTGCCGGAAAGCTCGATCGCCAATGCTTCAGCGTCACGCTTGGTCGCAGTAAAGACGATGGTGCGGCCACATGCGGGATCGGAAGCAAAGTGATGGAGAAGACGCTTTTTGTGAGACATATCGTCGGTCACATGCAGGCGTTGCTCGATCTGTGCCTGTGAAGCCTGGGTACTGGCAATCGAGACGCGCAGAGGGTCATTGAGGAGACGACTGGCCAGAGCGGCCGTTTCGCGATCCACGGTGGCAGAAAAGAGGAGAGTTTGACGAGCATTTGGGGCGGCGGCGACAATCCGGTCAACAGCATCACGGAAACCCATATCGAGCATGCGGTCGGCTTCGTCGAGAATAAGAAGCTCAACCCGGTCAAGCTTGAGGCTGCCGCGATCGAGATGATCGATCAAGCGCCCCGGCGTGCCGACGACCAGATCGATGGAACCGGAAAGGTCGCGAAATTGCGGACCGTAAGGAACACCACCAAGGATGACGGCGCTCTTGACGCGCAGATAACGGCCATATTTGCGGGTAGCATCAGTGATCTGGGCGGCGAGTTCACGGGTCGGGGTCAACACCAGCACGCGCGGCGAACCGGAGGTACCACGCTTGAATTCGCTCAAGCGCGCCAGCGCGGGGAGCATGAAAGCAGCGGTCTTGCCGGTGCCGGTCTGGGCCGAAGCCAAGATGTCACGGCCGGCAATGATCTGCGGAATCGACTGGGACTGGATCGGGGTCGGAGTGGTATAGCCACACTCGTTGATAGCGCGAAGAATCGGTTCGGACAGGTTAAACTCTGAAAAAGACATGTGCTTCCTTTCCCGTGAAGACGTTAGCAGTCATCGCGGGTTGAATGGGGTGGCAAGATACCGCCGGTGCCACTGCGTAAATAAAAAATTACGTCAGGCAATAGAAGAGTAGCGCAGCGACAATCGCTGTTCTAACGGGGAACCGTTAAAACAAAAAATTGGCCGGTAAAACTCTTCACGATTGGCAATGGTGCATGAGGCGGCCGCGGGAAAAAACGGTCCTGACTTCAAGTATCGATCGCCAACCAAGCGGTGCTGCCATGGGATTCTTTAAGAAAGGAAGCCGTGCAGAGATGGGGGGTCAGTGAGCGATGGGACAGAAAAAGGGTTGAGCCTGTGACTGCCATTTGAAACGGAGAGTGAACATACCTTATCTGTTCAAAAATAACAAGATTTTCTTTTGAAGATCCCTGGCCGGGAGGTTCTCATTCAGAAATTTGTAAGGATTTCCTTGCAATCTTCCGTCCTTTTTCTTAAAACAGTTCTGTCATTTTCCGCGCTTTTATTCTCCCGCAACCGAGAGGTGTCCTGCTCATGTCTTTTTCTGGTGATCTTGAACATCTGCCTATTGTCGACATCATTCAACTGCTCAATTCGACAAGAAAATCCGGAACCCTCAAACTTTTGGGTGCTAAGGGAGAGAGTCGGCTGGTCTTTAGTGACGGTCATATTATTTGCGCCAACCACAGCAATAACAGCGTCCGTCTTGGTCAGGTCCTGATCAGCATGAATGCGATTACACCGGTCGTCCTCCAGCAAACCCTGGAAGAGCAGAAACAAGCCGGGGCGCGTCGCCAACCTCTGGTTGCCATGCTGATCGATGCCGGCAAGATCGACAAAGAAGTTGCCTTCAAAGGGCTCGAAGCCTTGATCGTCATGACGGTTATCGACATTCTCACCTGGGATGGCGGAACTTTTACCGTTGACGTCGACGATGTTGCTCTTTCGGAGGATTATCAATATCTACCGGAAAGATTTCATAAAGACTTTTGTGTCAACACCCAGAATATTCTCATGGATGCGCTGCGCATTTATGATGAAAAGATGCGGGACGGTATCCTGACCAGCGAAAGCATCTTCCCGAGCAATAGCGAAGATTTTGTCGAAGAATCGCTCATTTTCGAAAATGAAGCTCCGGAAGAAGTGCCGGGGGTCCATATCTCTGCAGACATCCTCGGTCTGGATGAACTTGATCGTCTGGAAAAGAAGATCCCTGATGTCTTTAAAGGCCTGCACGTCCCCCTCACCAAACAAAAAGTTGTCGAAGAGATCGATCTTGGAGAAATATCCGGTGATGACCGCAACCGCCTCCTCGGAGCCATCGAGAAACTGACTCCGGCCGAAGAGAAGAAAAGCGGCGGTGACGGCCAACTCCTCATCCTTTTTAGTCGCGATCGCTTGCTGAAAGGGGCGATCAACACCTTATGTAAACGCAGCGGCCGGTCGTTCTTTATGATTGACGACGAATCCAGCCTCAATCTGCTCATTGAAAATGCTTTAGCCAAAGAATTAACGCCGCTGCTGCTGATCGATGCCCCTAACGCCGAACACAGCCCGGAGAACCTCCTGTCACTTGCCTCGCAGCGGACCAGCATCTATCCCGAACTCGTCTCCATTCAGCTCTACGCCCCAGAACAGGGAGAGTTTGCTCTGCAAATGCTGGCAGCAGGATGCCAGCTAACCCTGCCGAAAATCGTCGATCCGCTGCCAGCCAAAGCGGTTGATCACACCATCAACATGCTGAACGCCCTGCACGACTGGTTGAGCAAACCTGCTTCTGCGGCGATCAACAGAATGGATAAACTCTTCATCGAGACGCTGAAATCGCTTGAGAGCATACAAGAACCGGCCGACATTTCTCCGACCCTGTTAAAGTTTGTCGCAGCGACCTTTAGCCGCGGCCAAACTTTCGTCGTTGTCAAAGATTCGCTGGTTGCCGAGCGGGGCTTCGACCGTGATCGTCAGGTCGAGGGGATCGGCCCCTTCCCGCTGAAATCCAGACTTGCCATCAACGATATCAAAACCTTTGCCCGGGTGGTCGAAAGCGGCGAGACTTTCTGGGGCGTCCCTGATGATTTTCAATCGATTGCCGCGGCGGCAACCACCCCTCCCCGCCTCGAAAAGATCCTGCTGTTACCGATTCTTGTCGATAATCGCACGATCGCTGTCGTCTATGGCGATTACGGTCTGGGGCACGCCGCCCACGGCCAATGTGAACGACTTTCCATACTCGCCAGGACGGCAGGCTTGATTCTGGAAAAGGTCCTGCGGCAAAAAAATCAGGAGTTTAAATCAGGAGTTTAAGTTGCTCATTTGCTAATAAATGTGCATTATTATCCGGCTTTCAACGCTTATAAGACAGGATACCGATCATGGATGCGAAAACACTCAATCAGATTCTCGAAATCGCTTTTCAGAAAAAAGTCTCTGACGTCCACTTTGAAGTCGATAATCCCCCGTTTTTTCGCGGAAAGGGTCAGATTATCCGCTCCCGACTGCCGCTTCTGACTGGCAAGGATACCGAATTCATCGTTAACACCATCCTCGAATTCAGCGGCAAGACCCTTGATGACAATATCAATGAAATTGATTCATCCTATGCCCTGCCGAACGGCGGACGTTTCCGCGTCAGCATCTTCCGCCAACGCGGCCACTTCGGTATTGTCATGCGCGTTATCCCCCCTTATATCAGCACCTTCGAGGAGTTGAACCTGCCTGATGTTCTCGCCGAGATTGTCAAAGCCCCGACCGGTCTGATTCTGGTCACCGGTCCGACTGGGAATGGCAAATCGACCACCCTCGCGGCAATGATGCGTTATCTGACCGAAACCTTCACCTACAACATCATCACCATTGAAGATCCCATCGAGTTTCTCTTTACCTCGAATAAAAGCTGCATCATCCAGCGCGAAATCGGTATCGACACTTCAAGTTATGACAAAGCCCTGAAGGCAGCCCTGCGCATGGATCCGGATGTCATTATGGTTGGCGAACTGCGCGACAAAGAGACTATCGACAGCTGCATGAAGGCAAGCGAAACCGGGCATCTTGTCCTTTCGACCCTGCACACCCAGGGGGCAGTCTCGACCATCCACCGGATTATCGGCAACTTCCCGCCCGAAAGTCAGGAGATTGTCCGCCAACGTCTGGCCGACGTTCTGGTCGCGACCATTTCGTTGCGCCTGGTCAAAGACAAGAGCGGCGACAACATCCTGCCGGTCGTTGAAATCATGCGGACCACAACGACGATTCAGGCCTGCATCCGTGATGGCCGCCTCGACGAAATCGAAAAGCATATCGAAAACGGTCAGACCCAATATCAGATGCAGACGATGGATCAGCATCTTGTTCAACTTTTCCAGGAGGATAAAATTACCATCGCCGACGCCAAGCGTCTTTCCCACTCGATGGACCTGGAACGCAAACTCACCTTTACCAGCTAAGCGCAAGCAGACATATCAGTCAGGCGGACACATCGGTCCGCCCCTACCTACAACAACAAAAAAAGGACGCCACTTCAACGGGCGCCCTTTTTTTGTTGTTGGGATGTTTATAGGTCAGGCGCGGGACACGAAGCGGCCATCGCGGGTGTCGACTTTGATCCGTTCATCCGATTCGAGATAGCCGGGAACCTGAATGCGCAGACCGGTCTCAAGGATCGCTTCCTTGGTCTGGGCGGTGGCGGTGGCATTCTTGATCGCCGGTGCGGTCTCGGTCACCAGCAGTTCAACAATCATCGGCGGATCGATACTCACCACCCGCCCTTGAAAGACGCCGAGTTGCACTTCCTGACCGTCGACGAGAAATCCCGCAATCGGCGCAAAGAGTTCCTCGTTAATTTCGAACTGTTCGTAGTTTTCAAGATCCATAAAAACACCGCCATCGCCGGAGGCATACAGGAACTGCCCCTTACGCCGCTCGAAGTCGGCTTCGTCAACCTTGTCGCCGGATTTAAAGGACTTTTCCAGAACCTGTCCGGTCAGCATGTTGCGGTATTTGGTCTTGACCAGGGTATTACCACCCCGGGCCGAGGGGGACTGCATGGTGTAATCGAGGATGATACAAGGAGCACCATCGAGCTGAAAGACCAGGCCGCGCTTGAAATCTGCGGTGGTTAACATGAAAGACTCCGTTTCTTGAAGATGGCCGACATGCGACCTATTTTAAAAACATTTTTCACACGGATAAAATCTGATTTGTACGGATTGCCCTTTGGTTGATCGGTCTTTTATCCGTTTCATCCGTGTAATCCGTGTGAACCGCCCTGGAGGTTTAAAGTTGCCCGTAGATCTCC
>JACUTW010000065.1 GCA_014859605.1 Desulfuromonadales bacterium
CTAGACATGATTGCGCAGCATCAGCTGCGCCGGATGCGGCGAAAGATAGATCTGTCCCCGCAGATAAGTCTGATCGTACTTGCGGACATAATGTTTGAGCAGGGTCAGTGGCACAATCAGCGGCAGGAGATGAGAGTGGTACTGACTGATGACTTCGAGGAGCTCCGCCTTCTCTTCCGCTGTCAACTCTTTCTTGAAATAGCCCATGATGTGCTGCAGCACGTTGGTGTTCTTGGCGGCCGTGGCATGCAGCGTCAATCCCTTCATCAGCAACTCTTCATAACGGCGGAACAACTCGGCGGCCGCCAACTCCTTGCCGTGCGCCACCAGCACCCCCATCTGGCGATAATAGTCCGGGCTGTGCGCCATCATCAGCAGTTTGTGGGCAGTGTGAAACTCCACCAGCTTTCCCAGCGTCGGCGCGCTGGCGAGAAAGTCTTTCCAGCGGCGGTAACTGAAGACCCGCTCGATAAAGTTTTCACGCAGCGGCGCATCGTTGAGGCGCCCTTCCTCCTCCATCGGCAGCAGCGGGAAGTTATTGGCCACGGCTGCAGCAAAGAGACCGCGACCGTTCTTCACTGCCATGCCGTTATTGTATACCTTGACGCGAAAGAGGCCGGAACTCGGGGAATCCTTCTTAAAGATAAAGCCGCAGAGATCTTCCCCCTCCAACTCTTTGACCTTGGCAGCGCAAAAGGCCTGCATCTGCGCCGTGAGGTCAATACGGCTCTGGCGGGTCAGCAGTCGCGGCGCCGCTGGATCGCCTTCGAGGCGCATCGCTTCACGGGGAATCGGCAGACCGCAGCCGACCTCGGGGCAGACCGGCACAAAGGAGAAATAATCCCCGAGAATGCCGGTGATGTAATCATTGTGTTTATGACCGCCGTCGTAACGGACGCGCTCGCCCAACAGGCAGGAACTGACCCCGATCTTGATGGTATCGCTCATGGCTGACCTTTCTCGGTTGTCGACAGGAAGACCCTTCGAGAATCACACATACCGAACAATTATGAACATTTTCCACCGAGAAGCAAGTCGAAAGGAGGGGAGAAACGTTGCCCCTTGCACCCGGCCACACTCTGTGCTACCACCTCAAAGAAATCATCATTTTTCCGGAGAACCCCTATGCTCGAAATTGGTAAAATCCATCGCCTCGTCGTCGAAAAGACCGATGACCGCGGCATCTGGCTGCAATGCGACGGCGAACTTCTCCTCCTCCCCCGCAAAGATGCAAGCGAAGCGGTCAGCGCCGGAGAAATTTTACCGGTCTTCCTCTTTCGCGACAAAAGCGGCCATCGACAAGTGACCTTGCGCCTCCCTGTCGCCCAGGTCGGCGAGTTTGCCCTGCTCAAGGTGCGCAGCATCGCCTCCCCCGGCGCTTTTCTCGACTGGGGGGTGGAGAAGGATCTCCTCGTCCCCTTGAGTCAGCAGCCGGAACGGATGCAGGCCGGACGCAGCTATCTGGTGCGCATCGCTCTCGACCGCGAAGGGCGCCCCTTTGCCAGCGCTCGTCTCGACGACTGGCTGGAGGAGACCTGTGCCGACCTGCACGCCGGCGATGCCGTCGATCTCCTCCTCTGGACCTTTACCGATCTCGGTGCCAAGGTGGTGGTCAACCATCGCTACGTCGGGGTGGTCTATCGCGATGAACTGCAGAGCGGCATGGCGCCGGGGATGAAATTGACCGGTTATGTCAAACGGGTACGCGAAGACGGCAAGCTCGATATCATCCTGCGCAAAGTCGGCAGCGCCGGGGCGTCCGAAGCGCGCAGCGTCATCCTGTCCGCCCTGCAAGGAGAGAACTTTCTGCCGCTGCACGATCAAAGCCCGCCGGAGCTCATTCAGGCGCGACTCGGGATGAGCAAGAAGAGTTTCAAGAAGGCGGTCGGCTCTCTCTTAAAAGCGGGGTTGATCGAACTGACAGCGGAGGGGGTACGATTAAAAAAAGAGGTTTAACGGGGGAAAGGAAACAAACGATGAGCAGCAAGGGCGAACCGGCAACGGTTCGCCCTTGCTGCTTGATAAGCTCCCGGTTCAGGCGCAGTGGACACCGTTGCGGGTGTGCTCCTTGACAAAGTACATCGCCTGATCGGCTTTACTGAGCAGCTCATCCTTGCTGGCGGCATCTTCCGGAAAGGTGGCAATGCCGAGGCTGGCGGTCACCTGCGTCGGGGGGAGACCGGTATCGCTCAAAAACTGGTGCTGCCGCAGACAGTCGAGAATATGATTGCAAAGGATCAGAGCCCCGGCCTTCGAGGTTTCGGGGAGGACGAGAACAAATTCATCGCCGCCATAACGGGCGGCAAAATCAATTTTACGAATCTTTTTCTGGAGAAAATCGCCTAACTCGCTGAGCAGCAGACTGCCGATGAGATGGCCGTGGGTATCGTTGACCGTTTTAAAGAAGTCGAGATCGATAAAGACCAGGGAGAGATCCTTTTTATAGCGGCAGGCGCGCTCGACCTCAATCTCGATAAGCTTGGACATGTGGCGGGAGTTATACAGCCCGGTCAGGTCGTCGGTAATGACCAGTTGCTGAATCCGCTTATAGTTCCGGGCATTTTCGATAGCGATGGCAGCAAAGTCGGCAATGGTGGAGAGGAGCAGGAGATCTTCGTCGACAAAGCCTTCATCAAAGGGGTTGATCAGTTCAATGACACCGATGATGTACTCGGCACTTCGCAGCGGCACGCAGGCAATCGAACGGGTTACAAACAAATTATCCTTATCATATTCGGCGTTAAAGCGTGCATCCTGCTGCACATCCGGCAAAAGCAGGGGTTGGCCGTGCGCCGCCACCCAGCCGGCAATCCCCTGTCCGGCGGGGAGTCGTTTCCCTTTCAGCCGCTCTGCAGCCGGGGAAACGACAACTTCAAAGATCAGCTCCTGACTCCGTTCATCCAAAAGGAGGAGCGACCAGGTACTTGCCTTGATCGTCTGACAAACGGTGGTCATGACCGCATTGAGGACTTCGCTCAGGTCGAGGGTGGCGGTGAGAGCCTTGCCGAGCTTGACCATCGTCACCAAATCGTCATTGCGTCGGCGCAAAGCAGCGAGGGTCCCACCCTTGCGGGGGGTGAGGTCTTCACTTGTCATACGTACTCCTTGAGACAGGCGGCAAGCCCGCTGGCAAGATCCGGATAAAGAAGGGTGATTCCAAGGCGTTCGCGCATGCGACGGTTATCGAGGCGGCGCGATTCACTGAAGTAGGACAAAAGGAGCGGCGGCATGCACTCTTTGGCTTCTGCCATCGTCACCTGCGGCGGGCGGGGGAGGGCAAAAACATCGGCTACCGCATTGAAATAGTCGGTCATCGTTGAGGTCTCGCCGTCGCAAATATTGATAATCTCGCCATCCTCGCCTTGCTCGGCGGCAGCCAGACAAAGGCGGGCAAGGTCGTCGGCGTGAATGCGGTTGCTGTAAGGGGACTCTTCGCTGCGCAGCACCGGTGCCCCTTCGCGAAGGCGATTGAGCGGCAGTCGATTGGCGCCGTAAATCCCGGCAACGCGAAGGATGACGATCTTGACGCCGCGATTCTCCCCCCAGGCAAGGAGGAGCTTTTCGGCATCGAGGCGGCGGCGGGCGCGACTGGTGGTGGCCTGGGTCGGGGTTGCTTCGTTGACGAGCGCCCCCTGCTGATCGCCGTAAACGCCGGTGGTGCTGAGATAAACGAACTGCGCCGGTTCACTCCCCGGCTCGATCGAACCGAGAAAGACGCGCAGACGGGTATCGTATTCACCGCCGCCGGGCGGCGGAATCGTGTAAAGGATGGTGGTCCCGGCGGGATGCAGCTCACTGACCGGCAGGGTGGCGTCGTCAAGATCGCCGAGAATCGGACGAATGCCGTCGGCCGCCAGCGCTGTCGCCTTTTCGTGAGAACGGACCAGGGCCGCGACCGTCTGCCCCGTTGCCAGGGCGAGACGGGCGACGCGTTGACCGATATCACCGTAACCGGCAATCAGTAACGCCGTGCTCATAGACTCTCCTTGAGACTCTTGCTTACCAACTCGCCAAGGTCACGGGACAGATTACCGGACCGGGCCAGACGCTGCAAAGCCTGATGCATGGCGCTGCCATACGGTTCGGCGAGCATCTGCCAACGGCTCAAAGAAGTCGCCAGGCGGGTGGCAACCTGCGGATTCAAGGGGTCGAGGGAAAGGACTTCGCCGGCGATAAAATCATAGCCCTGCCCGTCACTGCGATGGAAGCGGCCGGGGTTGCTGTGGGCAAAGGCGCCAAGGAGGGAACGCACCCGGTTGGGGTTGCGCAGGGTAAAGTCCGGATGGGCACGCAGCCGCAGAACATCACTAAAGACCGCGTCGCTGCCGGCAATCGCCTGCAAGGTAAACCATTTGTCGAGGACCAAAGGATCATGCTGCCAGCATTGGTGAAACTCGGCGAGGGCGTCATCGTGGCCGGGGAGATCTTCATCGACGAGAATTGTCAAAGCCGCGAGACGATCGGTCATATTGCCGGCCGCCTGAAACTGGGCATGACAAGCTTGCGCCGCCCCCTGGCGATCGCAGCGGGCGAGGAGGGCAAGGGTGGTATTCTTCAAGCTGCGCCGTCCCACCGCCGCCCCTTCCGGCGTGTAAGGGCCGTTCTCCTGCAGTCCGTCATACAGGCTCCACAACTCCGCGGCCAGAGATTCGACCAGCGCGCTCCGCAAACCTTGCCGGGCCTCATGCAACGCCGGCGGATCGGCCGGCAGCTGCAGATCGAGCAGGGTGGTAACCGTCGGCAGCGTCAGGGCAAGGGCCCGCAGGGCCGGGTCGCCGCCCTGATCCAAAAGGAGGCGCTGATAAGCGCTGGCATGGGTCTGCGGCAAAACCCGCATAGCTGGATCGGCTTCCGCGGCATGGCGCAGCAGCAGATCGGTAAAGAGCTGCTGTCCGGCTTCCCAGCGGCAGAAGCTGTCGCTGTCGTGCGCCAGCAGGAAAGCGCGCTCGCTTTCATCAAGATCATCGTGCAGTCGGACCGGCGCCGAAAAGCCGCGCAGCAGGGAAGGGAGGCTCCCGGCCGGCACGTCGACCAGTTCAAAAGTTTCTTCCGCCGCTTGCAGCTCAATGACCCGGCTTCCGGCCGGACGGAGCCCTTCGCCGCTGCAGCGCACCGCCAGCTCCTGACCGTCCGGAGCGATCAGGCCGATGCTGATCGGTATATGCAGCAGCTCCTTTTCAGGTTGACCGGGAGTCGGCGCCAGGTGCTGCCGCAAGGTCAGGGACAGCGTTGAACGCTGCGGGTCGTAGGCCCGCGTCACCGTCAGCAGCGGCGTCCCGGCCTGACTGTACCAGCGGCTGAACTGCTGCAGGTCGCGACCCGAGACCTCCTCCATCGCCCGGAGAAAATCGTCGATCGTCGCTGCTTCGCCGTCATGGCGGGCAAGATACAGGGTAACTCCGGCGTGAAAAAGCTCGGCACCGAGGAGGGTGCGGTACATGCCGATGACTTCGGCGCCTTTGTTGTAGACCGTCGCCGTGTAAAAATTATTGATCTCTTCGTACGACTCCGGGCGCACCGGATGCGCCATCGGCCCGCCATCTTCGAGAAACTGGGAAGCGCGCAGGGTGCGGACATCCTGAATCCGCTTCACCGCCCGCGAACCGAGATCAGCCGAGAAGGTCTGATCGCGGAAGACGGTGAGCCCTTCCTTGAGCGAAAGCTGAAACCAGTCGCGGCAGGTGACGCGGTTACCGGTCCAGTTGTGGAAATATTCGTGGCCGATGACCTCACGAATCGCCTGGTAATCGGCATCGGTGGCGGTCTCGGGGCAGGCGAGGACGTAACGGGCATTGAAGATATTCAGCCCTTTGTTCTCCATCGCCCCCATGTTGAAATCACCGACGGCGACGATCATGTAGATATCGAGGTCATATTCGAGGCCGTAGACTTCTTCATCCCAGGCCATCGCTTCTTTGAGGCTGGCCATGGCATGGGCGCATTTATCGAGGTTACCGGCTTCCGTGTAGATCTGCAGAGCGACGCTGCGCCCCCTTCCGGTCAGATAGCTGTCGTTGAGGACAGCCAGATCGCCGGCCACCAGGGCAAAGAGATAAGACGGCTTGGGGAAGGGGTCGACCCAGCGGGCAAAGTGCTGCCCGTTGCTGAGCTCGCCGCTCTCCAACAGATTGCCGTTGCTGAGCAGGACCGGGTAACGCTGGCGATCGGCAATCAGGGTAACGGAGTAGCGAGACAGAACGTCAGGACGATCCGGGAAGTAGGTGATGCGGCGGAAGCCTTCGGCTTCGCACTGGGTACAGAAGCGGCCGCTCGACAGATACAGGCCTTCGAGGGCGGTATTGGCTTGCGGGTGGATCGCCGTCTCGATCTCCAGAGTGAAGGCGGCCGGGCAGTCAGGGAGGATCAGACTTTCGTCGTCACGTTGATAATCGGCCGGGGACAGATCGCTGCCATCACGGCGCAGCGCCAGAAGTTCGAGATTGCGGCCGAGCAGGGTCAGCGTACTCGTGTTGGCCTGCGGGGCGCGCTGCAGCCGGAGACGGGAGCGCACCAGCGTCGTTGCCTCGCCGAGCGTAAAGGTCAGCTCAACGCTCTCAACCCGATAGTTCGGGGGGAGATAGTCACAACGACGGATAATGGGATTAGCCCTTCCATTCATACTCGAACCTCAGGAAATGCGCTGATATGGACTTGAATTATTAGCATGTTCCGCGAAACAGTACAATTCTTCTTGTCGGCAAGAGGAGTTTTCCTTGACTCAAAAAGAGTTGATGCGACGGATAAAAGCGATCAACAGTCCAAAATTGCGATGATTAAAGGGGACGATCAAGCGCGGCAGGAGGAGGAGATCGGGCTGGTCGCTCTCCTTGTCCAGAGCCACCGACGCCGTGGTGATGCGTTGCCCCGGCGACAGAATCTCGCTGAATTCGTTCTGAAGGATATCGACCTCGGCGGCCGACAACTCTTTGGTGGTCCGGATGACGAGATCTTCACCGATGTAGCGACTCGAATGGTAGACCCGGTAAAAATCATTGATCACCTGCACCGCTTCTTCCGGGCTGCGGGTCAGGGTGAAGAGCCCGAAATCTTCGCCGGAGATCAGACCACGCTTGAGCAGGGTGTTACGCATGAAGCTGAAGAGGTTCTCCCAGTAACCGCCATGGTCATCGTCGACCAGCACCAGCGGGATCGGCGGATTCTTGCCGGTCTGGATCAGGGTCAGGGTCTCCATCGCTTCATCGAGAGTGCCGAAACCGCCAGGGAAGAGGGCAACCGCATCCGCCTCCTTGAGAAAGGCGATCTTGCGGTTAAAGAAGTATTTGTAGGTGATGACATTGGGGCTGTCGACCATGACCGGATTGGTGCTTTGTTCGAAGGGGAGCGAAATATTGATGGCAAAGGAATTCTCCGCCCCGGCCCCTTCGTTGCCGGCCTGCATGATGCCGCCACCGCCGCCGGTAATCACCATGTAGTTGTGCTCGGCGAGGAGACGGGAAAATTCGACACACTTCTGATAGATCGGTTCGTCAGACTCGGTCCGTGCTGAGCCGAAGATCGTCACCTTGCGGCGACCGCGGTGCGGTCCGAAGACTTTCGCGGTAAAGCGCATCTCCTTCATCGTCGTCCGCATCAGCTTGAGATCGGCCGGATAAGAGATCTCCTGTCCCGCCTTCAGCGCCGAAAGGATCATCTCGCGCACCAATCGACCCGACTGCGCAGCCGTACCGGCCAAGCCGACCTGAGCGATCAGCGCGTCGATCTGCTCGTCAACCACACCATTATTACGATCAAAACGGATTTCCATCAGCTCTCCTTGCTCAGAACTTTATCGCAGCGTTGCAGAAAAGGACGATTCCCGAGAGTTTCAGCGCTGGGCGGGGCCGGCAACGGCCTGATTCATATCCTGAAAATCCATAAGAAAAAAAAGATGGCGGGAGAAGGCCGTAAGCCGGGTTCTGTTCTGCATCGCCGTTACCCGCGACGCAGTGACGATCATTCCTCTAGGACTGTCGTTGCCGACAGCCTCAAGCAACCGTACCCGGGAGCTTTGGACGGGCCGTCCTCAAGCGCTCCCCTATTTGGTCTTGCTCCGGATGGGGTTTACCGAGCTTTCGACGTCGCCGCCGAAACTGGTGAGCTCTTACCTCACCCTTTCACCCTTACCCGCGGACCGAAATCATGCGGGCGGTCTCCTCTCTGTGGCACTTTCCCTGGGGTCGCCCCCGGTCCCCGTTAAGGACCATCCTGCCCTGTGGAGCCCGGACTTTCCTCCCGTCCCTTACGGAACCGGCGATCGTCTGTCCTTCTCCAGCCATCTATTTGTAAAAAAATGCAATTATTCAGAATTCATATCTGCGCCGCAACAAATCATGCCCTGTTCTTAAAGTCCCCCTTTGAAAAAGGGGGATTTAGGGGGATTTGCCTGGTGCAAAGAGAATCCCCCCCAACCCCCCTTTTTCAAAGGGGGGAGCAAAATAGATACAAAAAAATCAACCTTCGCCAACATACAAAAGGCGGCTGCACAGCGGGCAGCTCAGAATCTCCCGGGTGGTGTAAAGATTATTAAAGAGCTGCGGCGGCAACAGCATATTGCAGCCGGTGCAGGCGCCTTTGTGGGCAATAACGACGGCAACACCGTTACGGCGCTCGATCAGCACCTGATAACGCTTGCCAAGTTGCGGCGGGATTTGCGCAAAGAGTTCTTTGCGCTCGGTTTCACGGGCACTGGTATTCGCCTTGATTTCGTCAATTTGCGCCTGGATCAGGGCAGCGCGCTCGGCGGTGCGAGCACTGACCTCGGCGAGCTCGGCATCCTTCTCGGCTTTCTCAGCGGCGATAGCGGCGATCTCCTCATTTTTATTCTTGATCTTGTCCTGAATCTCTTTATTGACCTTCTTGGCGGTGTCGATCTCTTTGAGGACCGCGACATACTCTTTCTGGGTCTTGATCGCCGGCAGCCGGCCTTCGGCCTTGCCGACATTATCCTGCTCGATGGAGAGGGAGCAATCGAGTTCGGAGAGTTGCGTCTCCAGCCCGGCGAGTTCTTCGCCCAGAGTTGTGGCCATCCCTTCGACCCGACCGCGCTCGGCCGTTAATTCTTCGGCTTCGCTTTCAAGGACAGAGAGTTGGCGGCGGACATCGTTCAATCCTTGATCGATGTCTTGAAGTTTTTTGAGAATTATCAATTTTTCTTGCACGTGTTCCTCCTGGGCTGGTGTTCGTCGCGTATCCCGTTCAGGGGATAATGGATAAAAACGGATCTTGTCCGGATGTCGATTCGATAAATTCGACGGGGAGCTGGCGCGCCTGCGCGGCAACTCGTAATTTTCCCGCCAGCCCCGCCACCATCAACACTTCGGTGGCAAAGTGACCGGCATCGACCAGGGCAAGACCGAGGTCGAGGGCGTTACGGGCGTCATGGTATTTGACATCGCCGGTCACCAGCAGATCGGCGCCCTGTCGCTGGGCAGCAAAGAGCAGAGACGTGCCGCTGCCGCCGCAACAAGCCACTTTGCGCACCAGTCGCTGCGGATCGCCGACCAGCCGCAGGGAGTTTGTCCCCAGCGCCGCGGCGATCTGCCGGGCATAATCGTGCAGCGACAGCGCTTGCGGCAGCCGACCGATGCGGCCGAGACCGAGATCGTTACGGCGGTTTTGCAGCAGGAAGAGGTCGTAAGCCGGCTCTTCATAAGGATGGGCTTTGCGCAGTTTATCGATCACTTTAGTGACGCACTCGGCCGAAACGATGGTCTCAAGGCGGATCTCCGCCGGCGTGCTGTCCTGTCCAGCCGTGCCGATAAAGGGCGTACTGGTTGCGCCGGGGCGAAAACGGCCGGTGCCGGCACTGGCAAAAGAACAGTGATCGTAAGCACCGATCGTCCCGGCGCCGGCGGCAAAGAGGGCACTCTCCACAGCTTGCTGGTGTCCGACCGGGACATAAACCACCAGTTTATAAAGGGGGAGAGCCGCGCCCTGCAAGGGCTGCGCGTCTTCAATCCCGAGCCGGGTGGCCAGCCAGTCATTGAGTCCGTCGGCACCGCAATCGAGATTGGTATGGGCGGCGATAATGGCAATATTGGCAGAAATCGCCCGCATCAGCAGGCGACTGTTCGGATCGAGGGGGGTGACAGACTTGAGGGGACGGAAGATCAGGGGATGGTGGGCAATAATCGCCTGGACGTTGCAGGATTCCGCTTCGGCCAGGGTCGCTTCGGTGACATCGAGAGCGATGAGGACACGTTCGAGCGGGGCGGCGGGATCGCCGACCTGGAGTCCGACATTGTCCCAATCCTCCGCCAGAGCAGGGGGGTAATCGGTATGGATGAGGCCGATGAGGTCTTGTATGCGGGCGGGATTTCGTCGTTTCATGCTGCCCAAAAAGAGAAAGTGCAACTTGCCGGTAGCAGTTGCACTCTCTTTTATGACTAGGTTAAATATGTCTTCTGCAGCGGTACAGTTCGACTCATGAGTGACCTTGGGTAAAGATGGTGGGCCCACCAGGGCTCGAACCTGGGACAAACCGGTTATGAGCCGGTGGCTCTACCAACTGAGCTATAGGCCCAAAAATTGAGTGGTCAGTCTATGTAGAGAGCTGGGGCCTGTCAAGGACAAATTATGGTTTCAGCTTTTTTTCATTCAAAGCCCTCACCCGGCCACCCTCTCCCACAGGGCAGAAGGGAGAATGTGTCCCGAATTATCCCAAAAAAGCATTTAGCCGCTGAAAAAGCGGATAACTGCGGATAAGGACAGATAAAACTAGAGACAAGCATTTCACCAGGGGGTAAGCCGGACAACACAATGAACGTCTTGAGTTATCAGATTTTATCCGCCCTTATCTGCGGCTAACTGCCTTTTACAGGTTTCTTATCCTTTTGTCGCAATCTTCTCAACCGGGAGGTCGAAGAGCTCGGCAAAGATCTCGGCGACGGTGCTGATGTGATCGGCGCGCCAGGCATTGGTGCCGCAAAAGACCAGACCGGTCTCGACGTCGCCACGCTGGGCACGATCGAGGGCGTGAACGATGCAGAAACGCTCCCGCGTCTCTTTGTAGGCACACTTCTTCAGACAGCCGGAGGGGCAGCGCTGCCCCAGCGCCACATCGCGTTCGCGCACTTTGTCAAAGTGGGTGAGAATTGCCCGCCCCGGCAGGCCGGCCGGGCTCATGATCAGACCGATATCTTCCTGTTTGCAATTGATATAGGCCTGCTTGAAGGCATCGGCGGCGTCACATTCAACGGTCGTCACAAAGCGGCTCGCCATCTGCACGCCGTCGGCCCCTTCGGCCAGGGCATGCAGCAGGTCGGCGCGATCCCAGATGCCGCCGGCGGCAATCACCGGCATCTCAAGCTGCCACTCGCTGCGGAAGTAATCCTTGACGCCTCGGACCGTGGCATACTGATCGTATTCGCCGCTGCCGATCTTCTCCATCTTTTCGCCGAGGTGACCGCCGGCGGTATCGGGATCTTCGACAACGACCGCATCGGGCAGACGGCTATAAGCTTTGTGCCATTTGCGGGCGATCAACTCTGCCGCCTTAACCGACGAGACGATCGGCACCAGGGCCACTTGCGGAAAATCGGCGGTCAGGGCGGGGAGGTTGAGGGGGAGTCCGGCGCCACTGACGATCACCTTGGCGCCGGATTCGCAGGCGACGCGCACCATGGTGTCGTAGTTGGTCACCGCGACCATGCAGTTGGCGCCGACGATCCCGTCCGGGGCGATGGCGTAGGCTTTGGCGAATTCATCGCGCAGAGCGGCGGGGTCAGCGGTAAAGAAGTTGCGCCCGTCAAAGTGACGGCTATTCAGGCCGAGGCCGGCAGTGGCGATAAGACCGACGCCGCCGCAACGGGCGACATGGCCGGCGAGGCTGCCGCCGGAGACGCGCACGCCCATGCCGCCTTGAATCAAGGGGAAACGCAAAGTATATTGACCGATTTTTAAAGCTTTCATCCGCAGATCATCCTCTTAAGGGTTTCCGATTTAACTTGAAGAGGTTACCACGGGAGTTTTCTCCTTATTGTAAAACTTCTGTAAAACTTCTTACTTGCCGGGCAAAGATTAGAATGGTAAAAAGCCCTATGAAGAGCTTCTTTCGCTCCCGTTATACGCCGCTGATCATGATTATTGCCATCCAGATTGTCTGGGTCGGGCTGGTCGCCTCCTGGATCATCTGGTTTGTCCGCAATCAGCGCCGCCTCGGCAAACTCGCCCAAAAGTACGGTCCGGTCGTCCTCCCCTCCGGAGCCGACTGGTTTATCCTCGTCGAAGGCCTCTTCCTCCTCGCCCTCCTGTTGGTCAGCGTCTACGTCATCCATCATCTCTGGCGCCGCCAGGTCGCCCTTTATCAGGCCCAGAAAGATTTTATCGCCCAGGTCACCCATGAGCTCAAGTCCCCCCTGGCCTCCTTGCGTCTCCATCTCGAAACCATCCGCTTGCGCCGCCCGCCGGCGGAGAAACTTGATATCTTCGTCGATACCATGCTCAGCGATACCGAGCGCCTCGGCGGCCTCATCGACAACCTCCTCGCCACCAACCGCCTCGAACAGCGCGATACCCGGCTCCATCTGGTGCCGATCGATCTCTCCGCCCTGGTCAGCGGCTACCTCCGCCCCCGCCAGTATTCGCTGCCGCGCGCCGGGGTAATGACCCTCGACATCGATGAAGGCTTGAGGATTCTCGGCGAAACCGAAGCGCTCGAAACGACGCTGCGCAACCTGGTCGAGAATGCCGTCCTTTATTCCGACGACGCCCCCGATATCCGCATCAGCCTCAAACAGGACGGCCACTTCGCCCACCTCGCCGTGGCGGACTCCGGTCGCGGTCTGGAGCGCAAAGAGATCAACAAGGTCTTCGATATGTTCTACCGGGCCCGGCGCAAAGATGAAAATATCCGCGGCAATGGCCTCGGCCTCTTTATTGTCCAGACCGTAATCCGCCATCATCAAGGCAAAGTCTGGATGGAGAGCGCCGGAGTCGGGCAGGGCTGCACTGTCCATATCCTTCTCCCGCTGTCGACCCAGGAGAGTTCCGCATGAATCGACCCCGGATCCTGTTGGTGGAGGATGAAACCCATATTGCCCAGGGGATCATCTTCAACCTCGAAGCGGATGGTTACGAGGTGATTCACGTCGAGACCGGGACAGCAGCCCTGGCGGCGCTGGAGCACGGCCGGTTCTCCCTGGTCGTCCTCGATCTCATGCTTCCGGATATGGACGGTCTGCAGATCTGCCAACGGATCCGCGTCGAAAACAAGCGCCTGCCGATTCTCATCCTCACCGCCCGCGGCAACGAAGAGGACCGGGTGCGCGGCCTCGAACTCGGCGCCGACGATTACATGACCAAACCCTTCAACCTCTCCGAATTCCTGTTGCGGGTGCAGGGGATGCTGCGCCGCTCCGAATGGTACCGCCCCGACGCCGGCACCACCGAGCGCTACGCCTTTGGCACCAATGAGGTCGATTTTCGCGGCCGCCGCGCCAAGACCGCGCACGGTAGCGTCGAACTCACCGAACTCGAAGTGCGCATGCTGCAGATCTTCTTCAGCCGCGAAGACGAAACCCTGTCCCGCCCCGAACTCCTCGAATCGGTCTGGGGGGTGTCGCCGGAGAGTGAAACCCGCACCCTCGACAACTTTATTGTCCGTTTGCGCAAATATTTCGAACTCGACCCCTCGCGCCCTGTTCACTTCCTCACCGAACGCGGCCGAGGTTATCGTTTTGTCCGTAACGGGCAGAAGGTGCGGGCGGAGTAAGGGCTAAATTCGACCACCCCCAGCCCTTTAGGCCCGAGTCTGGGTCCTCCTTGAATAAGGAGGGGAGCTTAAAGCTTATAGTCCCCCTCCTTTGTTAAGGAGGGGTTAGGGGTGGTGATTTTTATCGCGAACCCAGTTGCCCCCAATAAAATCATTCAAAAGGAGATCAACATGAAAGCAGTCCTCATGAGCGGATTCGGTGGAGTGGAAGTTTTGTCCGTCGGCGCAGCCGAAAAACCCGAGGTCAAAGAAGGCCAGGTGCTGATCAAGGTTGTCGCCACCTCGATCAATCGCCCCGATCTGGTGCAGCGCGCCGGCAACTATCCTCCGCCCGCCGGCGATTCCCCCATCCTCGGCCTCGAAGTCGCCGGTACCGTTGCCGAGCTCGGCGCCGGCGTCAGCAACTGTCAGGTCGGCGACCGGGTGATGACGTTGGTCGGTGGTGGCGGCTATGCTGAATATGCCGTTGCTTACGCCAGCCACCTCATCCCCATCCCCGCATCGATGAGCTTTGAAGAAGCCGCCTGCGTTTGCGAATCGTCCATTACCGCCTTTCTCAACGTCTTTATGATCGGCGGCCTCAAGGACGGCAACACCGTCCTGCTGCATGGCGGCGGCGGCGGCGTCAACACCGCGGCGATTCAGCTCGTCAAGGCGTTGACCCCGAAGTGCAAGATCATCGTCACCGCCCACCCCAGCAAGATCGAGCGGGTCAAGGCCCTCGGTGTCGATCTCGTCATCGATTACACCACCACCCCCGACTTCACGGAAGTCATCAAAGAGTTTACCGCCAAGAAGGGGGTCGATGTCATCCTCGACCACGTCGGCGCCAAGTATCTCGCCCCGAATATGAACTCCCTCGGTTATGCCGGGCGCATGGTCAGCATCGGCGTGATCAGCGGCATCAAGGCCGAGCTCAACATCGCCCTGATGATGGTCAAGCGCCAGCAGATCATCGGCTCGGTGCTGCGCTCCCGGCCGGTGGCGGACAAAGGCGAGATCGTCGCCGAATTTATCAAGACCGCCCTCCCCAAATTTGCCGACCGCAGCATTGTGCCGATCATCGAAAAGGTCTTCCCGATCGAAGAGGTGGTTGCTGCCCAGCAGATGATGGAAGAGGACAAACATTTCGGCAAGATCGTGTTGAAGGTCGCCTGATTTTCCGTAAACAAGAAAGAATTTTTAACAGGGATGAAGGGGATTAAGGGGATAAAACCTTTGATTATGCTCTTATCCCCTGCATCCCTTTCATCCCTGTAAATTGCTTGTTTTTGCTTAGATTCTCTGAAAAGACAAAGAGCGCAACCCGCCGTGGGTTGCGCTCTTTGTTTTTCGATTGAAACGCAAAACTTACTCTTCCGGTTCGCCCTCTTCGACGCTCCCCTTTTCTCGCGACAACTCAAAGCCGGCCGTCGCTGCTTCGATGCGGGCCCAAATGGCATCTTTCCCTTCGCGGCTGATCGTCGAGAAGAGGGTAAACTCACTGGCGTCGATGCCGCTGGCAGCAGCGATCTCCTTGACATGCTTGGCGCGCTGCCCCTTGGTGATCTTGTCGGCCTTGGTCACCACCGGGATCAGCGGGATATCGTACTGCCGCGTCCAGTTTATGAGCATCAGCTCTTCTTCACGCGGGGTGCGGCGGATGTCGAAGAGGAGGATGACAGCGCAAAGGCTCGGTCGCCCTTCAAAGTAGGTGCGCATCATCGGCCCCCAGGCCTTCTTCACCGGCAGCGGCACCTCGGCATAACCGAAGCCGGGGAGATCGACCAGGCTCAGGGTGTCGTTGACCGTAAAGAAGTTGATCAGCTGCGTCCGCCCCGGTGTCGACGAAGTGCGCACCAGGCTTTTGCGGTTGACGAGGATGTTGATCAGCGACGACTTGCCGACGTTGCTGCGCCCGCAAAAAGCGACTTCCGGCAGGATCGGCTCGGGATAAGCGTCGGGGTTGACGGCGCTCTTGATAAAGGCAGTGGAACGGATAATCATGCGTGCCTCCGGGGAAATTCCCTCACCCGGCCTGCGGATGAGGGAATCTTAAATGCTATTTAACAGGGATAAAGGGGATAAGGGGGATAAAGCATAAAATCATAGTAACTACTCAGCCTGCTGCAAATATTGTCATTCCCGAGGGTTTTATCGGGAATCCAGATTCAAAATCACTGGATC
>JACUTW010000141.1 GCA_014859605.1 Desulfuromonadales bacterium
CTGATCAATCCTCCCCTCGAAGTCAAAGAGGGCGGCGGGGCGTAAGAGAAGAAGCAGGGCGCGGCAAGCAGCGCCCCTACAAGAACCAACAAATGGCCCGGAAGAATCAATCTTCCGGGCCATTTTTCGTAGGGGCGCTGCTTGCCCCCGATTTACAGGTCGTCCCTAAACCAAAACCTCCATCGCCCAGATCCCGCAAGGGCAGATCCCCGCACAGATGCTGCAACCGATACAATATTCAGCATCAGAGACGTACTCGAACTTGCCATTAGACAGTTCGACCCGACGGATCGCCCCTTCCGGACAGGCCTCCAGACACATCTTACAGTCGCGACAGGTGCCGCAGGAGAGGCAACGGTTGGTCTCATCCTTGGGATCTGAAGGGCGATGGCGACCACGGTTGCGGGGACGGAAGAGCTCCTTCGACAAACAGCTCTGCGGAATCAATTGCGGCTTAACGAGCGGCTGCAGCTCTTTGCCGCTAATAAAATCATCGATGTAACGCGCCACATCTGCTCCGTCACCAATAGCATGGGTCAGCAGGCCCGGCTTGATCGAATCACCGATAGCAAAGACCCCCGGCATCCTGATCGACTGATTGCAGCTGTCAACATCGACCATCCCTTTGTCATTCAACATCTCCCGCGGCACATAGGAGAGATCCGGGCGTTCACCAACAGCTATGATGACGGTATCAGCTTCGAGTAAACGTCCATCCTTGCCGTGCACCCCCTTTTCATCGACCTTGGCGGTGAAGAAAGGCCAGATAATCTTGCCGCCCAGATATTCGACGCGCTCAATTTCATGGCGATAGGCAGCCGGGCGCTGAATATCGATGGATGTCACCTGCTTGGCGCCCATGGCATACGCCCCGAGGCAGACATCCATGCCGGCGTTACCGGCACCGAGGACGACGACCCGATCACCGATGGCTGGGCGTAAGCCATTATTAATTGCCTTGAGGAAATCGAGGCCTTTGACCAGACGTTCATGGCCGCTAAAGGGGATAATGACTGGATTGTGAGCACCACTGGCGATGACAACGGCTTGATGCTCCTGACGAATTTTTGCAAAGAGCGGCGCATCGACCTTGGTTGAAGTCTTGACAGTGATACCGCTCTGCTTGATCCGCTTTATCTCCGCACTGAGAACCTCTGTCGGAAGGCGTTCGCCGGGAATGACCTGACGCAATTTACCGCCGACTTCGACATCAGATTCATAAACAGTGACCGCATGCCCGGCCAAACGCAGTTGCCACGCCGCTGAGAGACCGCCGGGACCGCCGCCGATGACCGCTACCGACTTCCCGCTGGCTTCCTTGGCGGCCGGAGCAACAGCATCGATGGAGAAGCGGCCGAGTTCTTTCATGGCGACGGGATGATCAATAAAGCGCCGGGTACAAGCATCCATGCACAAATTCGGACAGACCTCGCCGCAGACCGAACCGGGGAATGGGGAATAACGCAGGACAAACTCCAACGCTTCCTGGGTCTTGCCGGCCCGCAGCATATTAATGCGATCCTGGGTCGGGATGCCACTCGGACAGGAGGTCTGACAAGGGGCGCCATAACGCTTGTCCTGCCAATGCGGGATCTTCAATCGATCCTCGCCGGTGCCGACCAGGCCACTCACCCGCGCATAATCGTCAGCGACAATATCGCCAAAAATCCCGCCGTCGACCCACTTATTAAGACGAAACTCCCGCATGGTCACACGATGGATGTGCTTGCGCTCCTCCATTGTCTTGGCGACAATTTTGCGCCAGAGGGAGAAGTCCGAAAGGGTCGCGAGATACTGCGGGCGCTCGATCTGTTGCAGGAAGAGCGGCAGGCCGTTACGGAGAAAGTCACGATCAGCATCATCAAGCTCAAGGATCCAGACATCGTCGGGAATCCCTTGGACCGGGCCACGGACATAGATCGTCCCGCCGACCATGCCGACACAGGAACGATCGCCAAGGATGGAATCGAGATCCTCACAGCCGAGACCGCAGACGACAGCAGTACCGCCCCCCATGAATTCGAAGGAGAAAGAACCGGTATTCTTCAGCACCCACAATTCCGGGGCAGGATAAGCCGGGTCATGCTTCATCAACGAACCGGAGCGGGTGCCGACGCGGCCGCCGATATAAATTTTGCCGCCGGCGGCGCAGTGTGCCGTGGTATCACCACCATCGCCGCGCACAGTCAGGATCGCACCGGAGTTGAGCCAGCCGGCATCGGCCGGAGCCGAACCTTCGACAACGATTTCGGTGCCGGCCAGACCGAAGGAACCGACCCGCTGTCCGGGATTCTTCACCGTAAAGCGCAGGGTCTGGCCATCGGTCGACCACAAGGGGCCACCGATGTCATGGTGCCCGGAGGAAAGGATTTCGAACTCGGTTTGACCGGCGTCCAGTCCCTGATAGATCTTCTGGAGGAGATCCTGGGTAGAAATTCTTTTATTATTCTGGTCGAAACCATTAATTTGAGCGGGCATACGAGAACCTCCGCAATCGTTTCTAGTTTGATATTCTCCCCCCTTTAGCAAAGGGGG
>JACUTW010000066.1 GCA_014859605.1 Desulfuromonadales bacterium
TTCAGGATATCGGCTTCAACGTTCTTGAGAGTATCTTCGGATGCAAATTTCGCCGTCAAGATCTTGGTCATGAGCATTTCTCCTCAGTAAAGCAGCAAAAGTTTCTTAGTACCCGACGAATAACGTACATTTCAATTTTAACAGACCCTTTCCGTTGTCAAGAAGAAATCGTTGCGGCAGAAATCCTTTTTAATTCTTGCCCTGAGAAATTGAAACGGCGATAATCCGCCAGCCACCAGCCCGACCTTTTGGTGAATGTGTCGCTGACGCAGCAAAGGGATCTTCTCCATGCCATCCAGTATTCGCCACTTCTTGCAAACCCGCCCTCCCGGCCAGATCCTGATCCTTTACTACGCCGCCGCCATTCTCGTCGGCTCCCTCCTTTTGGCCACCCCTTGGGCAGCCAATGGTAAACCGCTCTCCCTGCTCGACGCCCTCTTTACCGCGACCTCGGCCCAGTGCGTCACCGGTCTGGTCGTGGTCGATACCGGCAGCAAACTCACCCTCTTCGGACAGGGGGTCGTGCTCGCCTTGATTCAGATCGGCGGCCTGGGGATCATCACCTTTTCGGTCTACCTCTTCATCTATTTGCGACTGGGCGTAGGGATGCGCGGCCGCTGGATTATCCAGGAAACCTTGCTGCACACCCCGGTCGATTCCTGGAAAAGCCTGGTCCGCAGTATCTTTATTCTCACTCTCGTCATCGAGGGGATCGGCGCGGTTCTCCTGGCGATCGTCTTCATCCCCGAGTTCGGATTTCTGCGGGGGACGTATATCTCCATCTTCCATTCCATCTCCGCCTTCTGCAATGCGGGCTTTTCCCTCTTCAGCAACAGCCTCGAAGGCTACAAATTCAACCCGCTGATCAATCTGACCATCATGGGCCTGATCATTCTGGGCGGCATCGGTTTTCTGGTGATCCGGGAGTTGCTTGCCCTCGCCGCTGCCCGCGGCAAAAGAAGGATTAAACTTTCCCTACACAGTCGACTGGTACTGCTGACCAGCGGCTTGCTGATTGTTTTCGGCACGGTGATGATCTACTGGCTGGAGGCGAACGAGGCCCTGGCGGGGATGACTTATTTTGAAGGCTTCTGGGTTGCGCTTTTTCAATCGGTCTCGGCCCGAACCGCCGGCTTTAACAGCATCGATCTCAATGCTTTCCGCTCGCCGACACTCTTTCTGATCATCTTCCTCATGTTCATCGGCGCCTCGCCCGGATCGGCCGGCGGTGGCGTTAAGACTACCAGCCTGGCCCTCTTTTTCGGCATCCTCTATAACCGCCTGAAAGGGTGCGAGCACACCAATCTTTTCAAGCGCACAGTTCCGGAGGAGGCCACCAGCAAAGCCCTGGCATTAGTGCTGTTAGCCATTATCCTCATCGGCATTGCCTTGTTCGGCTTGCTGATCGTGCAGAGCCCGCATCTGGTCGAAGAGAGTCCGCGCAGTTTCCTGAAGAACGCCTTTGAAGCCTTTTCTGCTTTCGGAACGGTCGGGCTCTCCCTGGGGACCACGGCGGAATTAACCGCACCGGGGAAAGTTATTGTCATCATGCTGATGTTCATCGGCCGGGTCGGCCTTCTCACCATCGCCTTTGCTATTGCCCACCGTCGCAACCGGCTTGCCGTTCGCTATTCAGAAGCGAACGTTATGATTGGTTAAAGGGAGAATATTATGAAGAAACGCTTTTGCGTCATCGGGCTGGGGAACTTCGGTTTCCATGTGACCAACGAACTCTTCCTGGCAGGGCACGAAGTCATCGCCATCGATGCCGACAAAGATAAAGTTCAGGCGGCGCAGGATTGCTGCACCTACGCCATCCTCAGCGATGCTGCCAACAAGGAATTTCTTAGCTCACAAGGAATCGGCGAAATGGACGGGGTGATTGTCTCGACCGGCGAACGTTCGCACCTTTCGACGCTGATCACCCTTTATCTCAAAGAGTTGAAGGTGCCGCGCATTCTGGTCAAAGCCATCAGTGAAGACCACGGACGCATTCTCGAGAAGCTGGGGGCCACCGATATTATCTTCCCCGAAAAGGACATGGCCAAGAGGACCGCACATAATCTCTCTCACCCCAACATTCTCGAATCGTTTCCCCTGGCTGAAGACTACTCCATTTCAGAGTCGGCGCCGCCGGCCCATTTTATCGGCAAGACCCTGGCCGGGCTGAATTTAAGACAAGCCCACCATGTCACGGTGATCGCCATAAAAGATGTCCTGACCGATGAATTCACCATGCTCCCCCCGGCCAACCATATGATCAAGGACAGTGATATGTTAATCCTTATCGGAAAAACGCAAAATCTCGAAAAAGCCATGAAGTAAGAGGAAAAACCGGGGCACACACAAGGAGTGCCCCGGTTTTGATCTTCCTCACCCACAAGACCCGACTCTGCCCGAAAATCACCCCTTTTCAGCAGCGTCATCGGGTTGACCTTTTACCTCTCTTCCAGCCCCAGTAGCCACCCGGACAGATTCACAATCTCAATCTCTCGCTCATCCTGCTGAATCACTTCTCCTGGTCCTGGTGTCAGGATCATCAGGCGGGCATCCTGTGCATGGGGAATCTCACCGGCGGCCTTAGCGAGCGCCCGGATCTCCCGATGGCGTGTTTTGGGATCGTTCATCTCTTGGCAAACCTGGACCATGAGTTCCATCCGCCCATCCTTGAGGACGATACAATCGATCTCCAGACCGTGACTGATTTTTCCGTAATAAAGATCACCACCCCGGCGAATCAGCTCATTGACAACCACCGTCTCCAGCATTTTGCCGCTGTCTCGCGGAGAAAAACCTCGGGCCACTGCGACCAGTCCAGTATCGACGGCATGAATCTTTTTGGGGTTCGCGGCCTGACGCTTCAGTGACCAGTCGAAAAGGGGGAGGCGATGGATCAAAAAAGCGCTCTCCAAGTGACAGTAAGGTGGGAACTATTTCGTTGTCTGATATTGATAATCAGTCTTCATAGTGACTTATATTTCAATTTTTTCAGTTGTTATGGCAACTGGAATAATGAAAGCGGGTTTGAGCACATTCATTTTTTATCACACCCGTTTTATCGCAGCCACGCTTCAGCGTGGGACAATCGCCGCCAAGGCCCGCCGCCGCGATCGCCTGATTGAAACTGTTGCCTTTCACACCATTAAGGTGTATATAGTGGTCATGGCTGAAAAACGGAAACCAACATACGATCTCGATACATTCAAGGCCACCTTTGCCAGTGTCGGCAGGCTTGCCGTCACCGGGACGACCCTTCGTAGCGCTGCCGCTCTTGGCTGCGGACGCGCCGAGATTGTGAAGACCATCCAGACGATGCAGCGCAGCCATTTCTATAAATCGATGACGGCTCATGTCGATTCCCGGCTCTGGCAAGACGTTTATCATGTCCCGTCTCCGCTGGGAACGCTCTATGTGAAGTTTACCGCCGATACCATCACTGAGTTCTTGCTGCTGTCGTTCAAGGAGAAAAACAATGACTAATCCCGTCTGTCCGGAAACAGGGGCGCCGATGTGTCGCGGGGTGCGCCCCATGACACTGACCTACAAAGGGGAGAGCATGACTTTCGACATGCCCGGTTGGTATTGTGAGCAATCCGAGGAGAGTATCCATACCGGAGCGGATATGAAAGTTTCCGACCGGCAACTGAATCTCCTCAAGGCCCGTAGCGAAGGGCTGCTGGAGCCGGAGGAGATTCGTCGTATCCGCAAGAAACTGCACCTCTCACAGGAAGCAGCCGGGCTCTTGATCGGTGGTGGTCCGCGGGCTTTCCAGAAATACGAAAGCGGCGACACGTTGCCCAGCCGCGCCGTCAGCAGCGCTCTTGTCTTGCTGGATTATAACCCCGAGGCGCTGGCAGTGCTCAAGGGACATAGTAAAGCGGCTTAAGGCGGCAGGTAGTCGATGGTTGGGATCTTCCCTTATTGATCAATAAGTTACATAAGTTACCAGCGACCCCTCAACCCCGCCAAAGACCACCGCCCGCCCGTTCCCCCGGTTGACAACGTGACAAATCCCGTTCTCCGCAATCACCCGCGCCGTTCTCGGCATCACCCCCTCCCTCTCTCTCACTTCACTGGCAGGGACTGACTCAGGGACTGGCACAGGGTCTACCACCGCCACCGGCAAAATCAACTGTCAAAACAACCAGAAATCAACCAATCTCTCATTAGCCGGTGCCTGCCCCCCTACCGGTTCCTAACTTACCAGAGGCCCATCAACCCTTTCCCCGGGTATCACTTCCATATTTAAACCACATTTCCCTAGCAATAGCATCAAGTCGCGCAACCCCTGCGCTCGACTCTTATTGGCTTCCATAAAATATCCTTCATAACTCACAGGGTTCAAAAAGTCGTCTCCATTTTGATCTTTTGGCTGGCGTGCCAAAAGGTACCTTTTTGACTTGTGTGCTCGCCTTTACGGCTCCACCTTCCGCCCGCAACAGGGGCAATTTCCCCCGACCGGCGGCGGGGTCGGGCGCATCATCTCCGTGGTAACAATCCCGGTCGGGACGGCGATAATGCCGTAGCCGGTGATCATCAGCAGCGAGGCGACGAACTGCCCGAGGGGGGTGACCGGGGCAATATCGCCGTAACCGACCGTGGTCATGGTAACGATGGCCCAGTAAATACTGTGCGGGATACTGATAAAACCGGACTCGGCCCCCTCAATCGTGTACATCAGACTGCCGACGACTATGACCACGGTCAGCACCGTGGTCAGAAAGACGATGATTTTGTGGCGGCTCCGTTTCAACGCCAGCCACAGGTTATTCCCTTCACCGAGAAACTGCACGAGCTTGAGGATGCGGAAGATACGCAAGATCCGCAGAATCCGCACCGTCGTCAAGAAGTGCATGCCGGGGAAGAAGATGCCGAGATAAGTGGGGAGGATGGAGAGGAGATCGACAATGCCGTAAAAACTCCCGGCGTAGCGCCCCGGACGGCGCGCGACGCTGAGTCGCAGCAGGTATTCGATCGTAAAGAGGACAGTGATCAGCCACTCCCCGCCCAAAAGCCAGACGCCGATAACATCATGGATACCGGGGATGCTGTCAAGCATCACCAGCAGCACCGAGAGGAGGATAAAGAAGATCAGGGCGAGATCAAAGGCCTTTCCCGCCGGGGTCTCGGCTTCAAAGATGATCCTGTAAACGTCTTCGCGCAGTTCGCGCAAGCGGGGACTCATAATTATTTCAGCTCTCCTCGGGTTCGTTTGTGGTTGCGGATCCGTGTTCGGCCGCGGCGAGATCGTCGCGGATACTCTCTTTCCAGAGCGGGACGCCGCTGCGGTGGGCGGCGCGGCCGATCATATGCGCCGCCACCGGCGTGGTCAAGATGACAAAGGCGATGATGGCGATAATCTTGCCGGTAACGGCGGCATCGTCAAAATAGAGGGCGGTCGCCGCGAGGATAAAGGTGGCGCCGAGGGTCGAGGCTTTGGTGGTCGCCGAGATGCGCATGTAAAAATCCGGCATACGCAGGATACCAACAGCGGCAATGACGGCAAAGAGGGCGCCGACCGAGAGGAGTCCGGCTACCCAGAATTCAAACATGAGTGATCCTCCGGTTCAGATAATAAGCAAAGGCCACGGTTCCGAGAAAGGTGATCAGGGCGAGAACAATGGCGGCATCGAGGTAGGCCGGCTGGTCGGTGACGACCGAATAAGCGGCGGAGATGGCGATGATCAGGGTCGCCATGAGATCGAGAGCCACGACCCGATCCGGCAGGGTCGGACCCCGCAGCAGCCGGATAAAGGCGACGACCACGCCGCAGCTGAGCAGGGGGAGGATGATCTGCAGGATATAGTCGGGGAGCGTCATTGCAGCACCTCTCGCACCCGGCGTTCAAAACCGTCCTTGATGTTACGAATCAGCTTTTCGGCATCATCGATGTACATGGCGTGAATGTAGAGGGTGCGGCGATCATCGGTGACATGCAGGCTGAGAGTGCCGGGGGTCAGAGTGATCAGCGTCGTCAGTACGGTAATTTCGAGGTCGGTCTTGAGATCAAGGGGGATGGCGACGATGCCGGGGCGCATATAATGACGGGGGGTGAGGACATCATAGGCCAGGCGGAGATTGGCCATGATCAGCTCCTTGAGAAAGAAGAGGACAAAGCCGACAATGGCGACGAGGCGGGCCCCGTAGGCGGCCACACTTTTACCGCGCAGCGTCATGCGCAGGGCGGAATAGCCGAGGACGAAGCCGACAAAAAAGTTGGTGGCTTGGTAATGTCCGGTGAGCGCCACCCAGGCCAGCGCCAGCAGGAGGTTGGTGAGAAAAGGACTCATGGCTGCACCCCCAAAACCGCAAAGATATAAGCGTCCGGCACCAGGAGTTGCCGGGCCGCATCCATGCAGAGCGCATACAACGGCTCCGGCCAGAGGCCGATGAGGACGGTGGTCGCGGTCAAGAGCGCCGTCGGCACCGCCATCTGCCAGTACACCCGGCGCGATAGGGGGAGTGGCGTATCCGTCGCACCGTTGACCACGGCTCCTTTCCAGAAAGCTGCGGCCCAGATTTTGGTCATCGAAAAGAGGGTAAGGAGACTCACCAGCAAGGCCACCGCAACAACGAGGTAGTGGTTGCCGCTCTCCAGGCCTGACCAGATTAGTGCCAACTTGGCCCAGAAACCCGACAGCGGGGGGATACCGGCCAGCGCCAGGGCCGCAACCAGAAAGAGCCCCGCCAACAGGGGCTGATGGCGATACAGGCCGCCGAGCTTCTTCAGTTCGGTGGTCCCGGTCAAACGCAGCACCATGCCGGTGGCGAGGAAGAGGGCGGACTTGGCGGCAATGACATGGACCATAAAGTAGATCGCTCCTCCCAGCGCCAGCGGGGTCAACAGTCCCAGTCCCATAATCAGATAGCCGATCTGGCTGACGATATGAAAGGAGAGGAGCCGCCGCATTTCATCCTGAGCCACCGCCCCGAGGACGCCGATCACCATCGTCAAGCCGGCAATCGCCAGGACGTAGGGTTGCCACGCCGCCAGCTCCGCAAAGAAGACCAGGGTAAAGATCCGGATCAGGGCATAGACCCCGACCTTGGTGAGGAGCGCCGAAAAGATGGTGGTCACCGCCATCGGCGCGGTGTGATAAGACGCCGGCAGCCAGAAGAAGAGGGGGAAGACCGCCGCCTTGATGCCGAAGGCGATAAAGAAGAGGATGGCGATCACCGGAATCGGGCCGGAACTTTCACTTTCCCGCAGCATGCGCGCCAGATCGGCCATATTGAGGGTGCCGGCCACCCCGTAAAGGATGCCGACCGCGGCAAGAAAGAGGGCCGAGGCAATCAGATTGAGGACAACATATTTGATCGCCCCTTCCATCTGAGCACGTTTGCCCCCCATCGCCAGCAGGACAAAGGAAGCGATGAGCATGGTTTCGAACCAGACATAAAGATTAAAAATATCGCCGGTAAGAAAGGAACCGCAGACCCCGAGCATCAGGACCTGCATCAGGGGATGGTAGCCAAGGCGCTCGTACTCCGCCTCGGTATCCGCCAAAGAATAGATTGCCACCACCAGCCCCATGCCGGCGGCGACGCAGACCATCAGCGCGCTGAAGAGATCGGCCACCAGGGTGATGCCGAAGGGGGCGGCCCAGCCGCCGCCCTGGACGCTGAGGACGCCGTCCTGCTGCACGGTGACCAGCAGGACCGCCGCAGCGATCAGCAGCAGGAAGGAGCCGATCAGGCTGATGATCCGTTGCAGCCCCTGGTTTTTCCAGGCGAGCAGACAGGCGACAGCGGTGGCCAGCGGGATGACCAGAGGGAGAAAGAGGAGATTAATCACCGGCTCCCTCCGTCGTCGGCAATCCGGTCGGTCGTCGTCATTTCATCGACATCGTCACTCCCGACGGTTTGATAAACCCGTTTGATCAGGACCAGGGCAAAGGCCTGCACGCCGAAGCCGATGACGATGGCGGTGAGGATCAGTGCCTGCGGGAGCGGATCGGCTACCGGCGGCAGCGGTTCCAGAGCGCCGATCGGGACGTAAGGCGGGCGCCCGGCAGTCAGACGGCCGACAGTAAAGATCAGCAGGTTGGCGCCGTTGCCGAGGAGGGCCAGACCGAAGATGGTCTTGACGATACTGCGCCGTACCATCAGATAAAGACCGGTCGCATACAGAATGCCGACCACCACCGCAAAGACACTCTCCATCGTTACTCCTCCTCCATCAGCGACAAAACGATCAACAGCGCCATCCCTGCCACCAGCAGATAAACGCCAAGGTCGAAGAGGAGCGGGGTGCCGACATGCCCGAGAACCGGCAGCGAATACGGTAGCCACAGACCGGACTGGAAAGGACGTCCGGTCATCAGGGGGATCACTCCGCTGCTCAGGGCAACAAGGAGACCGCTGGCAATCAATTGGCGGGGGTTGACGATCAGGATGCGGTGGGCCGCGGCGACCCCTTCTGCCAGCGCATAAAGGGAGATGGCGGCAGCAGCAACCAATCCGCCGACAAAGCCGCCGCCCGGCTCATTGTGGCCGCGCAGCAACAGAAAGACGGAGAAGAGGAGGAGGAGCGGCAAAAGGAGCCGGATGGTGGTGGAGAGGATAATCGAACTCATTTTCCCTCCCCGTCGGGCCGGCGCGACTGCATGAGACCGAAGACCCCGAGCGCCGCCACCGCCAGAACAACGATCTCACCGAGGGTATCGAGGGCGCGGAAGTCGACCAGGATGACGTTGACGACATTGCGGCCGTGCGCCAGCGGCTGGCTGTTGGCGAGAAAGAAATCACTGACATGCGGCACCAGCGGCTGCGCCAGAACATACAACATGAGCAGGGTCATGAGCCCGCCGATAGCGGCGGCCATGCACGCATCGCGCAGCCGCACCACCGGAGTGGAGAGGAGGGTAAAGAGGGGGAGGCGATACAGGACGAGGACAAAGAGGACAATCGCCAGGGTCTCGATACAGAACTGGGTCATGGCCAGATCCGGAGCCCCGTAGAGGATATAGACCAGCGAGACGCCGTAACCGACCGTCCCTAACGCCACCACCGCCCCGAGCCGGGAATCGGTGACCGTGACGGTCAGCGCCCCGGCGACAATAATCCCGGCTGCCAACCACTCATGGAGGTAGCCGGAAGGCCAGGCCAGCGAGCCCGGCAGGCCACCGCTCTCCATAAAGGTCAACCCCATCGAACCCATGGCGACGCCGATTGTCGCCATCAGGTAATAACGGAGCCGGCCGTTCTGGACAACGATCGTTTGCAGCCGGGCGCCGCGCAGCAAAGCGCGCAACAGCAGGACATAGCCGCCATCCTGAGTAAAGCCCCCTTCCTGCCAGGACGCCGGCAGCAGCGTCAGCAGTCGGCGCCGACTCAGGACGATGAGGAGTCCGAGGATCAGGGTCGCCACGCTCAGCAGCAGTTCGGAATTGATCCCATGCCACAGACTGAGGACGATGCTGGCGGGAGCTGCCTGCACAACGGCAATCGCCGGATCAAGGAGGAGGGGCGCGACAAAACCGGGGATCAGACCAAGGAGGAGGCCAAGGCCGGCCGGAAGGAGGGGGGCCAGCCACAGCGTCAGCGGCAAAGGATGGGGCGGCGCAAGAGAAGGCGCCCCTTTTCCGAGAAAGGGGCCAAGGCCGGTGATAACCGCCACCGTGACCATCAGAGCATTCGCCGCCAGCATCAATCCGGTCAGCAGCAGCGGCTCCCAGGGAGAAACAAGCAGGGCGGCGTAAATCGACTCCTTGGTGATAAAGCCGAAGAGCGGCGGCAGGCCGGCCATGGCCAGAGCGGCGAGGATCGCAGCGGCAGCCAGCCACGGCATCTGCTTTGCCAGCCCCCCCAATTGACGGGTATCGCGGCTGCCGGCGCCGTGATCGAGAGCACCGGCGACAAGGAAGAGGGAGCTTTTGTAAAGGGCATGGGTGAGGAGGAGCAGGATCGCCGCGGTGATTGCCGCCGGCGTTCCGATCCCGAAAAGGAGGGTCAGGATCCCCAGGGCGCTCACCGTCGACCAGGCGAGGATCCGCTTGAGGTCATGCTCCAGCACCGCCAGAATGCCGCCGAGCAGCATCGTCAGGCCGCCGGCCCCGGCGACCAGCGCCAGCCAGAGCTCCGTCCCGGCCAAAACCGGAGAGAAACGGGCAAGGAGGTAAATCCCGAGTTTAACCATGGTTGCGGAATGGAGGTAGGCGGAGATCGGCGTCGGCGCCGCCATGGCGTTCGGCAGCCAGAAATGGAAAGGGAACTGCGCCGACTTGGTAAAGGCGCCGCCCAGAAGCAGGAGCAGGATCGGCAGATACAGGGGATGGTTGCGCACCAGGTCGCCACTCGCCAAGAGGACCGGCAGCTCCATGCTGCCGACAACGCCGCCAAGGAGGAGGAAGCCGGCGAGGAGGGCGAGCCCGCCGCCGCCGGTGACCAACAGCGCCTGCAGGGCTGCGCTGCGGGAATTTTCGGCTTCATGATCAAAGCCGATCAGCAGGTAAGAGCAAAGGCCGGTCAGCTCCCAAAAGACAAAGAGGGTGATGAGATTGCCGGCGAGGGTGGTGCCGAGCATCGCCGCCATAAAGGCAAAGAGCCAGGCAAAGAGCGTCCCCTGGCGGCGATCCCCACCGAGATAGGCAGGAGTATAAAGAAAGATGAGAAAACCGATGCCCGTCACTAACAAAGCAAAGAGCATCCCCAATCCGTCGAGATATAGAGCAAAGTCGATGCCGAGGGAAGGAATCCAGGGGGTGGTGACGACGACCGGCTCCCCCCGGCTGACCGGTCCGATGTGACTCAAGAAAAAAAGAAAGAGCCCAAGGGGGAGGAGCGGCGCAAGCCGCCCCGCCCAGAGCGGAAAACGGCGGAAGCCAAGCGGTGCAAAGAGAGCGGCGACAAAGCCGCAAAGGACCGCCAGGAGCATCGCCCTACCCCCCTTCTTCCTGTACGGTCACCAGATAACTGCTGCCGGACGCTTTGAGAGTGATCCGCGCGGCGGCGATTCCCAGCTCTTTTTCGAGGTATCCTTGCAGCAAACGCGCTTTTTTCAGGCCGTTTCGAGTCCCGGCCGGGTAGTGCAAGGTCAAGCGCAGCGGGATATCTTTTTGCAGCACCCCCTTGAGAATCGCCAACGCTTTCACGCCGGCCGCATCCGGCACCCCGTTATCACCGAGGGTCAGAGCCGGCAGCAGCGGGACCGTCGACAGCTTCAAGGCTACTTCTTCCTGCAGCTCTTTAGCGACCGCCAGCCTCAACCAGCGCTCCTCCTGCTCGCGCAGGGGGTGATCGCGGCCGACAGCCAGGTGCAGGGTCACCGGGGAAGACCCGGCGCTGAAGCTGACCTCACAGCTGCGCACCGGCCAGGGGGACAGGAAGGTACCGGCTTCGTCACAGGCGCCCCGGATGATCCCCATGGTTTTGCTGCGCAGCGTCGCAAGGGTCTCAGGGGCTGCGGTCGCTGGCGGGGAAGGACCGAGGAGAAGGGCCTGCGGCGGTTTTTTAATCGCTCCGGCCTTGACCACAACTTGCTCGAGTTCGAGCTCAACGGGCCGATTCGTTTCGCTGCCAAGGGCGTTCTTAAGCACCTTTTCGTTGTCGGCATCAAACTCGGTAACGGTGTTGACGGTCGCCAGAACTTTGATGACCGGTTCATCGCGATTGATCGAAAAGGAGGTCAGGCGCGATTGCCCCTCCAGATTAAGGTGACTTTTGAGGGTCTGCTCAATCCGTTTGTTCAGTTTGAAGGCGCGGATATCGATGACCAACGTCGTGACGAGGGGGACGGAGATGATGGCGAGGGTAATGCCGAGGACTTTCAACCGGAGCCGCAACGGATACGGGCTCTCTTCGACCATGGAGGTCCGGAAGCGCAGAAGCATGAAGACAATATCGGAACTGATGACGATGGCCACCAGGTTGGTAAAGAACAGGAAAAATCCACCCAGGGCCATGCTGAACTGGAAGGTGCCGATGCCATAGCCGACGACACTCAAGGGGGGGATGACCGCGGTCGCGACGGCAACCCCGGTGGTGGTAAAGAGATAGTTTTTCCGGGTGCAAAGGGCGATGGCACCGACGGCGCCTGAGAAGATGGCGACCAGTAAATCGTAGATATTCGGCCGGGTGCGAGACAGAATTTCCTGCGTCACTTCCTTGAGAGGGGAGAGGAGGGTAAAGAAGGCGGCAGCCAGCACCGTTACCAAAACACTGATGGTGATAATCCGGGCGGCCTTGCGGGCCAGAGTCAGGTGGCCTAGAGCAAAGGCCAGCCCGAGGGTAAAGATCGGCCCCATCAGCGGCGAGATGAGCATGGCACCGATCACCACGGCGACGCTGTTGGACAGAAGCCCGAGCAGGGCGATAAGATTGGCAAAGACCAACGCCGCCACATAGCTGCCGGTCATGTCGGTGCGGGTGTAGAGCTCTTTGATGACCTCTTTGTGCTGCACGTCGGCGGACTTGCTATCGAGGTACTCGTTGACCGTCAGTCGGAGACGATGCAGAGCTTCCCGCAGGGGAGATTTTTCCGGTGGTTCTGGAGTCATGAAGCGCGCCTGCCTTTAAAAATATGGTTCCGGAATATAATGAACTATCCCTGCAACTGCAATATATTCCAAAGGACATTGCCAATAAAGCGGCGGCGCCCCACCTAAATCGATTGTCCCAACCGGTAGCGGCTGCCGAGACTTTCCTGAAAGGTGCGGACTCCTTGCAGCGCCGACTTCAGACGCTCCTGCTCCATCCGGTTCAACCCGGCCAGGGTGATGCGGTTATCCGGCTCTCTTCCGGCACTGATGGCATCGACCTGAGTGCGCAGGCGAAAATGGACCAGCGCATAAAAACTGGCGATGAGATCGTCCGCCGCTTGTTGCGTGAGCTCACCCTGTTGCACCAAGCGTTCGATCCGTTGAGCCGTGCCGGTCTCATGCACCCCGTTCGCCAGCGCCAGGATCTTGACCCCCTCGGTGATGGCGAAGATCCCCGCTTTTTTGAGATCAAGCCGCCCGGCATGCTCCCCTTTTTCCCCCTTGATCCGACCGAACAGACCGATCGGCACGGGGAAGTGCAGGAGATTGGCGGTCATATGTCCGAGATAGAAATCATTCCCCTGCAAACGCCCGACAACATGATCCTTCAGCGCCTGTTCCAGGGCGGGATCGCCGCTTAACATTCGCAAGTCGGAGAACATACTGACATTCATAATGTTTTCCGGAGTCGGCGTAGTGAACCACTGATCCAGGACGGTGCGCCACTGTTGGAGGCTGCGGCGCCAGGGATCGTTCTTGGCCATGATGCCGCCCGGACAGGACGGCACGCCGATGGCGATGAGACTGTTGATGAGGAGCGTGCTGAACTCTTTCAGTTGCTGCAGATCCGCCGCCGGAAGACCATCGTCATAGATCAGGGCATTATCCTGATCGGTCGTCAGGGTCTGCTCACTGCGCCCTTCGCTCCCCAGCACCACAAAGGCAAACTTTTCGGTCAAACCGGTAAAACGGTCTGTCCGCAGCAGAGCGATCAAGCGGACGACAATCCGGTCATTAAGATGGGCGATGAGCCGGATCATGTCGCGAATGTGGACACCGGTGCCGATCAGATGCTGGACCAGGCCCTGAACGCGCTGATGCAGCCCTTTCAAATCGTCGAGAGTGGCGGCTTCTTCGATCTCCCGCACCAACTGCTGCGGCGAACGGGTCTGCACCCGCAGGATATCGGAATCGGTGATGATCCCGGCGAGTTCACCCTTCGGACCGGTCACCACCAAACGGTGAATGCGGTGCCGCGAGATGCGATGCAGCGCTTCAAAGAGATAATCGTCTTCGGAGATCGTCAGCACCGGGCTGTTCATGATCTCGGCAACGCTCAAGGTGCCGGGATCGATTCCCTGCGCCACCACCTTGTTGCGCAGGTCGCGATCGGTGAGAATCCCGACCGGCTGCCCCCCGGCACAGACCACCAGACTGGAGATATTGCGGCGCTGCATGATCGCCGCCGCCGCCGGCAACCGGTCAGAAGGAGCGCAGGTGATCACCTCGCGCCGGCAATAGTTGCCGACGGTGAGAAAGAGGGCATTCAAGTCGGGCATGGCAAGAGTCCCTTAGCCGCGCTTGAGGGCGGCGATCCGTTCTTCCAGGGGGGGATGGGTCATAAAGAGCTTCCTAAAACCACCCCGGGCGGTACCGGAGATGCCGAAAGCACTCATCTGATCCGGCAAATGGGGCTGCCGGGAACTCTGACGCAGCTTCTCCAGCGCCGCAATCATCTTCTCCCGTCCAGCCAGAGTCGCAGCCCCGGCATCGGCGCGGAATTCCCGCTGGCGGCTGAACCAGAAGACGATGGTGCTGGCGAGGATGCCAAAGACAATCTGGGCGATCAGCGAGGTGATAAAGAAGCCGGGTCCGTGGCCGCGCTCGGTCTTGAAGACCACGCGATCGACGAGATGGCCGACCAGGCGCGCCGCAACGATGACGAAAGTATTGACCACCCCCTGAATCAACGCCAGGGTAATCATGTCACCGTTCGCCACATGGCTGACCTCGTGCGCCAGAACCGCTTCGGCTTCGTTCCGGTCCATCGCCCGCAGCAATCCGGTGCTGACCGCCACCAAAGCGCTGTTGCGGCGCATGCCGGTGGCAAAAGCATTGACATCCGGCGCATCGTAGATCGCCACTTCCGGCATAGCAATCCCAGCCTGCGTCGCCTGGCGGCGCACCACCTCCACCAGCCAGAACTCCACTTCATTGGCCGGAGTGGTAATCACCCGGGCACCGGTCAAACGTTTGGCCGTCCATTTGGAGATCGCCAGCGAGATCAGCGACCCGCCGAAACCGAAGACGGCGGCAAAGAGAATCAGACTGACAAAGTCGATCCCCTGCTCGTTGAGCATCGGACCGACCCCGAGCAGATTAAGGACGATACTGAGAACAAAGACGATCGCCAGGTTAGTGATTAAAAAGAGCGTGATGCGTTTGAACATGATATTCCTCCGGTTGCGTGGTGACGTCTGTCAGGCGGTTGTGGCCCGCCTGAGAACTGACTTAAGCCAAAGAGTTGAGTTATGGGTGCCGATGTTAACAGCAAATAAAAACGCAAACAAGAAAATGACACCGGGCCTGATACATCCTGCAACTCATGGGGCCGATGCGGCGTCCTGCGCATGACATCCCTGACAACTGCCATTACTCCA
>JACUTW010000067.1 GCA_014859605.1 Desulfuromonadales bacterium
CCTCCTCGACAAATCTAGATTCACCATCCTCCTTGAAAAATCGTTGATGAGCGGTATCCTCTTTTCAAGACCATTCTGACAAACGGAACACCACCACAGTCAAGGGAGGAGACGACTATGTCCCACATCGAAACCATGCGTTTGAACGACCTGATTGCGCTCAAGCTCGGGGCGATCAAGGAATTCGCCCGGACGATGAGCGTTGACAGCGAATTGCAGGAACTGGAAATACTCATCGCCGAACTCGAAGAAGCGACAGCGGAATTGAAGACGACGCTCGCAGCAATCCCGCACCATCCGTCCTGATTCGATGCAGAGGGATGACTGATTCCCGCTCAGCAGGTGAATTAATCATCGACCACCACTTCCAACACCACCCGGTTCCCCGGTGCTGGTTTAAGATCCGTGCTTTCCAGGAAAAGCCGCGCGCCATCCATCTCCCCCTGCTCAACGAGAAAGCTCCTGACCCCGGCCGCCCGGGCTGCAGCCAGGCTGCGCAGGCCGCTATCATCATCGACTCCGTCTGCAAAGCCGACCACCCTGATCTGCAGTGCCGGCCGATCGTTCAACGCCGTCGCCAGCTTCAGCAGCTTCTCCTGTTCACCAGAAGAAAGTTCGCTGGAGCCGGAAGCAAAGCCGACGCTGCTCCAATCCTCCGGCGTGCCGGAAAGGGTCGGAAGCAGGGAAAGTGGGGCTTTTTCCGCCGTGGTCAGGAGGTGGTGCAAAAGTTCAAGCGTCAGGTTCCTGACACTGAAGTGCGGGTCATCGGTCCGTCCGGTCACCGGCAGGTCGAGATGAATCTCCCCTTGCCGATCCTTGAGGAGGGCGACAACAAGCCGGACGGTCGGGGAAATCTCTTTTTCGCTTTCGCGGCGCTGACCAAAGTTGAAGTTCTTGATGCGCAGCTTGTTCTCCACATCAAGCTGGTTATTTTTTATCCGGTAGCTGGAATTGAGAAACAGTTGCCCCTGGGCAATCGTATAGCCGAGATAGGTCACGGCATAGGGAGTCAGCGGCGCAAGTTCGAACGCAGTAAAGCTCCCCTTGAGATCGACGAAGAGATTACCGCGCAGCGGGTTGATCTGTCCGGTAATCGTCAGCGGCGAGCGATTTTCCAGACTGCCGCGCAGCTTCACTTCCGCAAAGCGTTTCGACTCGGAGGAGAGCCCATCGATCCGGCCGCCGAGATGATAAAGGGTCGTGCTGTACCCCCGCGGTACATGCCGATCACTGAAGAGCAGGGTACCGTCCTCCAGAGTGACGGTACCAATGCGGATCATTTTCCCGCTCTCCTTGTCTGCTCGCGTCTGCTCTGGGGAGAGCTGCGCAAGGTTGAAGCTGCCATCGGTTGCCACGATGATTTCCGAGTTAAACCGGGAAAGTGTCATCTCCCTGATATCGAGGGCAAAGGGAGTGAAACTCCACTTGAGCTGATCAAGCTGGAGGTATTCCCAGGACAACGGCCGGCTTGACCCCGGAGAGTCGCGACGGAACTGAAGACTGCCGTCGCGGAGGGTAAGATTGTCTACCTCCAGCCGCTGTTCTTTCGAACTATATTCCCCCCCGTGCAGGGAGAGAGCCGCCAGTATGAGCTCCTTCCCCTTGCCGAGCGGCGCAACAAGCTGCCGCCCTTGGGCCGAGACCTTCGCGAGCCTGGTTCCTTCCAAAACGCTGAAGGCGAGATTGCCGGCAACAGCGATCTGCGCCACCGACAGCAAGGGCATCCCTTGTTGGTCAGCAAACTTCATATCGGCAAGGATTACACTGCCGTCGAGCGTCAGTTCCGGCTTCTCTTGCTGCGCCGTTTGGTAGGTCACCAACACCTGTCCTGACAACTTCCCCTCTTGAATCTGGAACGGGAAGGTTGTCGGCAGATAGGGAAGGTAAGCGGGAAGGGAGAGATTCTGCACCTTGATGGTAAAAGTGGCCTCGGCGGCGCGCGGGAAGGGCCGAAGCGTCCCCTCCAGTTGCAGCGGCTTGCCATTCAGCTCGGCACTCAGGCGGGGATTGATAAAACGGTCGGAATAATACGCCATGGTGGTGATAAAGGGGACGGCCAGTTCGATCTTGCGCAGTTCCTGCTGCTGCGGGACAGCAAGCCCTTGATCGATGAAGTCGACAGCGCCGTTGGTCATCGTCAGGTTATTAACCGATAAACGGGGATGAAGGGGGAGCCACTTGCGCAGGTCGGAGAAGTTGTAATTGTTCTCCCCGATTCTGATGATGCGGAAGTAGGGAGAGGTGATATCCGCCGCATCGATGATCGTCGCCCGCCGGAAAAGGGTTAAAGGATTGACAACGATCCGGGCACGGCTGAAAGTCGCAAAGGTCTCACCGCCACCGACTTCGGAGAAGCGAAAATCATCAATCACCACCGTGAAGGTAAAGGGGTTAAAGGACATTGCGCCGATTTCAAGTTTTCTCCCGGTCGCCGCCTCCACCCTTTGCTCTGCCTGGCTGATAACGATCACCGGGAGCAGGTAAGCGACGAAAACCGCCAGCAGAAGGAGCATGCCGGCGGCAATGATCGCAACTTTCTGCCAGCACGGCATGCTCATTGAGGTTCCCCCATGCGAACGACGACGTGATGCTTCACCAAACTCCGCTCCAGCGGGATCGCTCCGCCGGCGACGCGCTGACCATCCATCTCGACCCAGGCAACACCGCGCTCGCAACTGTCCGGATTCTCCACCTCAATGGCGTAGATCGTTTCGCCGTGCCGATAGCTGAGGCTGAAGCCCGGCCAGGTGGCGGGGATGACCGGGTTGATCCGCAGCTGTCCGCTGCGCACCTGCAATCCCAACACCTCTTCGATCCAGACCCGGTACATCCAGGCCGCCGAACCGGTATACCACGACCAGCCCCCCTGCCCGACCCGGTCGGGCAAGCGGTAGACATCGGCGGCCACCACGTAGGGTTCGACCCCGTAGAGCCAGGCGGCGTCCGCATCACGGGCATGCTCGATCGGATTGAGCAGGCGCAGCAGTTGCACCGCCCGCGTCCCATCCCCTTTGCGGGCCATGGCCATGGCCATCCACAGGGCGGCGTGGGTGTATTGACCGCCGTTCTCGCGTACGCCGGGGGGATAGCCCTTGATATAGCCCGGTGACGGTACCGATTTATCGAAAGGGGGCGCAAAGAGGAGAACCAGACCTTCTTTCTGAAGGACGAGATGTTGCCAGGCCGACTCCAGAGCAATCTCCGCCCGCTCCGGGTCGGCGGCGCCGGAGAGCCACGCCCACGACTGCGGCAGGGAATCGATCTTCGCTTCCTTGCTGGCAACGGAGCCGAGCGGGCTGCCGTCATCGAAGGTGCCGCGCAGATACCACTCCCCGTCCCAGGCAGCAAGCTCGATCCGCTGTATCAATTCTTTCCGTTCCTGCTGGTAGGTTCGTCCCAGTCCCGGTTGCAGCAATACCTCGGAGAGTTCGACCATCCCCTGCAACAGATCCGCCAGGAACCAGCCGAGCCAGACACTCTCCCCCTTCCCTTCGGCGCCGACCAGATTCATCCCGTCGTTCCAATCCCCCGTCCCGATCAGAGGGAGTCCATTCGGCCCGCGGGTCAGACCACGGCTGACCGCGCGGCGGCAATGCTCAAAGAGGGTGGCCCGTTCCAAAGCGATCTCGGGGATGATAAAGACCTCGTGCTCATCGTCGGCCAGCGGCGGGGCATTGAGGAAGGGGATCTCCTTCTGAAGAATTTCGTGGTCGCCGGTGACCCGCACATATTGCGCAACCACATAGGGAAGCCAAAGGAGGTCATCAGTGATGCGGGAACGGATCCCGGCGCCGCTCGGCGGATGCCACCAATGCTGCACATCCCCTTCGCGAAACTGCCGACTGGCGGCGAGGAGAATCTGTTCACGGGCCAGTTCCGGTTTGGCATACAGGAAAGCCATGACATCCTGCAACTGATCGCGAAAACCGAAAGCGCCGCCTGATTGGTAAAATGCCGAGCGGCCCCAGATACGGCAGCTCAAGGACTGGTATTGCAGCCAGCGATTGATCAGCAGGTCGGCGGCCAGCTCCGGGGTATGAACTTCAATCGTGCCGAGGAGTCCATCCCACCATGCTTTGCTGGCTTGCAGCGCCGTCTCCAGAGCCTGGTCCTGCTGATAGGTGCGCAGCAGGTGCCGGGCTCCGGTTAGCGAATCGGCCTGACCGAGCTGAGAGGTCACCTCCCGCCGCTCACCCGGTGCCAGTTCGAGGACAACGCGCAGGACGGCGCACGGATCGAGACCTGCCCCGCTGCGTTGCGACAGCCGGGTCTTTTCCATCCCTTCGGGATTGGCCAGGGTGCGGTTGCGGCCGATAAACGCGGTGCGGTCGGCACCGTAAGATTCCGCCGGGGGGGTGATGGACACGAAGGTGACCCGCTGCGGGTACTCGGGGTGATAGCGATTGAGCGCCAGCAGGGCCTGAGCTTCGTCATCCCAGTTGGTCATGACATGCATCTGCGAGGTTTCGCGGTTCTCGCCAAGAATCAATTCCGCATAATAGGTGACCGAGAGCCGGCGCCGCCGCGAGGAAGCGTTGAAGAGACGCAGACGTTGCAGTTTGATCGGCACGCCCCCATTATCATCGACCGGAACAAAGACGGTCAGCTCCTGCTCGATGCCGTGACTGTTATGTTCAAAGACCGTATAACCGGCCCCGTGCCGGGCCCGATAAGCAGACTCTTCCCGGATCGGCGCGGCGGTCGGCGACCAGAAGGTGCCGCTCTCTTCGTCACGGATATAAAGCGCTTCCGAGGGCGGATCGAGGACCGGGTCGTTCGACCAGCCGGTCAAACGATTGCGCTGGCTGTTGCCAAACCAGGTGAAACCGGAGCCGGTTTCGCTGACCATGGTTCCGAAGCTCGGGTTGGCGATGACATTCACCCAGGGGGCCGGGGTATGGGTATCGGGCCCGAGGTAGATGGCGTATTCGCGCCCATCCGGGGTAAAGCCCCCGAGACTGTTGAAATAGTTCAGTTCCATGAAGGGGAGTGGCGCCGAGGGTTCGCGCAGGGGCCGTTTTCGGTTCAGCTTTTCGAGAAGTTGCGCAACCTCCTTCGGGGCGCCCAATTGCTGGGCCAAAGTACCGCGCGCCGCCACCAGGACTACCCGGGCGGCGAATTTGAGGAGCTTGAGATCTTCCTCCGGGATCAACGCGGCATTGCGCAGGTAGATTCCCCCGGGTTGGTTCGTGCCGTTAAAGAGGGTATGGGTCTGAATCAGCCGTTCCAAACGTTCCTGCAGCGGCCGTTCATAGCTGCCGGCTTCTTCATTGAGGATCACCAGGTCGGTCGACAAGCCGTGTATCCGCCAATAGGTGTAAGCCTGAAGCATCTGCCGGGCCAGACTGAGATCCCGCACTTCACCGATGGTCACCAGGGCGATCGGCAGATCACCGGAGATGCCGTAGGGCCACAACCCCGCCTGCCCCTTGAAATTTTCCGCCAGACGTTCACTGGTCGCCCGCAGCAGGGGATTAGGGAAGAGGAGGTGACTTGCCAGTTGCTGAAAACGGCGCGCTTCATCCGGCAGGATATGCATGATCTGCAACTCTTGCTGCGCCGAGACCCAGGCGAAATCCATCGCCCGTGTGATCGCATGCGGGTCGCAGTATTTATCCATCAGCTGCACCACCTGCTCGCGGCTGTCACCGGCGGCCAGGACCAGCGAGAACTGGAAGCGTTGACCCGGCTCCAGAACGAAACTATGCCGCAGACAAAGGATCGGATCGAGAACAAAGCCCTGGCTGTTGCCGAGACGCTGCATGGCGCCCATCGGATTGGCCAGGGTCCGGCCGCGGCCGATAAAACGCCGCCGGTCGGTTTCAAATTGCCAGTCCTCTGCCTGCGGGCAGGCATCGCCGCTGTGCTCAAAGGTCAAGCGGTGGGCCACATACAGCGGCACCTCTTTATCGCTGCGGGCACGGCGGTAAGCAAGGAGCGCTTGCTGCTCGGGGAGGGCTTCGGTCTGGATGAAGAGCTTGTTAAAGGCGGGATGCTGGCGGTCGGCATTGTGGGGCGCCATGGAGAGTTCAACATAACTGGTGAGATTGAGACGACGGGGACGATCTGTGCGGTTGATCAAGGTCACCCGCCGGATCTCCGCGTCATCTTCCGGGGAGACGACCACCTCGGTTTCAGTGTGCAGACCATAATCTTTGCGCCGGAAGATCCCCCGCTCCAAAGCAAAATTGACCGAATACCCTTCCGGCTTGCCGCCGACCGGTTGATAAGTACTGGCCCAGAGACGATCCGGGTCGATCTCCTGGATGTAGCAGAAAGTTCCCATGCCGTCACAGGTCTGATCCGAGCGCCAGCGCGTCAGCTCCTGTCCCCGCCACTGACTGTAGCCGCCGCCGCTGTTGGTGACCATCAGGCCGTAGCGGCCGTTGCTGAGGAGCAGGCTATGGGGAATAGCGGTATGGGGCGTGGTAAAAATGCTTTCCGCCGGCGCCACCAACTCTCCGCCCAACTCTGCGGACTTGACCTCGCGCGTCGAAGTCAGTTGCAGCGTCGGCAGGGTCGGGATGCGTTCTTGCAACAACGACTCAAAGGCCCGCACCCGTGGGTCGCTATGAAAGCGACGCGGGAAGGGGTTGCCTTGCAGGAAGTTGGTCAAAGCCAAAAACGCCATCCCCTGGTGGTGGGCCATATAGGCCTCGATAATCACCCCGCGCTTCCCCTGGCGCTGTAGTTGCCGGCTGAAATCCATCGCCTCGTAATATCCGTAATCACCGAGCAGTCCGAGATCGGCCAGATGTTTGAGATTCTGCACCGTCTCTTTCGGTGCTACGTTCAGGGCCAGCAGGGTGGCATAGGGAGCAATCACCATCTGCTCCTCCAGACCGCGTTTCAAACCGAGGGCCGGAACGCCGAAGGCCTTGTATTGATAGGTCTTGTTCAGGTCCATATTGCCATAGGCGGACTCGGAAACCCCCCAGGGGACCCGCCGCGTGCGGCCGTAAGCGACCTGGACCGTCACCGCTTCGCGGGCGGCCTTGTCCAGGAGGGAATTGCTGTAGGAGTGTTGAAAGAGGAGGGGCATCAGGTATTCGAACATGGTTCCGGCCCAACTGAGGAGCACCCGCTGCCCGCCGATCGCGCCGTAGGGCCGGCCCATGGAGAACCAATGTTCGAGGGGGACATCGTTGCGGGCAATGGCGACGAAACTGCCGAAACGCGCCTCGCTGGCCAAAAGGTCGTAACAGGAGCCGTCAAGAACATTGCTGGAAACATTGAAGCCGATGGCGAAGAGTTTGCGTTCCTGATCATAAAGGAAGCGCATGTCCAACGCGGCGGAGAGCTCGCGAATATTTGTTAGCAAGCGCTCCGCCCTCCCCAGTGTCTCGCCGGCCAGCCATTGCGCCGTGGCGAAGGCGGCGATGAGCCGATCGAGCCAGGGAACAAAAGGGGCGCTGGCAGCTGGCAACTCTTCGCGCAGGGTTTTGAGGAGCGGGATCGAACTGATCCGGCCTTGGGCGACAGCAAAGAGGGATGGTGCCTGCATTAGGTCGTGGCGGATGGCGAGCAGAGCTTTTGCCCCCAAAGGGGCGAGCTCCGCCTCGCTCTTTTCCGCAAGGATTTCCATCCAGGTGAGATAGCTGTCGCTGTTCTGCATCCAGGCCGCAACCTGTTCTGCAAGCTCGGCAGCCCACGGCGCACTGGCTGCGGCTGCAACAACCGAGCTGACATCCTCCTGCATCCGCCGCTGTTGGCGCAGCAGATCGACAATGCCGGCGGGCGGCGCATTCCACTCCGCCAGAAGGTGGTCAAGAGTTTGACAATAATTGCCAGCCATCCCTTTTGGCGAAACAGCTTGTTTCAGCATTTCTCCGGTATCGGCCAGGCCGGCAAAGGCCTGATCACCCAGGAGGGGGGCGTGCAGCAACTCTGCAAGTCCCTGTTCGAGTGCCCAGAGGGCACCGAGAAGATTGCCGCTGTCGACGGCCGACACGTAGCGAGGCTCAAGGGGGACCAGGGTCTGGATGTCGTACCAGTTGAGCAGGTGTCCTTCATAACGTTCCAGGCGATCAATGGTTTCCATGGTGTGGGTCAGCTTTTCAATGACCTGGTTCAGGGTTAGGTAACCGAAGTCGTGAGCACCCAATACACTGGTCATCCATAGTCCAATGTTGGTTGGACTGGTGCGCATAGCCAAACGATTCTGGTGGGCCACCTGATAGTTATCTGGCGGCAGCCATGAAGTGTCGGCGTCCACAAAGGACGCGAAATAGCGCCAGGTTCGGCGGGCGACCAGCCGGAGGAACCGGCGATCCTTGGCCGGTAGCGGGCACGGCTGCTCCGCAGCGGGTCGCCGGTTCAGAAACCAGGCAAGGAACGGAGAGAAGAACCACAGAACCAGCCAGGGAGCAGCCAGCCAAAAACTGGCTGGCGTGACGTGCCAGATCGCCACGCCGACGCTGGCGCTGAAGAGGATCCCCAGAACGAGGGTCGCGACAAAATGTGTTTGCGGGCGGGCAGCGTTTGTTGCCTGGGTCGTCCACTCCAGCAAGTTACGACGGGAAATCAAGCAGCGGTAGCAGGCCCGAGTAATGGCATCGACGGTCACCACTGCCTGGTGCGGCAGTAGCGCCACAACGGCGGTCGCCCGCAGCAGCTCATGCTGGACCTTCTCCAGGGTAAAATATTTCAGCCCCTTGCGGGTGGTGAGCGTGGTGAAGAGTTGCGCTAACGGAGGGAAAAAGAGTTGAATGCCGACCACCAGGGTGGCCATCCCGCCGATCTGCGGCGAGATGAACCAGGAGATCGTCAACAGCCCCAGGTTTGCCGCCGGCAGGAGGCTGCGGCGCAGGTTGTCAAAAATCTTGCCGCGGTCAAAGAGGGAGAGAGGATTTGGCCCGCGCCCGCCCCCCGGCAGAGGTACCCGCGGGAAGATCCACTCGGCAATCTGCCAGTCACCACGCATCCAGCGATGGGCCCGGCGGCTGTAACTCTGGTACCCTGCGGGGAATTCATCATAGAGCTCAATATCGCTGGCTAGCCCCACCCGGACATGCGCTCCTTCGATCAGGTCATGGCTCAAAACCGACTCTTCCGGAAAGCGACCCGAAAGGACACGGCTGAAGGCGCGGACATCGTAGATCCCCTTGCCGTGATAAGACCCTTCGCTGGTCAGATCCTGATAAACATCGGAGACGACCTGGGTGTAGGGATCGATGCCGACCGATTCGGCAAAGAGACGACTGAAATTCGTGGCTGTCGTGCTCGGCAGACTCGGACTCACCCGCGGCTGAATGATGGTGTAGGTGCCGGCCAGGATCTGGCCGGTTGCATCAAAACGGGGCTGATTGAGGGGGTGCGCCAGGGTCTCGACCAGCCGGCGCGCCGTACCGTGCGGGAGTTGGGTGTCGCAATCCAGGGTGATAACGAAACGGATATCCGCCAACCGATCCAGATCGCCGACAAAGACGATCGGGGAAGAGTTTTCAGGACGCGTGCCGTCGATCAGACAATTCAGTTCCTCGAGCTTGCCGCGTTTACGCTCCCAGCCGATAAATTTCTGCTCGGATTCGCACCAGACACGTTCGCGATGGAAAAGGAAAAAACGTTGGCCGCCATGGCGCCGGTTGAGAGCGTTAACCCCTTCGCAGGCAGTCTCGAAAAGTTGGCTGTCATCTTCACGGGAAGGGGTGTCAGCATCGGTGTAGTCCGAGAAGAGGCCGAAGAGGAGATTTTCTTCCTTGTTGGCCAGATAGCGAATTTCCAGTTTCTCGACCTCGTCCTTGATCGTCTCCGCGTCGATCAGCATCATCGGTACCACCACCAGGGTGCGGAAAGCATCGGGAATACCGGTATGCTGGAAATCCATCTTCGGGAGCGGCCGCGGCGGAAGAAGGCGCATGATCAGATAATTGACAGTCTCGAACGCCAGCTGACTGATCGGTATCAGCAGGAGCAGTCCGAGCCCGACACGCAGGGAGAGGGATAACCCACCGGGAGCGCTAGCGGCGATCAGGCACAGAATGAACATGCCACTGCCGCCGAGAGCGCAGGCGTAGACGACCGCGTGGTGGGTATTGATCCATTCCAGAGTACGGTAACGGAAGCTTTCGCGGCAAACCAATCGCCGCACCAGCTCCGCCCGCCCTGCCCCGATTAGCCAGGTACCGACGTGGCGGCGCCGTTCATCGTCGCTGACTTCTGATCCGGCCTCTGTCGCCAAGCCGATGGCACGTTCCGCGACCTGTTGTTCCGTCTGATTGGCAGCCCGGGCAAGCTCTTCAATCACCCGCCGGCAGCTATCCCGCGTGGCGAAATCCATCTGCGGATAAATTTCGGACGGATCGCGACGCAAAATCTGCTCCACCCGGCTGAGCTGTTCGAAGATTTCCCGCCAGTCGAGGAGGGCGAGCTGCCGCAGACTGGTAAAGGCATTGCCGCAGGACAACTGCTCGCTGGTCTGCCGGTTCTGTTCCCGGAGGATAAGGTCGTGGAGAATAGTTTTAAGCGTACGCTCCAGCCAGGTCTTGACCGGCGCCAAGGCCGCAGCTTCGTCGTAAAGCAGACCAACCAGCTGCGTCGCGAAATAAGGGCTGGGACTTGGCTCCGCTGTCGCCAGTTCTTTCAGGATGGCGAAGAGCTGGTTGGAATCGCGACGATTGGCAGCGATCAGCCGGTTCGCCCAGAAATCCGCCAACTGCCGCTCGCGCAGATTCGTCAGCGCGGTGACGGCCATATTCTGGATGCTTTCGATCAGGGCAATGCGCAGCATCTGGGGAATGGCCCAGAGTTCTCCGGTGGTCAGCGTGCGCACCGATTGGTAGGCCTCAATATACGCCAGGACATTCTCCCGTTCGAGACGCAGCTCTGTATGGGAAACAAGATCTTTGGCCAGGCCATAGATACAGGGTAATCCCCGATAGGGATCTGAGGCCAGAACCGGCAGCTGCTGGTAAAAACGCTTTGGCAGGTTCAGTAGAACATCGCGGATATTCCCCTCGAGAATGTAATCATTATCGAGAATCCAGTCGGCCGCCGGCGTCGCATTCTGTTCCAGCTGACTCGCCGCCGTGAGATCTTCACAAATCTGCCGCGCCCATTGCCGGGACAGCTTGAGGCGCTGGAGGAGTTCGCTACTGCGTTGCGGGTGGGGGTCGACCTGTTGCTCCCGGGCGTGGCGCTGGGCATGCTCCAGGATCTGCGCCGGGGTGAGCTTGACCTCGGGGCTGCGCACCTCGGCCCGCCGGTCGCGCTTGGGGTGCATGACAAAGAGCGCCGGGGGGATATCGCTGCTTTCCCGCAGCAGCGTCACCGGCCGAAACAAAGAACCGACCGGCGACTGGAGGATCAGAACAGATTCTCCGGAGACGAGCCAGCGGGCATGAGCCCGCATGATTTTCGGCTCGACACCATAACGGCTTCGTCGCAACCCGAGCAGTGCCACCAGAACGCCGCTGCCGGCACCGACCAGGATCACCGCCAAAAAAGGCGGATGGTGCCAGGCGAAAAGAGACTGCGGCCAAAGCAGAAGTCGGGCAACCAGGCCGGCAATGCCGCCGAAGAGAGCAGCAAGCAGAGGGACTGCGAGGACACGGCGCCAAAGGAAAGGGTCTGTTGTATGGATGCCGCCGTCACTATCCTTATGGACCAGAACGGTGCGGCGAAAGCCGTGCCGCGCCAGCATCCGCAGAGCTTTCCTGGCTTCCTGCGGGGTCGCGAAATAACCGATAAGATTGCCTACAGCCATTGTTCGTCCTTCAGCCCTCCGGCTCGAATTCGCGCGGATATATTGATGGCACCTGTTTTAAAGTTTCTATCCTTGGAAAGCTTAAATGGTTTCAGTGAATTGTAAAGTTGCCATCGCTGCAAAGTTAGGCAGATTTTTCCAGCGGCGACGGTTGCTCCCATCGATGCGACTGCTATACTTTAATAGTCGGCAGTAACCAACGGCAGTATTCGGGGGATCGCTATCCCCGGGTGGAGCAGCAGCCGGTTCTGCATCAGCAAAATTACCGTTACCAACCCCGGGACACAATGGTCCGCGAGCGCATTCAGCCGCGGTTAGAACAAAAAATGCCCGGCCCGGAGCCGCAGGCCCGAGGGCAGGAAACAGGACCAAGAAGCGTGAGTCAACGGCAGGACCAGCGTGAACCACCGCGCCGGCAGGTCGCCCCGGATGACAGACGCAAGCAGCCACCGTCCAGTTCCCCGGCCTGGTCGGGCTCAGCAGTGCGGAAAGTCCAGCAACAGCCAGAAACTGTCCACCAACGCGAGCAACAAAGAACAAGGCCACAAGAGCAGGACAGGGATAAAAGCCAGAAAAATAGGGAGAGAAAAGAACAAGAAAAAGACCGGGAACGCGACAGGAATTGACCTTCACCGAAAAGATGACCGCTTTGCGGTCTACCAAAAAAAGAAAAGAGGGCAGGCTACTTGATGATAGCCGGCCCTCTTTTGGTTATACAGCGATTGTTACAGTGCTATTCCTGGGGTTTTTTACTGCGATACCCCGGTTTGACGAGAATTTCCAGATAAAAGGATGCAAGCTGCTGCTCTTCAGCCGAAGAAATCGACTTGTTAATCGCCGACAAATGAATCACCTCACTGCTGGTTTCATCGACACCGTAGCGACAGTCAAAATCCCAAAAATCGACGCCAGGGGGGAGCGGCTTTCGCCGTTCTCTTTGGATGTATTTTTTCACTTCATGCTTGATCGCTTCAAAGAGCCGGGGAACTTTGATCTTGGGATGGGTCGTTTTAAAGGTTTTTTTCATCGGGATTCCAATTGATAGTGGGATTTTAAAGAGCCTGCAAGGGATGCCAAGGTAACATTAAGACACCGCTTTTCAAAATCATTTTATCCCCTACCCGCCGGTCACTACAAATAAAGCCGTCTATCCCAATCATGCTGGACAGACGGCTTATTTGTTCTATAAATGTGGCATCAACTGCAGTATCGTCCGGTTAGTTTTATGCACAGCCAAAAGAACCCCTCATCCGCCCCTTCGGGTGATGGGAAAAATGCAAGGCTATGAATGCCTTCCTGCAATGATCTAACCGGTCAAAACTGGCAAAAATTGCCACGGCACTAAAGCAGCTCCCAGCCAGCAACCAGCAGAACTTCATCTTGAAGAGCCAACTTTCGCATCGCATCTGTAAATCCGCTCTTGCTGAAGAGGATAAAACGCTCCTGTCGTGTCTCCCTACCCCATAAAACAAGTTTTGTCTTGCGTTGCAAGTCGCGGTAGATATCCTCACCGACCGGATTTATGCTCCATTTGCATTCGCCAAACCAGATCGTCCCGCCCTCCTCATCCAGCGCCACGAGATCAATTTCTTCGTTCTTTAGCCACCATCTGCCGATAGTCGAGAAAGTCATCGTACCGGCCTTGAGTAACTCCAGACAGCGTTCACGACAGACATCCTCATAGACAAAAGATAAATGTTGATCAAATGTTTCCCTTATCTTACCGAGCAGATAGTCGGTATTGCCGATTTCAAGCCGGCTCCGGTGCGGGAAGACATATTTGAACCAAAAGGAAAAATAACGATCATGCAATCGGTAGAGGCCAAGCCGACTCTTGTCGGGATATCTTTCCGTGACCGGGATTTCCTTGTCGACAAAACGCAGTGAGCGGAGGATATCGAGATACCGTGCCAAATGCGACTTCTCAAGGCCAGTGTTATTGATAATCTCTGACATCTTCCGCTTTCCCTGGGCGATGGCACGGAGAATCACAAAATAGTTGCGAGGTTCGCGCAACTCTTCCCGCAGCAAAAATTCAACTTCGTTATAAAGAAACGACCCACGGTCCAGAACGAGGTCGTTGATGGCACACTGGATGTTACGACTGACGTCGAGCCGTTCAATATAAGCCGGGATGGAACCAAAAACCCCATAGATTTCCAGTCTCTGCTGTAAATTGGTCTCGGGGAAAAATTCCGCCAACGCGGTGAATGGCATTTCGCGAACTTCCAGAGAGGCGGTGCGTCGGCCGTAGAGCGGCGCCTTGTAAAAGAGCACCTCCTCTTCCATCATGCCGATGCTCGATCCCAGGAGGATCAGGAAGACATTGCTTTCCTTGAGATGGGTGTCGATCCCCTTTTGAAAGATGGAGGAAATCCCTTTGTTGGAATTCACCAGATAAGGGAACTCATCAATGACGACGACAAGCCTCTCGTGCTCAGCCTTCTCCTTGAGATAGCGGAAGAATTGCTGCCAATCCCGAAAGCCTGACTCAACAAGGATGGTGTCGCCGAAGAATTCACCGACTTCGCATCCCAGGTTGCGCAGTTGCTCCCCCTCGGTCACGCTGTCGGCAAGGAAATAGATGGCCCGTTTGTCCCGGATGAATTCACGCACTAAACGGGTCTTACCGACCCGTCGTCGGCCGTAGAGCGGGATAAACTGAAAACCAGATTTTTCGTGGTACTTATGTAAAAAAGCCAGTTCTTCTGTTCTACTGACGAAGCGCATGACTCACCTCATTTAGTATAATTTAGTTTTGTATAATAAATATTATACTAAATGTTTGCAAGAAAGAAACTTTGATCATTTCCCGACACCCCCCGGCTTAACGATCAACCGCCAAACCCACCGCCACAGTGGCATGCGGCTTGAACCCTCTTCCTTCCAGACCATGAGTTCATCAAGCAATCAATATCTCTGTCACCAATTCGGTTAGCGTCAGTTTCCGGGTCCGGCGCAATGGGGGGGGGGCTGCCTCCGGCGATTATAATCCCGCCAGAAACTCCTTTATCGCTGCATTGAAACCGTGCGGTTGCTCGAGGTTGACCAGATGCCCGCCGCCCTGCAAAATTGCCAGATTCGCATCCGCAAGCCCGGCTGCAAGCAAACGCGGTTGCTCACCCGGAATCGCCTGATCCTGCTCAGCGCCGATCACCAGCGCCGGTTGCTGAATGGCACCAAGCAGAGGGAGATAATCCTTCCGATCCCGCAGAGCGATCAGACCGGCCGCGGCGCCGCGCGGGTCAGTGGCCGAGATCCAGCCGGAAACTTCTGCGACCAACTCGGGATGCACGGCTGAGCGCTGCCGTTGTCGTCGTAGGCGAGGG
>JACUTW010000142.1 GCA_014859605.1 Desulfuromonadales bacterium
GGGCCAGGAGGGCCAGGAGGGCCAGGAGATTCCCCTGGGTGCCGCTGCTGACAAAGAGGGCACGAATCTTTCCGCTGCGAAGGCTTCGAGACGATTGACCGTCGGATCTTCGCCGTAGACGTCATCGCCGACCTCGGCGGCAGCCATGGCGGCGCGCATTTGCGGGCAGGGGCGGGTGACGGTGTCGCTACGCAGGTCGACGAGGGGCATGCGGAGGTCTCCTTAATAATCCGGGAAAGAGCATTTCACACGGATTGACACGGATTGACACGGATGCGACGGATAAAAGACAGATAGATCAGGATTGAATCCGTAAAAATCCGTCAAATCAGATTTTATCCGTGTGCTGAATGCTTTTGCTGAAAATACGTATTCCTGCTGCAATCATTTTGCCTCAAGAGAAAAAAACAGGTATGCTCGGCGCGCTAAAGGGAACGTTTTGATCTGAACGGACAAGAAAGGGGAAGAGACCGCTATGGCTCGCAAGATTTTTGTCGCTGCTACCGGAAAAGATTGTGGCAAGACGACGACCAGTCTCTCGCTTTTGTATCTGGCCAGCAAAAAATACGGCAAGGGCCGGGTCGGCTTTATGAAGCCCTTCGGACCGAAACCCGCTGAATACCGCGGGGTGATCGTCGATAAGGACGCTGCCCTCACCGCTGAGATCTTCGGGCTCGAGCAGGATCCCACCCTCCTTTCCCCGGTCGTGGTCGACCGCGCCACTACCCGCGCTTTTCTCGATGGCAAATTTACCAGCGCCGCCCTGCATGCCAAGATCCGCAGTGCTCTGGACGAACTTGAGCGACAATATGATTTTATCGTGATCGAAGGATCCGGCCATGGCGGCGTCGGCTCGATCTTCGATCTCAGTAATGCCGAGGTGGCCAGAATCACCGGTGCGCCGGTCATGATCGTCACCGGCGGCGGCATCGGCAATGTCGTCGATTCGGCGGCCCTCAATATCGCCCTCTTCCGCCAGGCCGGAGTCGAAGTCAAGCTGGTGCTGACCAACAAGGTCGATCCGGCTAAGCGCGAGCAGAGTCTGCACTACCTCTCCCTCGCCTTTGCCCGTATGGGAGTGCCGCTACGCATCGGCTTTGACTACGCACCCCTCCTCGCCAATCCGACCCTGAACCGGGTGGCGAAAGTTCTCGGCGAACCGTTGCGCGCCACCCCGCAGGAAGCGCAGCGGATTATCCTCCACCAGCAACTTGGCGCCGCTTCGTCACAGCGGGTTATCGATCTCCTCGAAGATTCAACCCTGCTGATGGTCAACTCTTCCCGCGATGAACTCCTGGTGACGACCTCGTCCCTTTATCATCTTCCCGAATATCAAAGGAAGATCGCTGGACTGCTCATCGCCGGACTGAACCCGATTTCGAAGATTACCCAGCAGATCATCGATGATTCAGGGGTTCCTTATCTGCGGACGATGATCACCAACTCCGAGACCTTTACCATTCTGTCCAACGACGTTTCGAAGACGACCGCCGAGGATAAAGAAAAGATCGACCTGATCTACAGCATGGCCGAGCGTCAGCTCGATTTCGACGACATCGAGGAATTGGTGGTGTGAGGGTTATTTCCCGTACTTCGCCAGCACGCCCGGAATCTCTTTTTTAATCCGGGCGATGCGGGTAGCGTCGGAAGGGTGGGTGCTGAGAAATTCCGGCGGTGCTTGCCCCCCTTTTTGTGCCGCCATCCGTTCCCAGAAGCTGATAGCGGCATGCGGATCATAGCCGGCCATGGTCATGAAGACCAGTCCGAGCTGATCGGCTTCGTTCTCCTGCAGGCGCCCGTAGGGGAGAATCGCTCCATATTGGGCGCCGACACCGTAGACCGACATCCAGAGTTGTTGTGTCGCTGCCGACTTCGTCGCCATCGCCGTTGAGAGTGCTATCCCCCCCATCTGCGTGATCAATCCCTGACTCATCCGCTCATTGCCGTGTTCAGCAATGGCATGGGCGATTTCGTGGCCGAGGACGACGGCCAGTCCGGCATCATCGCCGGTGACTGGCAAGAGACCGGTATAAACGACGACCTTGCCGCCGGGCATGCACCAGGCGTTGACCTGCGGATCTTCGACCAGGTTGAAGTCCCACTGGTAATCAGCGAGATGACTCAGCAGGCCGGCATCGGCAAAGTAGCGTTCGACCGCCTGCTGGATGCGTGTCCCGACCCGCTTGACCGTCGCTGTCTGCTCCGGGTTGGTGCTGAGCTTGTTCTCCTTGAGGAATGTCCCGTACTCCTGGGCACTCATGGCCAGCATCGACGAGCCGGGGATGAGATTGAGCTGGGAGCGGCCGGTGATCGGCACGGTTGAGCAGGCGGAGAGAAGGAGCAGGGAAAGAACGAGCGGGATGAGTCGGAACATGGGCAATCTCCTTAATAAGGTAGGTCGGGTTAGCGCAGCGTAACCCGACATTT